>CAXRCC010000270.1:0-14478 GCA_964228975.1 Paraneptunicella sp. | reverse complement strand
ATTCGCATTGCACTGGCTACCGTTGCGATGGTGAGCGTTATTCTGTGGTTGAATCAAGATATGACGTATTGGGCTGAATCTACTTTGATGGCGCAAATTACTTTGCTCGTGAAGTTGATAGGGGCAGGCGTTGCGACGTTTACCGTTGTTGCTGTCGTGTTTGGTATGCGACCACGACATTTCACCGCCGCCAAGATCAGCTAGTTGCATCGCGCGACTTAAGAGGTTAACAACGGTGGACTCGAAAAGTAGATGCGAAAAATTAGAGAACTAAAATCGATATCTAACGTCGCTAACAAAAGCAGATGTCTAACGTCGCTACCTAAAGTCGCTAGCAAAAGTAGATAACTAACGTCGATAACAAAAGTCGGTACTCAGGTTGATAAATAAGGCTGGTAGTCGTTGATTATAAGAGCAGCGCCTCGATATTGCGATGGCTCTGCTCTGTGCTATTTCTTTTTTATCAGAAGGCTATTTTGCTTCCGCTGCCTTAGCTTTGGTTACTATGTCTCTGACATCTTTTAACAAGGCTTTGGCATCGTACAAAACGCCATCTTTCATTGTGTACTTTACACCACCAACACGCACTGGCTCGTTTTGGTCGTTCAAACGATAATGTCCTGTACCGTAAAGCACTTTAAAGTTGCGCAGTGGGTTTTCCTCTAAAATCACCAAATCGGCTTTTTTGCCCGGAATAATCGAGCCAATATCATCTTCCATATCGAGTGCTTCTGCGCCGTTTAATGTTGCGGCTTGAATGACTTCAAGTGCATTGAACCCTGCTTCTCTTAGCAGCTCCAACTCTCGAACATAACCGAATCCATAAATTTTGTAGATGTAGCCAGAATCTGAACCTGTGGTGACACGCCCCCCGTGGTTTTTATAGTCATTGAGAAAGGTCATCCAGCGTTGGTAATTGTGCTTCCATTGGATTTCATTGTCGGTGGTCCAATCAAACCAGTAAGAACCATGAGCATAGCGGCTTGGCGTGAAGAATTTCCATAGTGTTGGCAAGGTGTAGTCTTTGTGCCAATCGGCGTTTCTTTCTCGCATAAGATCGCGGCTGGCCTCGTAAATAGTCATGGTCGGGTTAATCGTGAAATCCAATTGAATAAGCTCATCCCGCACTTGGTTCCATTTTTCGCTATTGGGCTTGGCGGCTTGCTCCCATAATTTACCCGCTTCTGCAAAACGGTCTTGCTCATTGTTGTAGTTGTATTCAGGTGGGTAGTTTTGGATTTTTTGATTCTCAAAAAGCGCTTCTGGCAAGCCATACCAATGTTCCATTGTTGTTAACCCCATGCGAGCGGAATCAATAACATTGGTTTTAACCACATTTAACTGGGCGTGGTGCATAGCGGTCCCAAGGCCTTGTTTTTGTGCTTCGTCTAACGCTGCCTGCATAATTTTAGGTGTAGCACCGAACATTTTCACACCTTCAAAGCCTTGCTTTTTGGTCCAGCGCATCCATTTACGTGCATCCTCTGGTGTGTAAATGGGTTTGTCCCAGCCCATGCCAAAACCGAGATAAGGAATAATACGCGGCGCAGCAATTTCGTTTTTCTGCGCGCGTTTAACTTGGTCCATCGTCCATTTTACGCCGCCAAAAGAGCCGGGCTCTCTAACGGTGGTAATGCCGTGAGCAAGCCAGAGTTTAAATACGTATTCAGCGGGAATGTTATCGGCAGAATTACCAATGTGCCCATGCATATCGATGAACCCGGGCAAAATGTAATGGCCGGTAACATCAATTTCTTTGTCGTTTTTGCCAGCTTTTGGGCGGCCACTTTCTTTAATCGGCACGCCGGGGTGACCCACGCTTCGAATATCCACGATTCGATCGTTTTCAATAATGATGTCGACAGGGCCTTGGGGCGGTGCGCCTTCTCCGCTAACCACAATGCCGCCGCGTAAAATCACGCGATCGTAGGGGCCTTCGCCTTGTGTTCTGTCTGGGGCTTTGGGGCCGGGTTTTGCGGTGCTTAGTGTCGGTAACAGAAACGACATAAGCGCTGCCATCAGGCATAGGGAGCGTAAAAGTTTGGTTCGCATGCGAGAGTTCTCGTTTAGTTTTTTATTATGATTTAATGGTGAGCAATTTTTCAGCGCTAAAATAGGCAAAAAACGTATCAAAATTCGCTGAGTTCGCTTCGATTTGTCATCAAAGCTAAGGCAGATTTAAGGTAAATTCAATAATTCCCCTTTGTTAGGCTGTAACTATGGCGCAGGTTAGTTATAATCCGAGCGTTTTTTTATGGGTAAAGTTGAAATTCGTCTGCATTTTATTTAACGGGGTCGCGCTTGGAGCTGGTTCGAGGTTTACATAATCTAAATGATCAACATTATGGTTGTGTTCTTACTATTGGTAAGTTCGACGGCGTCCATTTAGGCCATAAAGCGGTTTTGAAGCAGGTTATTCAAAAGGCGAAAGCTTTGAATGTACCCGCTACGGTGATGGTCTTTGAGCCTCAACCAGAAGAGTTTTTTGCACCGCACAAAGCGCCCGCTCGATTAACGCGTTTACGTGAAAAATACAGCTTATTAAGAGAGCTAGGCGTTGATCGACTGATTTGCATGAAATTTGATAGCAAGTTCTCAAGTCAGAGTGCAGCCTATTTCGTCGAACACTTACTCGTGAAAAAATTAGGGGTGAAGTACCTCGTTGTGGGCGATGATTTTCGCTTTGGTAAAGGCCGCGTAGGCGATTTTGCTATGCTTAAGGCGGCGGGCGAACAGTTTGGCTTTGATGTCGTCGACACAAAGAGCTTGCAGCTAAAAGACGCACGCGTCAGCTCCTCGTTAATTCGAGACGCTTTACAAAGTGCAGACTTTGAAAGAGTGAAAGCCTATTTGGGCCGCCCTTACAGCATTAGTGGCAAGGTTATTCATGGCCAAAAGTTAGGCCGAAGCATTGGTTTTCCCACTGCTAATATCCCATTGCTGCGCTGCACTGTGCCTGTATCCGGTGTTTTTGCGGTTGTGGTGAAAGTGCTTTGTGAGCATGTCACACGCAACGATGCCGACACCGACCCCCGTACTTTTTTGGGCGTGGCCAATGTGGGTAAGCGCCCAACGGTAAATGGAGATAAACCTCAGCTAGAGGTCCATATTTTTGATTTAAATGCAGACTTATATGGCAAGAATTTAACTGTCGAGCTGCATCATAAAATCAGGGATGAAGTAAAGTTCGCTTCTTTTGAAGCGTTAAAAGAACAAATTAGTCTTGATGCTGACACGGCAAGAAAGTGGTTGGCACAACCCAATGTTGAAAAATAGTTTTGGATTTGAGGATAAATGAGCGATTACAAACACACCTTAAACTTACCGGAGACTGAGTTTCCAATGCGAGGCAACCTTGCTCAGCGCGAGCCAGGCATGCTGAAACAGTGGACAGAAAAAGGTTTGTACGAAAAAATTCGCGCCGCAAAACAGGGTAAAACACCTTTTATTTTGCATGATGGCCCTCCTTATGCAAACGGTGTGATCCATATTGGTCACTCCGTTAACAAGATCCTCAAAGACATTATTATTAAATCTAAAACCCTTTCAGATTTTGATTCCCCATACGTACCGGGGTGGGATTGTCACGGCTTGCCTATCGAATTAATGGTAGAAAAGAAAGTTGGCAAACCCGGTAAAAAAGTGTCTGTTGCAGAGTTTCGCCAAAAGTGCCGTGAATACGCAGAAAAGCAAATCCAATTGCAAATGGACGATTTTGTTCGTTTAGGCGTGTTAGGCGCGTGGGACAAACCATACAAAACAATGGACTTCAAATCTGAAGCCGACATTATCCGTTATTTAGGCAAAATCGTTGATTCTGGCCATATGGAAAAAGGCTTTAAGCCCGTTCATTGGTGTACAGATTGTGGCTCTGCACTCGCAGAAGCGGAAGTAGAGTACAAAGATAAAACCTCTCCTGCGATTGATGTTGCCTTCCCCGTTGTTGATGAATCCACGTTTGTCAGCAAGTTTAATCACCCCGAAGGGCGTGAAGGTAACGGCCAAATCTCAGTGGTTATTTGGACAACCACACCTTGGACACTTCCTGCAAACCGCGCAGTTAGCTTAAACGCTCAGCTTGAATATGTACTTGTGCAAGTTGAAGATGAAGGCAAAGAGCAGCGTTTAGTGGTTGCCACAGACCTAATGAAAGATTGCATGGACCGTTTCGGTTTTGAGCATTACCACGCTTTGGGTCATGCATCGGGTGCGAATCTTGAAAACCTGCGTATTAAACATCCTTTCTACGACTTTGATGTACCGCTTATTTTAGGCGACCACGTGACGACCGATTCAGGTACAGGCTGCGTGCATACTGCACCGGGTCACGGTGTTGACGACTTTAACGTGGGTAAGCAATACGACCTAGAGGTTGCTAATCCTGTGGGAGATAACGGCGTATATCTCGATAGTACTGAGATTTTTGCAGGTCAACACGTGTTCAAAGCGAATGCCAATATTGTTGAGCTGTTAAAAGAAACGGGCACGCTATTACATCATCACGCCTATGAGCATAGCTATCCGCATTGCTGGAGACACAAAACGCCGATTATTTTCCGCGCGACGCCACAATGGTTTGTTAGCATGGATAAAAATGGCCTTCGTAATCAGTCACTTGACGCGATCAAAGAGACAAAGTGGATCCCTGATTGGGGCCAAGGTCGTATCGAAAGCATGGTTGAAGGGAGACCCGATTGGTGTATCTCTCGTCAGCGTACGTGGGGCGTGCCCATTGCGCTGTTTGTTCACCGTGAAACTGGAGAGTTACACCCGAACTCCGCTGAGCTTATCGAGAAAGTCGCCCTTCAGGTTGAAGAAAAGGGCATTGAAGCGTGGTGGGAGCTAGAAGCCGAGTCACTCATCGGTGATGATGCTAAGTCTTACCGCAAAGTAACGGATACCCTAGACGTATGGTTCGACTCAGGCGTTACGCACTTTTTTGTGGTTGACCAACGAGACGATATTCCTGCCTCAGCGGATTTATATTTAGAAGGCTCTGACCAACACCGAGGTTGGTTTATGTCTTCGTTAATGAGTTCGATTGCGGGCAAAGGCAAAGCGCCTTACAAAGAGGTCCTGACTCACGGCTTTACCGTTGACGCGCAAGGGCGCAAGATGTCTAAGTCGTTAGGTAACACGATTTCACCTCAAGATGTTGTGAACAAGCTCGGCGCGGATATTCTGCGTTTGTGGGTGGCGTCTACAGATTACAGTGGCGAGATTGCGGTATCAGATGAAATCCTTAAGCGTGCGGCGGATACATACCGCCGTGTACGTAATACATCGCGTTTCTTGTTAGCGAACTTGAATGGGTTCAACCCTGAAACGGATTTGCTTGAAGGTAAGGATTTAGTGGCATTGGATAAGTGGATTGTTCAGCGCGCTAAGGCGGTTCAAGAAGAAATTCTTGCCGCGTATAACTCTTACGATTTGATTCAAGTGACACAGAAATTAATGCATTTCTGCTCGATTGAGCTAGGTAGCTTCTACTTAGACGTGATTAAAGATCGCCAATACACGGCAAAAGCGGATAGTCACGCACGTCGTTCATGCCAAACCGCGCTGTATCATATCTCTGAAGCATTGGTGCGTTGGATGGCGCCTATCACCAGCTTTACTGCACAAGAATTGTGGGAAGCCTTACCGGGTCAGCGAGATGAGTTTGTGTTGACTGGCGTGTGGTACACCGGGTTCGACTCCGTTGAAAGCGATGCAGAATTAGACAATGCCTATTGGCAAGACATTCTGACAGTGAAAACAGAAGTGAACCGAGCGCTAGAGCAGGCACGTAAAGAGAAGACGATTGGTAGTTCACTTGAAGCAAACGTGACGCTTTATGCCTCTGATGAGTTGATGCACAAAGTCGCGAAATTAGAAGATGAGCTGCGCTTTGTATTGCTTACGTCGTTAGCGGCAGTGAAGCCGATGGCTCAAGCGCCAGAAGACGCATTAAAAACGGACTTAGCAGGATTGGTGTTAACCTTAGGAAAAGCACCGGGCAGTAAGTGTGAACGTTGTTGGCACCATCGCGAAGATGTTGGCGCTAACGAAAAATACGACGATTTGTGTTTACGTTGTGTTGATAACGTTGAAGGAGAGGGTGAGACCCGCCGTTATGCTTAATGCAGTAAAAGAAACAGGTTTGCGATGGTTGTGGTTAGCCGCCATCGCATTTGGCTTGGACCAAATTACCAAGCAGTTGGTATTAAAAAATATGGCGTTATATGACTCGATTCAAATCATGCCATTATTCAATTTTACCTATGTGCAGAATCACGGCGCGGCATTCAGTTTTTTAAGTGACGCAGGTGGTTGGCAACGATGGTTATTCACGGGTATCGCTATTTTCGTTAGCGTGTTAATCGTGTGGTGGTTAAGGCAAACCAAGCGTGACCAAGTGTTATTGCCTGTTTCTTTTTCCCTGATTTTAGGTGGTGCGCTGGGCAACTTATATGATCGCTTAGCCTATGGTTATGTGGTTGATTTCTTGGATGTGTATTACCAAACGTGGCACTGGCCAGCGTTTAATATTGCCGATTGCGCCATATTCTTGGGCGCAGTGGGCCTGCTTATTGACGCTTTTAAAAATCCTGACCCAATAAAAGAAGATGATGACAAATAAAGCTGTAATCGGAAACGAGAGTGAAGTCGTTTTACACTTCGATTTAAAACTGGAAGATGGCTCTGCCGCTGACAGTACACGTGTTCACAACAAACCTGCAAAACTGAAGATTGGCGATGGTAACTTAACGCCAAATTTTGAATCTTGCTTACTTGGGCTGTCGGTAGGAGACAAGAAGTCTTTCACATTACCGCCGGATGATGCCTTTGGTATGCCTAACCCCGATAACATCCATCACATGGACAGAAATAAGTTTGATGCGGAAACACCTGCTCAACCGGGGATGATCATGGCGTTTACCCAACCGGGTGGCGTGGAAATTCCGGGGATTATCCGCGAAGTCGTTGGCGACTCTGTCACCGTGGATTTTAATCATCCATTAGCTGGCCAAACGGTTATTTTCGACGTCGAAATCCTTGAAGTTAACTAAGGCTTGGAGTGAAACATGCAAATTAATCTAGCGAATCCAAGAGGCTTTTGTGCCGGGGTAGATAGAGCGATTACTATTGTTGAAAAAGCCTTAGAATTGTTCTCTGCACCCATCTATGTGCGTCATGAAGTGGTGCACAACAAGTTTGTGGTAGAAAGCTTGCGAGAGCGCGGAGCGGTGTTTGTTGATGAGTTGCATGAAGTGCCAGACGATAACATTGTGATTTTCTCTGCACACGGTGTTTCTCAAAAAGTGCGTCAAGAGGCAAATGCCCGTGGTTTGCGCGTGTTTGATGCCACTTGTCCGTTAGTGACCAAAGTGCATATGGAAGTTAGCCGCGCGAGTAAACAAGCGGTGGAGTGTATTTTGATAGGCCACCAAGGTCACCCTGAAGTTGAAGGAACGATGGGACAGTACGACAACGATGAAGGCGGTATTTACCTTGTTGAGTCGGCACAAGATGTTGATAAACTCGAAGTGAAGAACCCTGAAGCTTTGTACTACTGTAGCCAAACAACCTTGTCGGTAGACGATACCGCTGATGTCATTGATGCGCTTCGCGCCAAGTATCCAAAGATTAACGGCCCTCGTAAGGATGACATTTGTTATGCCACGCAAAACCGCCAAGATGCGGTACGTTCGTTGGCGGCAGAGTGTGATCTCGTGCTGGTTGTTGGCGCAAAAAACAGCTCAAACTCAAACCGTTTGAAAGAACTCGCTGAAAAAATTGGCGCAACAGCATACTTAATCGATGATTGTGATGCGATTCAAGAATCTTGGATTGCCAACACAAAGCGCATTGGTGTGACAGCGGGGGCGTCTGCTCCTGAAGTGTTGGTTAAAGGCGTTATTGACCGCCTAATGACGTTGGGCGCGGTCGATGTTGTTGAAACGCAAGGGCGTGAAGAAAACATCGAATTCGCAATTCCTAAAGAGTTGCGGGTTAAACAAGTTTCGTAATTTGCCATTCAATGGGTCGTGATTTTCTACATTGCGACCTGCTTATTTTTGGCTCCTTGATTTTCCTACTTTTCCCACGCACTTATTTTTTGCCCCTGGATTTTCTTACTTTTCCCACGTACTTCTTTTTTGCTCCTGGATTTCCTTACTCTTCCCAAACACTTCTTTTTCGTCATTTTTCTCTATATTGGATACGCATTAATCCATGCTCCTTTTCATGAGCAGAGCTGACGTTTTGTGAATTTGAGAATGAGTTCACAGTATTTCTATTTATAACAAAGTATCCCTTCACTATGTGAGTTCAACTCGCCAAATTTGATAATAAGTTCATGATTTTTATAGATTAGTTTTGTTTTCGGGATAGGCCGTTGAGATCGCTGAGATACTTTTGTGGACGAAAATACAGCGCTTACCTCGTTAGAATAATACGTAATTTTATCGCTATATAACCATTCAAACCGAAATTCCCTTAAGGTGTACTAAAATTGGTCCAATAGAGATTGTTCGAAGTTTGAGTATGCAAACCTATATAAATTACAGAAAACAAGCGGGCGTCGGCATGGTAGAAGTGCTGGTGACGCTGGTTATTTTGTCCGTGGGTTTGCTCGGCGTAGCCTCATTGCAGTTTATTGGAACATTAACCAATTCAGATGCTTTGCACCGTTCTCAAGCTGTGATGGTTGCACAGCAGTTGAGTGAGCGATTAAGAGCTAACGCTGCGCTTTCTGCCGTAGGCAGCGGGCTTGTGGTAGATAATCAGTACTTCGATACGAATATCTATAACTTCAATAATTTATCCTGTACGGGAAGCGTTTCGAATTTTCAGTGCCATTGTCTTGCGCACCCGCCAACGATTCCAAACTGTCGAAATAACGCTTGTTCTGCCGCGCAATTCGCCGTTTTTGATGCTTATGAAATGAGCTGTTCCGCTGCTTCGGTTAGCTCAGCGTTGACGCTAAGTTTAACCTGCACCGACAACAATGTGTTAGATGCCGATACTTGTAGTGCGGGTTCGAGGCATCGCATTTTTCTGAAGTGGCCCGTTGAGAATTGGCAAAATATTGAACGTCAGCTAAATGCGGACTGCAATGTCGGCGAGTCTGAACCACATGATTGCGTAGTGGTGGATGTGACCTTATGAAGCCGCATTTGAACCGATTGAGTGTGCCGCGTAAACAACGTGGCTTGACCTTGGTTGAACTGATGATTTCATTGGCAATGGGGCTGTTAATTACTGGTGCGGTGGTACAGATGCTGATTAGCAGCCAAGTCACAGAGCGATTAAACAGGGCTGTTGCATCAGCGCAAGAAGGTGGCCGGTTTATTATAAATCGTTTGCGCACCGATATTCTTATGGTTGGTCGTTATGACCCGTTGTCTCCGGATTTAAACCGCTCGGTGGACATTGTTGACGAGGCGGCATTTGTTCAAAACCGCCCCGTGATCCTTCCGGGTGATCTCGACAACAACCTCGCATTGGGTTCGATTCAGGGTGCTGTTGGAACAAGCGACACGTTAGTTGTTGGATTACAGGCAAGGCGAGATTGTCGAGGTTATAAATTGGGGTATCTCGATAACGAAGAGTTCTATGTGATCAACCAATACTACGTTGAAGATAACAGTTTGAAATGCAGAGGCTTTGATGGTCGAGTGCTGCGCGGACAAAGAGCAGCCGTAGGCAATAATGGCGATGCAGGTTTCACACTTCTTGATGATGTGGAAAGTTTTCAGGTGCTTTATGGCATCAGTGCTATAGCGGGAAGCGGTGATAACACCGGGCGTCCTGTGAATTATGTCACCGCCGATCAAATCGACGCGGCGCGGTCGCAAGGAGGACAAGTGGTGGCTATCCGTTTGGCCATTTTGCTTGAGGGTGAAGGCGAGGTGCATATTGATCCTAAGCCCACTTTTAAATTACTCAACGAGGCGACTTTAGTACCGCCAACGAATCACTTATACAAGATGTTTGAGACGACCATAACGTTGCGTAATACCAAGAACTTTGTGAGGACGAGAAAAACATGAAGCAGCAAGGTTTAGTGATGGTTTTTTCATTATTAGTATTGTTGAGTCTTACCATTCTTGGCGTGACGTCGGTAACGAGTGGCTTATTCCAAGGAAAGATGGCAAGTAGTATGGAAAACAGAACAATTGCATTTGATGCAGCAGAAGCGGCTATTTCTGGAGTGGTCTTTGAATCGGAAGACCCGGGTATTCTCACCGACCCTGCGTTAACAGATCCGCTGTCGGAAGCGCGCCAGCTCAATGCTATCGATTTAGATAACCAAGATCTTAGTTGCTACGACAACGTAAACTGGGTGGATCGCCAAATCACAGCGGCAGGTTTAGCAACGGGCGTTCGCCAAGTGGCCGCTGGAAATTACAGTACCAATCCCGATGTCACCAGTTGGTCTAAAACTGCCTTTGTTCGAGAGCAAGCCTGTCTTGGTTCGAGCAATGTTATTTCTGGCAGTAGTATCAATTGTCACGTCTTTCTCGTTCGAGGCTGTGGTCAACTGGCTGCATCCCGCTTCGCTGTCGCCAATACACTCTCGGCCGCTGTTTTTGCCCCCGCATCCGGGAACTAGGAGGTTGTTATGGTGAAATTTTCTCATCTTTATTCATTTTGCTTAAGCCTTGTATTGTCGATAAGCGTTGTTTGGAGCGCGTGGGCGGACGATCTGGAAATCTACTTAGGGGCGGGGAATCAACAAGTTACTTACAATCCTAATGTCCTTTTTATTATGGATACTTCGGGCAGTATGACGAATAAGGATGGCGGTGCAGAATCGCGTATGTTGCGGGTGCAAAATGCCTTAAAAGCAGCCTTAAGTTCATCAACCAATATTAACGCAGGGCTAATGCGTTTTTCAGATTACGGTGGACCAATACTCTATCCAGTGAGGGGAATTGATGATCCGGTTGAGCCCGAGTTAGTCATTGGCGTGTCTCAGTCAGAAGACGATGCTCATGAAATAGCAGGTGTCGTTACATTAGGAACTGATAATGTGATTGTATCGCAAGGAACCGCGAACGTGACATCAGGATTTCGATTCCAAAACGTCAGTATTCCTCAAGGGGCAACTATCTTATCGGCTTCAATTCGAATGACCTCCGGAGCGAATAACTTGGCGGACACTTCAATTCAAATTGCTGGGGAGCTGACACCCGATTCATCGGGCTTTTCAACAGCCTCATCGGATCTTTCGTCACGCGCGCTGACAACGTCATCGGTAACCTGGGATAGCGCCAATGCTTTTCCTGATGCGAATGAAGAAATTGCGACGCCAGATTTAACCTCAATACTGCAAGAAGTCGTTAATCAGCCTGCTTGGTGCGGGGGAAATGCGGCTAGCTTTATATTTAATGCTTCCAGTGCAGACGCTGCAAGCGGGCGCGTAGCAAAGGCCTCCGATGCCGGCGATGGCAGCCAAGTGCAACTTGTTATTGAATACGATCATTTAACGGCAACAGGGTGTATTCAAGGGGAATTGACGTATCAGGTTTCTTCCCAAAGTAACAATGCAGAAGAAACCACAAATGGCTATCAATCGACGGGAAGTGAGCTGACATTCAACGCGAGTTATAACGCTCATATTGCCATGCGATTTGAAGGAATTGGTGTGCCTCAAGGAGCAACTATTACCGAGGCGTATTTAGAGTTTACGGCGTATCAAAGTCGCACAGGTGGCGGAGCATCGTTTCAAATAAGTGCAGCCAATGAAGCTGATGCCGAAGGTTTTTCCTCATATCCAAGGTATTTGCTAAGAAACAAGCCTAAAACAGCGGCAGTGACATGGAACAACATTCCGCCTTGGTATAAAAATTATGTGTATCGCTCACCGTCTATTTCGAGCGTTGTTCAAGCGATCGTAAATCGTGGGGACTGGTCTGCTAGCAACGATATGATGTTGATTGTTTCTAATATCACAGGAAATCGCGGTGCATTTACTTACAGAGGTAAACCCTCTGGCGCAGCAAGATTGATTATTAGATATCGTGGTAATGCAACACCTAACTCCGTAGCAACAGTGCGCTCTTTGCTGTTAAATCAAGTCGATGAGCTTAAAGCCAGTGGTTACACTCCAATCGTTGATACCCTTTATGAAGCTGCCAGTTATTATGGTGGTTTGCCTGTGTATTATGGTCGCACTCGGGGTAATTCCAGTGTAAGTAGTACCGTGAGGAGAAATACCCGAGTCAGTCATCGTCTTTCTTATACAGGCTCGGATTCCGTTTTGCCTTCAGGTTGCTCAGAAGATAACTTGAATAATTATGATTGTATTACGCAATATATTCCCTCTGGAGCAACCTACAATTCACCCGTGACAGACATTCAGTGCCAAACCAATAATCACATTGTTTTACTGTCGGATGGGCAGGCGAACAACAATCACAGCGTTGATGAGATTGAAGCATTATTGGGGCAGCCATGCACTGGCAGTGGCGGCGAGCAATGCGGGCTAGATTTAGTGCGCAATATTGCTAACACCGACCAATCCAAAATAAATACTCGCGTGACAACTCATACCATAGGTTTTGCAGCTAACGCCACGGCAAATAACTTTTTAAATCAAATTGCATTGCAAAGTGGTGGCGGGTTTTACACCGCTGATAACAGTTCCGATTTAGTCACCGCATTTCAAACCATTTTACGCAATGTGAAAGATGTTAACGCGACTTTCGTTTCACCAGGGGTTGCTGTAAACCAGCTCAATCGCCTCACCCACAGAGATGAACTGTATTTTGCCTTATTTAAGCCTGCTGAGGGCACGCGTTGGCCGGGCAACCTGAAAAAATACCGTTTAGACAGTGATGTGATTCGAGATAGAAACGGTGCGATTGCGGTGAATGAAAGTACGGGATTTTTCGATGAAAACGCGCACAGTTATTGGTCTACGTTAGCGGATGGAAATGACGTAAGGGCAGGCGGGGCTGCGAGTAATCTCGATTTAGTTAGAAGCGTGTATTTTTTCGATGGAAACGGCAGCATTGTCACCACATCGAATCAATTACACGAGAGCAATACGAATATTTCGACACTGGATTTAGCCGTTGATGCAGAGCCCAACCCCAGTGACACTCGCACGGCTGTTTTAAAATGGGCGCGTGGCGTGGACGTTTTAGATGATGACGGCGATGGTGATACAACGGATGTGCGTTTACAAATGGGCGACCCCATTCATTCTCAACCTGTGATTGTGAACTACTCCGATACCGATAGCGCGGTGCTCGTTGCTACAAATCATGGCTTTTTGCATAGTATTGACCCGGATACTGGCGAGGAAAACTTCTCTATTATTCCTAAGTCCTTGCTTTCTAATTTGCACGATATTTACCTCGACAATTCCAGTTTCAATCACATCTATGGTTTAGATGGAGATATGGTGCTCCGTGATAGGGGGAGCAGCAAATACCTTTATCTTGGGATGAGGCGTGGTGGAAACAACTATTATGCTTTTGACATCAGCAATAAAACTGCGCCATCTTCTTTATTTACGATTCAAGGCGGAAGCACGGGTTTCGAAAAGCTTGGTCAAACGTGGTCGAGACCTACCGTGACTAAAATTAATATTGGCGGTGTTGTAAAAGAAGTGCTGATTTTCGGTGGTGGTTATGATGACAGCCAAGATAGCAAAACATTGAGATCGCCCGATGTGGTAGGCAATGCTGTGTTTATTGTGGATGCCGATACGGGGGCGTTGTTATGGCAAGCCAGTAATAATAATGCAGACCTTGTTTTACCCAATATGCAATACAGTATTCCTGCAAGAATCTCTGCTATCGATAGAGACACGGATGGCCTAGTGGACCATTTATACGTTGCTGATACAGGAGGGCAGATATTCCGTATTGATATCCATAATGGAGAAGGCGCGGCAAACCTTGCTACAGGAGGACTTTTAGCATCTTTTTCAAGCGATGCAACAGAAGCCAATAATAGACGCTTCTACTATGCCCCCGATGTCTCTGAGATCAGCCTTGCCGATGAACATTATTACGCCGTTGCCATTGGGAGTGGATATCGTGCGCATCCTTTGAATGAGGTGATTCAAGATCAAATTTATATGATAAAAGACAAAGGGGTTTTTGAGTTGGATACTGATGGTAATTACACATTACCAGCAATTGCTTACACCCACTCAGATTTGTATGACGCTTCAAGTCATCTGTTAACCACATCGGATGAAACACAGCGAGAGTTAGAAGTGAATGAGTTTGTCGATAAAAAAGGCTGGTTTATTAATATGGGGACAGGTGGTGAAAAGGTCTTGGCATCGCCTTTGATTCTCAACTACCGTTTGTTTTTTACCACTTATTTACCTGCAACGGCCAGTGCGTCTTTGTGCGCACCGCCAACCGGGTCGAGTCGAGCGTACTTGGTCGAACTCGTTAACGGGAATGCGGTTACCGATCTAGATAAAGACGGCAATAAAGAGCACGAAGACAGACACGCCGATTTAAA
>CAXRCC010000269.1:0-18328 GCA_964228975.1 Paraneptunicella sp. | reverse complement strand
CAAGCTGTTGGGCTTCGCGGTGCTGCTGACTTAATGCCAAATGAGCTGTCGGGCGGGATGGCAAGAAGGGCAGCGTTGGCTCGCGCAATCGCTCTTGACCCTCAACTTATCATGTACGACGAACCCTTCGCAGGACAAGACCCGATCTCGATGGGCGTTTTGGTTAAGCTGATTAAAGAACTAAATGATGCATTGAGTTTAACCAGCATTGTGGTGACACACGATGTTACCGAAGTGCTGAGTATTGCGGACTATGTATACGTTCTTGCAGATAAGCGCATTATTGGTGAGGGCACGACCGAGGAAATTCAAACTTCTGATTCACCACTGGTTCAACAGTTCTTGAAAGGAAACGCAGATGGGCCGGTTCCTTTCCATTTTCCAGCAGATGACTTTGCGACAGTTTTAGGAGAGCGCAAATAATGGAGTTTTTTGCAAAATTAGGCCGTTCTACGCTTAATGCTTTCGCAACAACCGGTCGGGCTTTTTTCGTGCTTGTTGGGGCGATAATCGCGCGTCCTCAGCTTATTAAAAACACCCCTCTTGTGATTAAACAAATTTATATTGTGGGTGTGCAATCACTGTTAATTGTGGGTGTTTCCGGGCTTTTCATCGGCATGGTTATGGCCCTGCAAGGGTATACCGTTCTTGTGGATTATGGCGCGGAAGATAGCTTAGGCCCAATGGTTGCGTTGTCGTTGCTCCGTGAGCTTGGGCCAGTTGTGACTGCGCTTTTATTTGCCGGACGAGCAGGTTCGGCGTTAACGGCAGAAATTGGCTTAATGAAGGCCACTGAGCAATTAAGCAGTTTAGAAATGATGGCAATTGACCCATTGCGCAGAGTCATCGCACCCCGCTTTTGGGCGGGGGTTATCTCTATGCCTATGTTGGCCATAATTTTTAGCTCGATAGGCATATTGGGTGGTCATTTGGTTGGCGTAGATTGGTTAGGCGTAGATTCAGGGAGTTACTGGTCTATTATGCAAGCATCAGTCGACTTTAATGACGATGTTTTAAATGGTGTCATCAAAAGCTTAGTGTTCGCTTTTGTTGTGACTTGGATAGCGGTTTTTAGAGGTTATGACTTAGTACCCACGTCAGAAGGAATTAGTGCGGCAACAACTCAAACGGTAGTGCACTCTTCATTAGCGGTTTTGGGTTTGGACTTTGTGTTAACTGCATTGATGTTTGGTACGAATTAGGAGGCGATTGTGACATCGAGAAAAGTAGAAATTGGTGTTGGTTTATTTGTGGCGTTGGCCTTTGTTTCGTTATTAATGATGGCGCTTAAAGTTGCAGATCAAGGAATGAGTGGCAATGGTGAGACGTATAACCTGTATGCAAAATTCGACAATATTGGTGGGTTAAAACCGCGCTCAGCAGTAAAAGTCGGTGGAGTGGTTATTGGACGAGTCGGCGAAATCGAGCTAGACCCGGAAGACTATACTCCAGTAGTGACGCTAGTGATTAGTGCGGATTACCGAGATTTCCCTGATACAAGTTCGGTCTCTATCTTGACCTCGGGGTTGCTGGGTGAGCAATTTGTGGGTTTTCACCCGGGTTTTTCTTTCGATGGTATCGAAACGTTAGCTGAAGGAGACTTCATTGCAGATACAAAGTCCGCATTGGTACTTGAAGATCTCATTGGTCAGTTCTTGTTTAGTAAAGATAACGACGAATAAAACTGATAGGAATAAAATAATGCAGAGAGCAAAAATGAAAGTGGGTTTCAGTTTTAGTGGATTGTTATTAGCTGCAATGCTTATGTTTAGTGGCAACGCTTTAGCGCAAGACAATCCTTATTTGTTACTTGAAGAAGTAGCGAGTAAAACATTTGATAGAATCAAAAATAGTCAGGATAAAATTAAAGAAAACCCTGATGAGCTGAAAGCGATCGTTGCTGAAGAGCTTTTACCCCATATCGATTATCAATTTGCCGCCTTAAAAGTCTTGGGTAAGTACTTTCGTAAGGTTCCCAAAAAGCGCATTCCTGAATACATTGAGGTGTTCCGTACTTATTTAATCTCGACCTATGCCATTGCATTAGGTCAGTATGAAGATCAAACCGTTGAGTTTGAGCCACCTAAAGACTTCCATAAACGCAAAGATGTAACGGTAAGAGCCATTATCAAAGATGGTGAGCGTCCGGATATCAAAATTGCTTTTAAGGTGCGTCGAAATTCAAAAACAAATGAATGGAAAGCTTACGATATGGTAGCTGAAGGCATTAGTCTGCTATCGAGCAAGCGAAGTGAGCTTGAAGGTATTTTGCGTCAAGATGGCATCGATAAAGTTATCGAAGAGTTGAGCAAGAAAAACAAGCAATCTATCAATTTAGAGAAAGCAGCAAAGGGATAATGAATGTCGTCAGTATGTGAAGTGTTAAAAACCACCGAAAACCAAATTCAGCTTAAGGGTACATTAGATTGGCAAAGTGTTGCTGATACTTTGTTTCAAATCAGAGAAGGGTTTAAGCAGATATCAACGGATGTGATTGAGTTGGAATTATCGGGGTTAGAGCATGCTGATACGGCTGGCGTTGCAGGTTTAATCAACGCCAGTCTCGATTGCATCAAAGATGGCAAACAATTACAGCTGCTAAATGCGCCTTCTATCGTGTCTACGCTTGCAAAAATTAGCGACCTTGAAGCGGTATTAGGGTTACAATAGCAACATTCGATTTTTGTATTAGATAAGTACTCGTCATCATGCAAGCAGAAGATATCAAAAAAATCCTAGAAGAAACCTTAGATTTGAGCGAAGTTCACGTGATGGGCGAAGGCTCACATTTTCAAATTCTCGCCGTGAGCGATAGCTTTGATGGTATGTCACGCGTTAAGAAACAGCAGATGATTTACGCGCCATTAAATGAGCATATTGCTGATGGAACGCTCCATGCGTTATCCATTAAAACTTTCAACCAAGAGCAATGGCAAAAAGACAAAAAATTATTACTGCCTGACGCTTAACATACCTATTCATAGCATTTTCGATTTGGGATTAGACATTAATTTTGTTCTAATCCCTTTCTAGTTTTTATCATCCTACACGAGGCCTTTGATGGATAAGCTTCTCATCCGTGGCGGCAGACCTTTGTCTGGCGAAGTTAGTATTTCTGGTGCAAAGAATGCGGCATTGCCGATTCTATTAGCGAGCATATTGGCAGATTCTCCCTGCCAGTTTAGTAATGTACCAGAGCTGCGGGATGTGAATACAAGCTTGGCGCTTTTAAAGCAACTCGGTGCAAAGGCCGAAAGAGCCGTTGATGGCAACATTCTTATTGATGCAAGTTGCATTGATAACCAAGTTGCCTCTTATGAATTGGTTAAAACAATGCGGGCCTCTGTACTGGTTTTGGGGCCGCTTTTAGCCAAATTTGGTGAAGCAACGGTATCTTTACCCGGCGGCTGCGCAATAGGTGCAAGGCCGGTTAATTTGCACCTTGCTGGTATGGAGCAAATGGGGGCGCAAATTGAAGTAGAAGGCGGTTACATTAAAGCTAAGGTAGATGGTCGCTTACAGGGCTGCAACATCTTTATGGATATGGTGAGCGTTGGTGCAACGGAAAACCTCATGATGGCCGCAGCGCTCGCACAGGGTATAACCACAATAGAAAATGCGGCAAGAGAACCTGAAATCGTTGATTTGGCGAATTGCCTAAACGCGATGGGAGCGAAAGTATCTGGTGCTGGCACACCTACTGTAACAATCGAGGGTGTTGAATCACTTTCTGGGTGTGAGTACAAAGTGTTACCTGACCGCATTGAAACAGGCACGTTTCTTGTGGCTGCAGCGGCAACACGAGGTCATGTTAAGTGTTTGAATGCGGCGCCTGATACCTTAGAGGCCGTACTCGATAAACTTTCAAAAATGGGTGCGGAGGTTAGCTCTGGCGAAGATTGGATTGAGCTAAACATGCATGGCGCACAGCCTAAGGCTGTTAATATCAATACCGACCCACACCCGGGTTTTCCAACAGATATGCAAGCACAGTTTGTTGCCTTAAATGCGATTGCTTCTGGCTCCGCTACGGTAACGGAAACCATCTTCGAAAATCGCTTCATGCATGTTCCAGAATTACACCGCATGGGTGCAGAAATTGAACTTCGTGGTAATAGTGCAATGACAAGTGGTGACTCTCAACTTAAAGGCGCACCTGTGATGGCAACAGATTTAAGAGCATCTGCAAGCCTCATTATTGCTGCGCTCGTTGCTAATGAATGCGAGACGGTTATTGATCGTATCTACCACTTAGATCGCGGCTATGAGCGTATTGAAGAAAAGTTGAGTGGATTAGGTGCAAATATTCAACGCATTAAATCGTAAAGCGTTATGAATTTCGCAACTCTGCGATGTTCACAGGAATAGTAAAAACCTGATCATTTCGGCTAACCTGAAAATTTAACGTAGTGCCAGGTGTGGTTTCTGCAACAAGCTCTAAAGCATGCGCTGCACCTTCAAGCGGGATTCCATCTACAGAGATTACAATGTCGTTGGGCTGCAGGCCTGCAATGGCTGCGGGCCCCCTTGGACTAATATTGGTAATCAAGAAGCCGGGCTGCCCGGGAAGGTCATTACCGGATACACCAAGATAGCCTCGAATGACTCTGCCGTTTGAGATGATCTGGTCCATAACCTTTTTCGCCAGTTTGTAGGGCACAGCAAAAAATACGCCCGGAACGTCTTTAATGCGTCTTTGGTTATCCAGCGTTTTGTAATTGGCGTTATTGATACCCACTAAAATGCCGTTGCTATCCACTAAGGCTCCGCCCGAATTGCCTTCATTAAGAACCGCATCGGTTTGAATAAAGTTAGCATAGCCTGCAACATTACTGTTGATTTGGGCGCGGCCTGTTGCTCCCACAATACCTTGAGTAATGGTTTGGCCTAAGTTGTACGGATTACCAATGGCCAAAACAAGATCGCCTACTTGTGTATCAGGGTCTTCAATTTGAGGAATAATAGGTGCATTTTCGATGTTGATTTTCAGTACAGCAAGGTCGGTTAACGGATCGTTACCCACCTGCTGCGCTTCGTAAAATTGGCCATCCGATAAAACAACACCGATATAGTCTGCATTTTGAATGACGTGGAGGCACGTCAATATATGCCCGTTGTTTGTCATTACTACACCAGAACCTAGACTGGTTCTTTCTGTTGGTCTGCGACTAAATAAGACTGAGCGCGTGTCGTAACTAAAGCTATAAATGTTAACAACCGCTGGGCCTGCGTTGTTAATAGCGGTGTTAAAGGAAATCTTGTCTTGCGTGTACTTTTCTTGAAACAGGTGGGTGAATGAAAAGCCTTCTCCGCTTCTTAAATTAGACACCAAAAGCAGTAAGACCCCAGAAATAATCAGGCCAAGAAAAACAGATTTAACGAGAAAGGAAAGCCAAGATTGCAAGGAAATTCGTCCTAAACACATGGAGTTAATACCAAGCTCGCGAGCATAACACTGAATGCGAGTTGATAACAGGATCTGATACTAGGTTAGTTAAAGAATGTGATGATGAAAAATAAAACCCCAAACTTTACGAAAAAGTTTGGGGTTTTCTCACAGTTTACTGTGTTTTAAATGGCTGTTAAGGCTATCGGATAACTAAATAAAGCGATGAACGACCGCGCTTCACATTCAACGCAATCACGCCCTTATCTTCAGCATCGAGCATTCTGCGTAAATCTGAAACGTTATTAATGCGTTTGCGGTTAACGCCAACAATAATGTCACCTTCCTGAAGGCCCAGTCTATCGGCGTTAGAGCGACGCGCTAGCTCTGTAATTTCCACACCTGATTCATCATTTTCTGTCACGCCATCAGCAAGTGTTGCGCCTTCTAAAGCAGGGTGGATATCCTTGGCAACAATATTACGTGCAGTGAAGTCTTCTAGCGTTACATCGACCGTTTCTTGTTCACCGTCGCGAATCAAACCCAGTTCAACTTCAGCGCCTGCGCCAAGAGAGCCGATTTTTGCTCTTAACTCATTGAAACTTTCAATCTTCTTACCATTGATTTCAACAATGATGTCGCCCGGTAGGATACCGCCTTTTGATGCCGCAGAATCTTCAGCGACTTCTCTTACAAAAGCACCTTGGTTCACTTCTAACCCCATGGCTTTTGCTAGCCCAGAGTCAACATTTTGGCCAGTAATTCCCAATAAGCCTCGGCGCACTTCACCGTATTTAATGATTTGATCAACAAGGCTTTTCATCATATTGGCAGGAATAGCAAAGCCGATGCCTACATTGCCACCGTTGGGCCCCACGATGGCGGTGTTGATGCCAACAAGTTCACCTTTTAGATTTACCAATGCGCCACCGGAGTTACCCCGGTTAATGGCTGCATCGGTTTGGATGTAATCTTCGTAAGCATTAATGCCCATATTGGTTGAGCGGCCTAATGCGCTAACGATACCAGAGGTGACTGTTTTGCCGATACCAAAAGGGTTACCGATAGCAACAACAAAATCACCAACGCGAATGTTGTCTGAATTTGCGAGTTTCACATCAACCAGGTTTTCCGGCTCAACTTGCAGCAGCGCGATGTCACTGCCTTTGTCTTCACCAATTTTTTTCGCTTCCAGTTCTCTGCCATCGCCCATGGAAACAAGGATTTCGTCTGCATTTTCAACAACGTGCGCATTGGTAACAATGTAACCTTCTTCTGCGTCGATGATGACACCGCTACCCAAACCTCTAAACGGTTGTTCTTGAACTTGCTCCCTTGGGGCGTTGGGGCCATAGAAATAGCGGAATAAATCTGGAACACGTTGTCTAATTTTGTGTTTGCCTTCTACGGATATACTGACTACGGCGGGGGAGGTTTTCTCCAACATCGGGGCGAGTGTAGGAATGCCATCTTTACCAACTGGAATTGCTGCTTGAGTGGGTAAGCTGATTGTTAGGGTGCTAGCAAAAATTGCCGCACAAAGTGTTGCATAAGAAACTATTTTCTTCATTTGCAGATTTTCTCCGTCTCTGAATCTACTCAAGTGACTGCAGTATTAAGGGCAAAGTTCAATGCTTCAAGATAGGCTAAGACTTCTGTTCATTTTCAGTTTTGTTTGACTGCTCACCATTTAGCAAACCCGATGCACCTTCTGAGTAATCAGGTGGTTGGAAGCCCGCTTCTTTCTTAGGCGCTCTCACTTCGCGTTGTTTGTTTTGCAAAAACGTCATGGCTTGATCGCCATAAAAGTTAAACGATTCGCCGTCTTTAGCCTGCTTAGAGTTAACCAGTAAGTCTTCATAGGCATCGAGTTGGTCTTTTAAATCGGCGCCGTGGCGGTGAATTTCGTCCAACATTTTGCGAGTGCTGGCAACGTGAATAAGTGCTTGTTCCGTTAACATTTCTCTTTCTGATATGGCATTTTGAGATGCTTTTTTAGACGACTCAGATTGTGTAAGAAAGTATTTCGCAATGAAGAAACCAACAATAGCTCCCACTACTAACAGTAAAGCGCCGATAGTCCAATCCATCATTATTTCCTCTTTCATTTAGCTAAAGTTAGCTTCTGCTTAAGTATTAGCAGAATCATTTGGTTTGATACTTGCTATTATCTGCATATTCTTCCCGGTGTGAAGTAGTTTTATACTCATCGAGAGACTGGTTGGATGGGTTCACATATTTTCTGGTGGCTTTATAATGCTCGGATTCGTTGAATCGAGCTTTTACGACACATCTAGCAAACAAAGAGAGCAAAACCTATGTCGAATACAACGCCGTTGCAGAAGTATCAAGAAGATTTGCAGCGGGAAGACTTTCAGTTCGATCCTGCACAAGAGAACGCAGTAAAAGAGTTACAGCGCTTATACGATGACTTGATGTCGAGCCAATCCGTTGGTAAAGCAGGTTGGAAAGGCAAGTTTAAAGGGTTGTTAAAGAATAAAAAGCGCTCTATTCAAGAGGTTCAAGGCATTTACTTTTGGGGAGGCGTTGGGCGAGGAAAAACCTATCTGGTTGATACGTTTTACGAATGCCTTCCGCTTGAGAATAAAATGCGTGTGCATTTTCACCGCTTTATGCATCGTGTTCATGAAGAAATGAAGCAACTCAGTGGACAAAGCGACCCGCTAAAAATTATTGCTAAAAAGTTAGCCAATGAAACCCGCATCATTTGTTTCGATGAGTTTTTTGTATCGGATATTACCGATGCCATGATTTTGGGAACCCTTTTCGAGTGTTTGTTTGCAGAAGGCATTGTGTTGGTTGCCACATCGAACATTATTCCTGATGAGCTTTATCGAAATGGGTTACAGCGCGCTCGATTCTTACCTGCCATTGCGTTGTTAAACCAGCATACTAATGTCGTTAACGTTGATAGTGGCGTGGATTATCGATTACGTACGCTTGAACAAGCGGAGATTTACCACTATCCGCTTGATGAGCAAGCCATGACTAATTTGAATGCATATTTTACACAATTAGCCCCAGAAGCGCTTGAACAAGAAGAGCCGCTTGAGATATTAGGCCGTGAAATCGACACACTACGCAATGCGGATGGTGTGGTTATGTTCGAATTTGAGTCTTTGTGTGGCGGACCGCGAAGCCAAAATGATTACATGGAATTAAGCCGAATTTATCACACCGTTTTGCTTGCGAATGTAACGCAAATGAGTGTGGTTGTTGATGACAAAGCGCGTCGATTTATTGCAATGGTTGATGAGTTTTACGAGCGTAACGTGAAGTTAATCATGGCTGCGGACGTCGAAATTGATGCGCTTTACACAGAAGGGCAGTTAACGTTCGAGTTCAAGCGTTGTATTAGTCGTTTGAAAGAAATGCAGTCTCATGAGTTTCTTGCTCGTGAACATTTACCTTAAATTGTGCGTTTTTTTGCCAGTATGGGGGTGTATTTTAGGGTAAATCCTGTATAATGCGCGCCCTGCCCAGTTACGGCTACATGGATTGTGCGTACAAGCCAGTGTGCTCGAAGGGGCAATCAAGCTGGTCTTTAGGCGTCTCCGATTCGGGTTGATGCCGGGTTGATGAGATAACGTTAACGTCTGAATTTTGGGTAATTTTAAGATGAAAACATTTGTAGCAAAACCTGAAACGGTAAAACGTGAATGGTTTGTGATTGATGCCACCGACAAGACTTTAGGTCGTTTGGCAACGGAAGCTGCGCGTCGTTTGCGTGGTAAGCATAAGCCAGAATATACACCGCATGTAGACACTGGTGATTACATTGTTGTTGTTAACGCTGAAAAAGTTGCTGTAACAGGTAACAAAAAGCAAGACAAAATGTACTACTCTCACTCTGGTTATCCAGGTGGTTTGAAGTCAGTTAACTTCGAGAAGTTGCAAGCTGAAAAGCCTGAGATGATCATCGAGAAAGCGGTTAAGGGTATGTTGCCAAAAGGTCCTCTAGGCCGTGCAATGTTCCGTAAGTTAAAAGTTTATGCTGGTACTGAGCACGGTCACGCTGCTCAAAAACCACAAGTTTTGGACATTTAGGGAGCACTGAACAATGGCTGATAATCAATATTACGGTACTGGTCGTCGCAAAAGCTCAACTGCTCGCGTATTTTTGCGTCCAGGCACAGGCAGCATTACTGTAAACAAGCGTCCTTTGGAAGAATTCTTTGGTCGTGAAACAGCGCGTATGGTTGTTCGTCAACCGCTTGAGCTAGTTGAAATGACTGAGAAGTTTGACCTATACATCACGGTTTCTGGTGGTGGTATTAGCGGTCAAGCTGGTGCAATTCGTCACGGTATTACTCGTGCGTTGATGGAGTTTGACGAAACTTTACGTCCTGCTCTTCGCCAAGCTGGCTTCGTTACTCGTGACGCTCGTCGCGTTGAACGTAAGAAAGTTGGTCTTCATAAAGCACGTAAGAGACCGCAATTCTCTAAGCGTTAATTGCTTATTGTTTTGCAGAAAAAGCCCGGATTTATCCGGGTTTTTTATTGCCTATAATTCAACCTTTCAAACAAAAATGTTTCAAATATTTACCCAATGGTAAAATAAGTGGTCATATCGCTCTATTTCATTATTCGGAATATCTAATAAAATTGGGTTTGAATGTTACTGCATTATGAATGAATCCCTTGAGATCTATAGGGGTTTTCTTTATCATGCAGCCCGGGTAAAAACCGGAATATTATTTGTTACAACATCTAAAATTAGCCTAAAGTTTATCCACAGCTGATGATTACTTTTCAGTCGGTTAATTTAACGAGCCTAAACGTATTGGGAAACCAATATTAAATAGATCGCGTATCAAATTAGAATAACTCTAAATCCAACCTTTGGGGAAAATTGGATGAGCAACACGCCTGTAGATAATAGCCGGCGACGCTTCTTAACTGTGGCTACATCAGTAGTTGGCGGTGTAGGAGTGGTTGGAGCCGCAGTACCATTTATCGCTTCGTGGAATCCGAGTGAACGAGCTAAAGCAGCTGGTGCGGATGTTGAAGTCGATATTAGTAAGTTAGAACCTGGTCAAATGATGCGTGTAGAATGGCGCTCTAAGCCTGTTTGGATCGTAAGACGAACCAAGGCAATTCTTGATGCGCTAGCCGGTCATGAAGATCAGTTAAGAGATCCAAACTCTGACGAAGATCAACAACCTACGTTTGCCAAAAACCGCTACCGTTCTTTGAAAGAAGAATATTTGGTGTTAGTTGGTGTTTGTACGCATTTAGGTTGCTCTCCACAGCACATGAAAGACGGTCAATTCGAAGAGTTTGTAGAAGGTGTGCCTGATGGCTTCTTCTGCCCTTGTCATGGCTCCAAATTCGATATGGCTGGACGCGTATTCCAAAGCGTTCCTGCGCCATTAAACTTAGCCGTTCCTCCTTATCACTACATGGATGACAACCGCATCCTACTTGGTAAAGAAGAAGGGGAGGTTGCTTAACATGTTTAAGAATCTACTAGATTGGATTGAATACCGTATTCCAATGATGCGCGTTGCAAATATGCACGCTATTCAATATCCAGCCCCCAAAAATATGAATTTCTGGTACGTGTTTGGTTTCTTAGCCACAATCGTACTTGTTAACCAAATCGTAACGGGTATTTGGTTAACGATGAACTTTGTGCCCAGTGCTGAAGGCGCGTTCGCTTCCGTAGAGTACATCATGCGTGATGTGGAGTACGGTTGGCTGCTGCGCTATATGCATTCAACAGGTGCGTCTGCATTCTTCGTTGTTGTGTATTTGCACATGTTCCGCGGCATGATCTACGGTTCGTATCAAAAACCACGAGAGCTACTGTGGTTGTTTGGTATGTTCATCTACCTAGCGCTGATGGCAGAAGCTTTCATGGGTTACGTACTTCCTTGGGGACAAATGTCTTACTGGGGTGCGCAGGTAATCGTATCGCTATTTAGTGCTATTCCAGTGATTGGTCCTGGGTTAGTGGAGTGGATTCAGGGTGACTTTGTTATCTCTGGTGCAACACTAAACCGTTTCTTCGCATTGCACGTTATTGCACTGCCTCTCGTTATCGTTATTTTGGTGTTCTTGCACATTGTTGCATTGCACGAAGTCGGCTCAAACAACCCTGACGGTATCGAAGTTAAGCGTCCTAAAGGTTCTTTGAAAGAAGAAGAAAAAACCAAGTTTGAAATGCATGAGTACTACACGAAGAAGTACGACATCATTGATGATGTAGTGCCGTTCTTCCCTCACATTGTATTGAAAGACTTAGTTGCCTTCTCTGTATTCTTAGCATTCTTCTCTTATGTGTTGTTCTTCAACCCTGAAATGTGGGGTAAATTCCTGGAGCATCCTAATTTTGAAATTGCGAATCCTTTGAAAACACCTGAGCATATTTTCCCTGTTTGGTATTTCACGCCTTTCTATGCAATTTTGAAAGCCGTACCGAATAAGCTTTTAGGTGTTATTGCAATGTTTGCGGCTATTGCAGCCTTGGCGTTATTGCCTTGGTTAGATCGCGGCAAGGTGCGTTCGTGGCGTTATCGCTCAGGCCTTCATAAGTGGAACCTAATTGTGTTTGCAATTGTGTTCATTTTCCTAGGCTATTTAGGCGGTACTCCTCAAGCTAACTGGAAGATCATTGCTTCTCAAATCTTAACTGTTATGTACTTTGGGTTCTTTGGCCTGCTGTGGTTGTACAGTAAAAATGAGAGCACGAAGCCATTACCAGCGAGGATCACGAAATGAGAAAACTGATTTTATTAGTTTGTTTGTTGGTTCCCGGTTTAGCGTCTGCAGCGGGAAGTAACTTTCCGCTAGATCGTGCGGATTATGATTTGACTGACAAAGCTTCATTACAAAGCGGTGCTCAGACATTCATGAACTACTGCTTGGGTTGTCACCAAATGCAGTATCAGCGTTACCAACGTACATTTAAAGACTTAGGTATTCCTGATGCGATTGGTGAAGAGTATTTGCAATTCACGGGTGACAAAGTTTTTGATCACATTCGTAATGCAATGCCTGTCGATTCTGCGAAAACGTGGTTCGGTGCTCCACCACCGGATCTAACGCTAGTTGCCCGAGTTCGTGGTGCTGATTGGTTATACACTTACTTACGTACGTTTTATGAAGATCCGTCAAAACCTTTTGGTGTAAACAACAAGGTATTCCCTGATGTGGGTATGCCTCATGTGCTCCAAGAGTTGCAAGGTCTTCCTCGCGAAACAACAGAAGAGCAGTTGGTTGATGGGGAAAAAGTACAACGTTACGTAGGCATTAAAACAGACGGTTCTGGCCTACTTAGCGAAAGTGAATACGACAAAGTTGTATTAGATTTGGTCAACTTCTTAGTGTACACGGGAGAGCCTGTGATCCTAGAGCGTGAAGCGCTAGGTAAGAAAGTGCTCTTCTTTATTTTAGTCTTGTTTATCTTTGTTCTTTTACTGAAAAAAGAATATTGGAGAGACGTACACTAAACAGACTAAACTCTGTTAAAATAATCGGGGGCAACGTTGCCCCCTTTTTTGCTATTTGCGCTATAGTGATTTTTGAATAAGACGGAAAAGTCACCAAAAATACGTAGAGCTTTGAAAGAATTAAAGATTGACGGCGTACGCACTGTACTTCCGTTAATAAAAAGCTATCGAATATTATCGGAGGAGTGTTAATGGCTGTTGCCACAAATAAGCGATCAATCATGACTTTGTTTTCAGGAACATTGGATATTTACAGCCACCAGGTTCGTATTGTTCTCGCTGAAAAAGGTGTAGGTGTTGAAATCAACTATGTTGATATGAACAACCTTCCTGAAGACCTTTTCGAAGTTAATCCATATGGCACCATTCCTACTTTGGTTGATAGAGAACTGGTTTTATATCAATCAAACATCATTATGGAATATTTGGACGAGCGTTTCCCTCATCCTCCTCTTATGCCTGTTTACCCTGTTGCTCGTGGCACGAGTCGTTTAATGATGCACCGTATCGAAAGTGACTGGTATACATTGGCACACCAAGTCCTAAATGGTGAAGGCGATGTCACTGCAGCACGTAACGATTTACGTGAGCAGATTTTGGCGTTAGCCCCTGTATTTAACGAACACCCATTCTTCATGAGCGAAGAGTTCAGCTTGGTTGATTGTTACCTTGCTCCACTATTGTGGCGTTTACCAGCACTCGGTATTGAGCTTGCGGGTAACGGAAGCCGTGAAATTAAGAATTACATGACACGTGTTTTTGAGCGTGATTCATTCAAAGCGTCATTGACTGATCAAGAACGCGAAATTCATAACCCGCTGTAGGCTTAAAGATGACACCTAATCAACCTTATCTGATCAGAGCTTATTATGAGTGGATACTTGATAATGAGCTGACGCCACATTTAGCTGTAGATGCGACAGTTGATGGGGTTGAAGTGCCAATGGAGCACGTTAAGGACGGTCAAATTGTATTGAATATATCGCCATCAGCCTGTGTCGACATGCAAATGGGTAATGATTGGATTATGTTTAATGCACGTTTTGGTGGCGTTTCTCGTCGTTTGATTGTGCCCGTTGCTGCAGTGCTTGCTATTTTTGCAAGAGAAAACGGCGCAGGCACTGTGTTTATGCAAGAAGCAGAGCCGACGGAAGATGCTTTCGAAGCGCCTGAAGGCCGTATCGAAACACAAGAGCCTGAGATTACACCCAGTTTAAAAGAAGTTGATGAAGAGGCCTCTGAAAAGCCAGAAGCGCCTAAACCACCAACAAAAGGTAGACCAACATTAAAAGTGGTCAAGTAGTCGAATTAAACGGTAGGTTGTGGCCTAAAAGTATTTTTAGGGCGCTCCACTCCATTAAAAAGCCGCTAATTTTAGTTAGCGGCTTTTTTGTATTTGTATTGTAGATAAAGGTAGCAGTATTCAAGGCTGATCAGCTGCCTCAATATAAAAAACGGAATGTAGCCTTTTAGCATTACGCTTTCTTTATTGGACCTTCTATAGGAGCTTTTATCGAAGCATCTATTGGACTTCGAACATATTTACGACGCGTGTTACCCCATCTAGGTTTCGCGTAATCTCAATGGCTCGGTCTGCGTTTTCTTTAGACACAATTCCCATTAAAAAGACTTCTGAATCCTCAACGCTCACATCCATTTTTAAGAAATCCACTTGCTTATCGGCAAGGAGATTCGCTCTCACTTTGCTGGCTAACCAGATATCGTAAGCGCGCGTAGAAGGCGCTGTCGGCTCGTTGATTCGAATCTGATTGTAGACGTTCTTCACGTTTGTGAACGAAAGCGCAATGTTCTCTGCTTCGTTTCTTAATGCGGAGGTAGGTGTTTGCCCCAACAGTAAAATGGAACCATTGAACGAGCGAACACTGATATTGGCGTCTTGTTTTAATGCGGGTACATCGTTTATGGCGCCGTATATTTTATTGGCGACCGTTGTATCGTCAATTTGAGTGCCCACGGTGCGACCGTCTTCACCAACAGTAACGGCACTGACGCCGACACTGCCAACAACAAATGCAGCACACCCAGACAAGCCCACAGAGCTGAGTACCATTAAACCACCGATAGAAAGCTTAGTGAGGCGTGAAATCATATTAACCATCCTCTGGAAATAATGTGTTGTCGATAAATTCACACAGGCAGTGAATAGCCAAAAGGTGTACTTCTTGAATACGCGCTGTGCGATTAGAAGGTACGCGGATTTCTACGTCTTCTGCGCTTAATAAGCCCGCCATTTCGCCTCCGTCTCTGCCCGTTAATGCCA
This sequence comes from Paraneptunicella sp., assembly GCA_964228975.1. GTDB lineage: Bacteria > Pseudomonadota > Gammaproteobacteria > Enterobacterales > Alteromonadaceae > Paraneptunicella. The sequence goes on along the minus strand of CAXRCC010000269.1, from coordinate 3,186 downwards.
CGATGCGCATGTCTCTACTTACTGCAGCTTCCATGGCTTTTGTGACATTGTGAGAGTTACCACTGGTAGAAATCGCAAGCAGAATATCACCAGGCTGACCTAGCGCTTTTACTTGCTTAGAAAACACTTCTTCGTAACTGTAATCATTGGCTATGGAGGTGACCGTTGAAGAGTCTGTCGTCAATGCCATCGCTGGAAGGCTGGGTCGTTCTCTTTCATAACGGTTAAGCAATTCTGATGAAAAGTGTTGCGCATCACCAGCGGAGCCGCCATTACCACAGCTCAAGATTTTATTGCCATTCATCAAGGCTTCTACCATTAACTGACCGCCACGGGTAATGGCTTCCGGTAGCACTTCGCTTGCGGCGATTTTGGTTTGAATGCTCTCAGTAAAATTTGCTTTGATTTGTTCTATCATGGTTCAACTTTTCTTATTTAAGTCTTTGTTATTTAGCCCAAAAAAGGGAAACAACGTATTGCTAAATTGCTTTCACCCACTGGTAGTTTTCACCGTCTATGGCAACCAGATCAAGGCGATAGTTTGCTAAGTGGGCATTCATTCCCACTTTTTGTAAATAATGATAAATTGTCGTCTCGACTTTACGTCGTTTTTGGGGCGTAAAGTATTCTAACGCAGCACCAAACTGTGTACGGCTGCGGTATTTGACCTCAACGAAGACAAGGTGTTCATTGTCTTGCATGATTAAGTCAATTTCGCCCGCTTTACAGCGGTAATTTTGCGTAATAAAGCGTAAGCCTTGCGCTTGCAAATAGGCTTTAGCGCGCTGTTCTGCTTGCATGCCAATGGCGTGAGATTCACGACGTTTGGTATTACTGAAGTTTGACCACTTTCTCATCCTTGATTTGTCCCCATTCTAACGCTCTTCTGAGCTGATATTGTTCGTCCATGTTAATATCGCCGGTTAGGCCTTGATACTGGTATTGTTCCAATAACTTCAATGCTTTCAGATGCTTAATTAAGCCATAGGCATCGTAGCCCATTGCAAATAATCGTTGATCGCTGTCGCGTTTCTCTGGCCATAAATTCTGGCTAAATTGCTTAAGCGTGCGAGCCGGATTCTCTGGCAACATCCACGGCATATCAAGGAATTTGAGATTACGTAAGTCTCTTAAGCTGTTAAGGTTTTTATTTGATGTATGACTACGTGATGATGCATACACAGGTAAAATGCTCGCAAATGGGCTGGTATTGGCTTCAATAAATGGCGTGATAAGTTCGGTTTGAGGCGCGTTGGCGAAAACGACAATCGCGTCGGCATCGCGACGGTTACGCTCAAAAGTGTGAACTTCTTTTAATACTAATGCTTCTACCTCTTTAATACGCTGCTTACTGCCCGAAATCTCTAGCATGTCACTGATCCCGGCGCGCATTGATTTTGTATCAGTGAAAGGCACTTCTTCAACATTCGGCGTATCGGATTGAGTGAGGCTTTGCCACTCTTGTTTAAAAGCCTCAGCCATGCGCTGCGCTGCCGAGTTACTGGCTTTGATAATCAAAGGCTTTTTGTAATCTAAGGTGTGCAAGTGCTTGGCAATTTGAATGCCTTCATCTTCAGGAGAAAGTGCGAAGTAATAGCGAGACGCGGGGCTAAATTGCGCTTCCACTAACGGCACTGTTGATGATGTGTTTTCGGGTAACGCTTGTGTACTATTTTCTTTTGTGGGTTGAGATTGCGAAGCGGTACCAGTAGGCCCAGTAGTATCGGTAAAATTGAGCGCTAACCAAGGCACGGTAATGATCGGGCTTAGTCTGGCAATGTTTTCTTTTAGCAAAGGGCCAACAACAAAATCGATGCTATCGAGCTGCTGCGAAATACTTGCCTCATCTAATTGGCTGTCGATAAATACTAGCTCTGCTTGCGCTAAGTTGTCGTTGTTAATGCTGCTCGATTCTTGCTGAGCAAAATAAGCCGCTAAAATCCCTTCCTTAAGGGTTTCTCCTTGCGCAGATAACCGCCCTGATAACGGCAAAATAACACCGAGTTTTCGCGGTGAATACGGGGCCGAAGCAAGTAATGCTTGTAAAGAAGGGGGAGGTGATTGAGTAAAAGAATGAGAGGGGTGCTGATTACGCCATGTTTCCCATGAGGCGTTTAGACGCGTTGGCGAGCTAGCCATACGTCTTTGAATAATTTGTAACTGCAACAATGGGGTTAACAATGAGGCTTCCATGACCTTTTCCTCAACAACGGGCGTGCTGAGTTTGTTGAGTAATTCCCATAGCTCAACATCTTGCGTTGATGCCTTTTTTGCTAGGCTGTTTGCCCCAAGCCACCAGTCTTTTTGGGCGAGGTATAGCTCGGCTTGAAGCTGATAAAACGTTTCGGCAATATCGGGGGTAACCGTAATATTGGATAGCTTTTGCAGGGCTTTATCAAAATGATGTTGCTGTTTTAAACAATGCGCCCAAATAAGGTTGGATTTAGCGTTTTGTGTATCTGTTAACGTGCGGTGTTGTAGGGCATCCAATATGATGATGCTTTTTTGGCAATGCGTTTGTTTTGCGGTATCCGCAGCGTTAATTAAATAATTCAGCTTATCTTGCTCGGGGGCATTTTTCGCTTTATTCAATAAGGATTGAAAGGAAGGCGCTTGAGTTTGTGATGGCACCGCTTCAGCGACAACAGGCTTGGGTAGCCTTGCTTTTTTAGGTGGAGCGGCGCAAGCAGAAATGAGCAATACAAAGAATAGGCCGACAAAACATTGGAACAGTGGTCGATTAACTGAATGCGGTCGCTGAATGCCTGTGGGTCTCTTCGACGTTAAAAAATTCATAAATCCTATAAGTTATTGCTTGTTTGCTGCTATTTGGCGCGGCTTTAGTTTAGAATGCCTGCCCCCATAACACAACTAGGAAGACTGGCGTGACAACAGGTAACTTATACATAGTCGCTACTCCCATCGGCAATTTAGAGGATATTACTTACCGAGCTGTGAATATTTTACAGCAGGTAGAACTAATCGCTGCCGAAGACACGCGCCACAGCCAAAAGTTGTTACAACATTTCAGCATTCAAACGCCCATGTTTGCGCTTCATGATCACAATGAAAAGCAAAAAAGTGCAGTATTGATTGAAAAGCTGCAATCGGGAATGAGTATCGCGCTTATTTCGGATGCAGGAACTCCGCTAATTAGCGACCCGGGTTATCACCTCGTTAACACCT
>CAXRCC010000268.1:0-9614 GCA_964228975.1 Paraneptunicella sp. | reverse complement strand
CGTTGTCTGTTAGGTTAGGGAAACCTAGCTGACCACGTGCATCCGAACCGTGACACTGAGCACAGTTTTGTAGGAACAAACGCTGACCTACTTTTAGTGCTTCTGCATCATTAATCAATTCAGCAATTGGGGTTTTCGCGTACTCTTCGAAGATAGGGTCATATTGTTCTTTCGCGTGAGCAATTTCACGGTCATATTGAACAATTTTGCCTTCTGCACGCGACTTTTCTACTGCTGCGCGTGATTCTTCTAGCGTTAATACGCCTTGGTTAGAACTCTTCCAGCCCAATAAGCCTTCAAAGTTACCTAAACCTGGATACAGTGCTAAATAAGCCAAGCCCCAAACGATACAAGCGTAGAACAAGTAGGTCCACCACTTAGGCAGGGGGTTGTTGATTTCCACGATACCATCAAACTCGTGATGCATATCGTCGCCTTCTTTAACACCAGTTTTGTTTTTTAAGCACCAGCGCAACAACAGGAAGCACCCCATTATTGTGCCTAAGCTAATGATGCTAATCCAAATGCTCCAAAAACTACTCATTTAACGATGACTCCCGTTATCTTGTTTTGTCGCCTGAGTGGGTTCATCATCGAAAACCAAGTTGGCGGCTTCATCAAAACCTGCCTTGGATTTCTTACTAAAAGCCCAAGCAACAATTCCAATAAAAAATACGAATACTAATACGGTGAAAATACTGCCGATCGTGCCGTAATCTATCATTTCAATGCTGTACCTAATGATTGCAAATAGGCGATCAAGGCTTGCAATTCAGTTTTGCCTTCAACAGCGTCTTTAGCACCAGCGATATCTTCATCGGTGTAAGGCACGCCAAGAGAACGGAAAACTTCTAATTTCTTCGCAGTTAATTCGCCTGTTAGCTTGTTTTCAGCTAGCCAAGGGTAGGCTGGCATATTGGATTCAGGAACAACCGAACGAGGGTCAATCATGTGCGCGATGTGCCAGTCGTCACTATAACGACCACCTACACGTGCCAAATCAGGACCTGTACGCTTTGATCCCCAAAGGAACGGTCTTTCCCATACGGATTCGCCTGCAACAGAGTAGTGACCATAGCGCTCCGTTTCTGCACGGAAAGGACGCACCATTTGGCTGTGACAGCCTACACAACCTTCACGGATGTAGATGTCACGTCCTTCCATTTGCAGCGCTGTATAGGGTTTCAACCCTTTAACAGGCGTCATGGTATGTTGCTGGAACATAAGTGGTGCAATCTCAACCATCGCACCAAAACTGATAGCAATCAGAATGAAAATGGTAAGAAGACCAGTATTCTTTTCTACTAACTCATGAACATTTTTCATCAGGTCTTTTCCTTATGCCGGTTGAGGTTCTGCTTGCGAGCGCTCGTTAGACTTAGGCGCAGCAATCGTTTTGTACACGTTGTAAGCCATAAAGAGCATACCTATTACGATTAGCACACCACCAAGGAAACGCATGAAGTAGTAAGGCATAGAGGCTTCAACACTCTCAACGAAGCTATACGTCAATGTGCCGTCGTCGTTAATTGCACGCCACATCAAACCTTGCATAATACCGGAGATCCACATTGCTACGATGTAAAGAACAACACCGACCGTCGTCAACCAGAAGTGAACGTTAATCAAGCGCGTGCTGAACATTTTAGGCTGACCGAATAGGATAGGGATCAAGTGGTAAATCGAACCGATTGAAACCATTGCAACCCAACCTAGCGCACCAGAGTGTACGTGACCGATAGTCCAATCTGTGTAGTGAGACAATGCGTTAACTGTTTTAATTGACATCATTGGGCCTTCGAACGTAGACATACCGTAGAAAGACAATGAAACAATCAAGAAACGAAGAACAGGGTCAGTACGAAGTTTGTGCCATGCGCCAGATAGCGTCATGATACCGTTAATCATTCCACCCCATGATGGCACGAAGAGGATGATTGACATCACCATACCTAAAGACTGAGTCCAATCAGGAAGCGCAGTGTAGTGAAGGTGGTGAGGACCTGCCCAAATATAAAGTGAAATAAGCGCCCAGAAGTGGATAACTGACAAACGATAAGAATAAACGGGACGTTCAGCTTGCTTAGGAACGAAGTAGTACATCATACCCAAGAAACCTGCCGTCAAGAAGAAACCTACCGCATTGTGACCGTACCACCATTGCATAATGGCATCGACAGCACCTGCATATAAAGAGTAGGACTTCGTGAATGAAACTGGAATTGCCATGCTATTACCGATGTGCAGTACCGCAACCGTAATAATGAAGGCACCGAAGAACCAGTTTGCAACGTAAATGTGTGATACACGGCGAATTACCATTGTACCGAAGAAGTTAATTAAATACGCAATCCATACAACCGCAATCAGTATGTCAATTGGCCATTCCAATTCAGCGTATTCTTTAGAAGACGTGTAACCAAGTGGCAATGTAATGGCAGCTAAGACGATGACAGTCTGCCATCCCCAGAACGTGAAGGTTGCCAACTTGTCACTAAACAAGTGCGTTTGACACGTTCGTTGTACCACGTAATAAGAGGTTGCGAATAGCGCACTACCACCAAACGCGAAAATAACAGCGTTCGTGTGAAGTGGTCTAAGGCGAGAATAGGTAAGCCATGGTGTCTCGAAGTTTAACTCAGGCCAAATTAATTGGGCTGCAAGCAAAACACCGACAGACATTCCGACAATACCCCAAATGACAGTCATGACTGCAAATTGTCTAACAACTTTATAGTTGTAATTCGGGAGTGTGTGACTCATTTCACTCATTTTAGGAGTTCTTCCACTAGTTAATCAGTTCAATGCGGTTAATTATTGTTTTGTTTGGTTATGGCTTCTTTCACAATTGTGTAACATCATTTACTAAAGCTATTAACAATCACCTTTTGATTATTTTTCAAGGCGAACAAAAATCAAACAGTGCCGAATAAAGCATAGCCCTTCATTTTTAGAAATGTTAGCCAAAAATGATATAAATGTGGGAAGCTAAACCGCCTGAATAATACGGTTTTTCAAACAAAATTAACAGTACCTTTCAGTTTAAATTGATCCCGATCAAGGTTACAAAGTAGGTTATACGAATAAACGCAGTTTAGAGGTTAAAATTAGTGCAATTAAAAGCCATCATTCCGGCAATATTACTACTCGCGCTGGTAATATTAGTTTCAGTGTTTAAGGCGGAAATTTCATCGTTAAATTCATCCCAAGAAGCAACAAGGACAAAAATTTGTTTAGATGGGAAAGCGTGTCTTGAGCAAGCGGAATTAACCACTCAATTTACGCCAAATCCAATTGTTATTGAGGAAGAAATTAACACCAAATTATTTTTATCCCCAGAGTGGAAATTAAATAAAGGCTGGATTGAAGGTGTGAATATGTATATGGGGAAAAGCCCGTTAATTATTCAGGAAAACGAAAGTCTTAATGGGGAATATGATGCGATATTCTTTTTAGGAAGCTGTAGTGAGCCAAATATGCATTGGAGAATGGTAACAGAATGGCAGCATAAAACGTCGAACCAAACTGTTACCGCATTATATGATTTCTACACCTTTCAATAAGGTGTTTATATCGCAATGCTTTACATTTGCGATTGCAGGTAATTGCTAATACCCAGTGTTTTAATCAAACGAAGTTGCTGCTCTAACCAGTAAGCATGATCCATTTCAGTTTCGTCGATTAGTGTGTGCAGCATGTTACGCGTGACATAATCTTGCTCTTGTTCACACAACGCGATGGTGTCTTTCAGCAGCGTATCAACTAAATACTCTACCTTTAGATCGTTTTCTAACATGCTAGGCACATCGGATCCAATCATTAGCGGATCGCGTTGGCTTAAGTCCGGTGTTCCTTCAAGGAACAAAATACGTTCGATTAACAACGACGCGTGTTGCTTTTCGTCATCAAATTCGTGATCGATACGTTCGTAAAGTTTATTAAAGCCCCAGTCTTGATACATTCTGGAGTGGATGAAGTATTGATCCATTGCTGTCAGCTCGTTTTTCAACAAGAGGTTTAACGCATCAATGATTTTCTGTTTGCCTTGCATTTTATTCGCCCCCTACTTGAGCTTGTAAATAGTTCTCTATACCCATGTTTTCAATTTGATAGAACTGGGTTTCTAACCAATCAATGTGCTCTTCTTCGTCGTCTAACAGTTCAACAAGAAGGGCGCGTGTCACAAAGTCTTTTTCTTGTTCGCACAAGCTAATGCCTTGCTTTAACTTATCTAACTGTGAATGTTGAAAGTCCAAATCACACTTCAACATTTCCTCAGTCTCTTCGCCGATCATTAACTTGCCAAGATTTTGGAGGTTAGGTAAGCCTTCAAGAAACAAAATGCGTTCCATCAGCTTGTCTGCTTGTTTCATGTCTTTAATCGACTTTTTGTAACAAGCACTGTTTAATTTTTCGAGCCCCCAATTCTTATACATACGTGCATGTAAGAAGAATTGATTTATTGAAGTCAATTCTTGAGTCAATACTTCGTTCAATAAACTGACAATACTTTTGTTGCCTTGCATGAGAGTCTCACTCGCTGAGCTGTTTAACATTGGGACGAAGTATAGACTTAACTTTGACTGAAATCAAAAAATATATAAAAAACAATAAGATACCAAAAAGAACGATTCTCATTTAGACCATTGTTATCAATTATTTTTGCTTCATTATCTGTGTTTTGAAGAATCCTCTAACTCATTGCAATTTCAGTACTTTTTATTGGTAATTTTGCAAAATTCGATAAATACTTGATACACCATCGCCTAAAAACATTGCCTCTCGCCGTTAAAATGATAAAAAAAATCATCACAGCGCTTTTCCTAATTTTACTCGGCTACCTCGTTTCCGTGTGGTTTCCCATGCCAGCTGATTGGCAAAATCAACTGCACCAGCTCACGCAACTCCCCCAAAAAACCAGTGACGTCGATACGCTTTTTGAGTCTGCCAGCTCATTATCTAATCCAACACAAGCTGGACCTAACCTAGCAAGTGGCTCAAACACGCCATCATCAACACCTAACTTACCAAATGACGCAAACACGGCATCATCAAACGCAACAGAACATGCCGGTAGTGATCCATCTGCAACTGAAAAAGCTAACCTTAGCAACGCCTTTACCGCCACCGATTTACTGTTTTCTTCAACAGGCATCAGTGAAAAAGTCACGCTTTCATTAGGCACATTTCCCGATCAAGCGAGCGCAGATAACGCACTGAAAAAACTCGAAATAAGTGAAGCGTTAAACTTCTTCCCTTACAAAAAGCCCACAGGACAAGCCGCGGTGCTTGTTACCTTGGGAGAATTCACCGACCAGGGCGAAGCATTAAAAACCAAAACGCGTCTGGAAGATCAGTTCGGTATCAACCTTAGTGTAGTCAAGAAACCAGAAAAGAAAGAAAATAAATAACCAGATAGAGTCGTATCATCCCCAACGTTTGCGGATGTGCTTACAGTTACGCAAGCATCAATGACATGAATTAGCGGGCAAGTTTACCTTGCAAAGGGTGAGCGCGTTGCCAACCTGCTTGACCAAGAGAAGGCACAAAACACACGCTTAAACGAGCTATACCGCGAGATCCAAAATTAAAGGTTTTATCGGCGGTTGCTTTCGTTCCACAAATAAACCAGCACGATTCGTTTTGTGCTAACCCTCGGTTTTTAGTGATAAAAACACACAAATCAGCTGCGTTGGGATTGTGAGTGATATGAATCGGCATGTGAGCTTCACCCACATTAAACGTTTGGTACACCAACACCGTTAGCCTCCTTTTTCAAAGTGACCCAATGAAGAATAAGTTGTCAAACCACAGAATTAATCCTATTGTCAAAAGAGGTATATTTTTTATTCATCGCACTAAAAATGCATGAATAAACCTATGCGGCATTGTGTTTTCAACCTATCAATTTGTGGTGTAATAGCTTTAAAATCATGACGTTAGCTGATTCCCGTTTAGGGCAAAATCCGGTGCGTTTAATCGGTATCAACGCACCCTTTGAACCCAAACTCCAATTTGGGCGAGCCTTTGGTGCATCCAATGATCCTCGCGCAGAAGTAGCATCGTCTTGGGGCATACAACACCAGGGCAGGGCACAGCCAAATGAACAAAGCATTAAACACCCGCTCCCGGTGCGTGAGCAAACGGCGCTGTCTTATCAGCTTTCACCTCAGTTACAACAGCAGTTACGCGGCGGCATGAAACCCTTGCAAAACCAAGGCCGAGCCGCTTACGAAGGTAAACCCATTGCGCTGGAATCGGTGCATTTAGGGGGCGCACTATCCCCAAGGCACGGGCAACATAGCCAACAAGCGCAGCGCAGCGTTGCTGCCGTTCCCACCTTGCAAGGGCACATGAGCCTAAGACGCATCTCATCACTGTAATGCTCGTTGAATAGGTTTGTTCATGATGTAGAACATTTCATCGGGGATCACATCGTCCAGCGTTGCCAATACCTCAAAACCTTGCGCGAGGTAAAACCCACAATGATGAATTGAACTGGTTTCTAACATGATTTGTTTGGCGCCCATTTCCCATGCAAGCGTTTCCGCCTTTTCCATGAGCATTGCACCTAAACCTTGACTACGGTGGCTTTCGTCCACCCATAGCGCAAACAGCTTTGCCATTTGCCAGCGCCTTTGCAGCTGTAGTCCACCGATTAATTTGTCATTGGCATCGTAAAGATTAATGTAACCATTGTACTCAATAGCGTGATATCCCAAGGCACGGCACTCCATTTGTGTGATCTGCAACTCCAAAGGATGCGAGCGCTGCCCATGCGCGTAGTGTCCAATTTCTAAATGAAATTGCCCAAAAGCCGTTTTCATTGGCTCATTTTCAATCGCTAGCGGCGGTTCAGCTTCTAAATGAATGGTTTTCATGGTCTAGTTCCGCTTGGCTTGTTGGCTAACTTCTAAACCCAAAATATCGAAGATATTGAGTTGCCCTTGGTATTGCACAAACAGTTCTTGGTAAAGCTCTGCCGTGTTAAGTTGTCCCCATTCAATGGCCTTATAAATCAAGTAGGGCACCGGGCTATGTGGATCATCCATACACAAATAGTCCGCAGCTTCAGCAAGTCGTGCATAGGCTTCCTCTCGATTTCGAATAGGACCAGAAGCGGTTGTTGGCACCGAATTTTGCACAGGCACGTCGTCAATGGTTACGCTTTCATCCGTACTGGTTTCGCTCATTCTGCGCTTAACATGGCTATGCAAAGTGTCGTACAACATACTCAATACCCCTTGGATGCCATTTAAAGGCGGAGATTGGTCTGCCAATAGTTCATCAAAATAAGCAGAGTAGGCTTTAATTGCCGCTATCGCCGATTTTAGCTCGGCAAACAGCGTTTCATAAAAATCCATAGGCGTTGAAATCACCGCCGATACCAAAGTACTGATTTGAATTAAATCATCCCCTAGCTCTTTTTTCTGATCGGCATTTAAATGCTCAAACTGCGCGGCGCGCTCCCAATCTTCCCAGGTATAAGTGTGTTCACTGCGTGTTTTCGTGATAGGCAACTGCTTAATGGTTGGGTTTAATTTAGTATTAAGCCAAATGATAAGGTTTGTACGATAGGGCAAATCCTGCACCGGATCGGCGATTTCAGGGTGTAAATGCTGCCAAAATCGCGCAGTAAAGTGATGCAAAAAGTAAAAACCGGGCGCGATGGCGGCAAAGCCAAACTTATTAAGTTGCGCTTCTACCAACCAAATAGCAATTTGCAAATCCTTGGTTTTACGGCTTAACGCCGATACCGACAACTCAATCACATCATCCCAATTAGAGGTGTTCTTCTCGTGCTGCCACTCTCCCGTTGGCGTCGAGGTGTCATCCGCTAGTCGCGCCTTTTCAATATCCGAATACACATCGGTAAACTTCAAAAAATCCCCGCAGGGACGAGCGCTATCATCAAAGGGCACGAGTAAACGCTCAACAGAAACGCCCGTTTGTTCAAGAAAAGCCTGTTCGAGCTGCGTATTTTTATCCATTGATGAATTCCTCTAATGTACTTTGGGCACAGATTGTGGGAAGTGGCTCGGTATCGCGATCTCAATTTTTTCTCCCGGCACAAAAGAAAGCGAACCATCGTCTTGCTCAACCACTTTGGTTTCTAAGCCAAATGCGGTAAGCCTCGCAAAGGCGTGCATTTCTTGTTGCATCAGTTGAGGAGCGTTAGCATCTTTGCTTCTCACGCCTGCCTTAAATGCCAACAACACCGAGTGTTTTGCTAACGCGCTGGGATCAGGCAACGCGCTGCGGTGCTGGCTAACAAAATCCAGCAAACTCCACACATTTTGGTAGTGGTAACTTAGTAAGCCTTGGCTCGCGTGACGGACTCCCGCATTCACAGGGGCGCGGCTCGCTCCCACCTGTAAATAGTGAGGGGTGGGCACAAACGGTGATTGTTCAGCCCAATGCAGCGACAGTTTTACAGGTTGATTCGGCATCCACACCAAGGATTTTTCAGTACCGGGGTAACTCACTCGTTCATTGCCGACTTGCCATTGCCACTGGGTTAAATGACGAACGTACTTGGCTTGTGATTCCAGCACGTTGAAATCAAATTTCAGCGCTAATCCCGGTGCACTTTCTCCTTTTGGCGCTATTAACACCGCACCAAAAAACGCGGCAATATCATTCATTTCTCGAATAAATTGTTCCGCTTTTTTATTGCGTCCGTCTTTCCACGCCAACACTTCCATACGATCGATTAAGCCGTTCGCAATGGGTAAATAGGCTTGTAAGAATTGGCGCATAGCTTTAGGCGACACATTTTTCGCATCAGGCATTTGATTACAGGGGGCATAGCCCGCCAAATAACGGTCGAACAGGGAACGCACTTTGGCGTATTCCCCTTTAATTTTATCCGCTCGGAACTGCTCGCAATGGTTTACCGCTTTATCTTTTATGGCGCGCTGCTGAATCGCAAACACATCATTGCCACCGGGCGACACCAAATCCTTCACGGTTTTAAAACAGTTACTTTGATCAACCGACGCCAACTGACCTCGCAAGAAGTTTTCTAGGTTATCTAAACTGTTTGCCGGGTTTTTACTTTGCTGCTTGTTAATTTCAATGAGGGTGTTTTGCCACTTACCAAATAAATCGTAATCGAGGTACTTGCCCTTGGTGTTCAACAAAAACACAATTAAAGGCTCAGCGTAATTCAGGGCAATTTCATTCGCGCGTTCATTTTGCGCAGAAATATAATCATTAAGCTGTCCTTCGCCGCCAATCCCAAACAGGACATTATTGTATTGATGTGCAGACCAGCGAGGCTTATTTAACGGACGGTATACGCGGCTATCTCGGTAGACTTTATCTACGCGTTGCAGCAGCTTGTATGCTTGTCTTTGGGTGAGATCCCGAAACCAATTATAGCTTTCCGTAAATTCCAATTTTTTAAACGTCAGCAACAAGCTCATGATGGAATCCATCGACTTTTCAAAATTGGCAACAGACGCCGCCAAATCCGCTTCCAGTTGATTAATGGGGCGCAAATGCTCAGGGTGATAATCAATCGGGGTTTGTGTTTGCGCATGCACAATATGATGGAACATGGCGTTTTGCAGCTGTTTTAACGCAATGCCCTGCGCAAAGTACTTGCCAGG
>CAXRCC010000267.1:0-7444 GCA_964228975.1 Paraneptunicella sp. | reverse complement strand
GATAATTTCTTCGGGTAATTTGGTATGTTCACGAATAGGGTACGCCACATTATCGAATACCGTCATGTCGGTGAAAAGCGCACCACTTTGGAAAAGCATGCTCATGTCACGACGGGCGTCAAACAGTGCTTTTCGCTTCATATTGGGAATGGAGTCACCCTTAAAGCGAATATCTCCGCTATCTGGAATAAGCTGACCACCAATTAATTTCAGCATGGTTGTTTTACCAATGCCACTCGGTCCCATAATCGCAGTTGTTTTACCCGCAGGAATACGAACGTTGATATCTTTATAGATAGCTCGCTCGCCTCGGCTAAAACTCATATTTTCAATTTCTACAAGATATTCCATAACTGCTCTTTGGTTATCAACGCGAACGCGCGACTCAGATGCTTTTAACTAGGGAAGGAACCACAAATATGTACTATTTTAGCGTTTTTCAAGATTTAGCGACAAAATCAAAAAGTAACAACTTATTTGCGATAAAATCGAATATTCCTTGTGGAAAGAGATGTTCCACCCCATCAATTGGCCGCCATGTTAATTCAAGGTGGGGACTATTTTTGTATGAATTTGTCAAATGCGTGTCATAAAACTAAACAATTCCAAAAATTCCTGCTTTTCTCCATAGGAATGTGATGCACAATTTGCGACAATCCGCGCTGTTAATTTGAAGTCATGAAAAAGTGAATAATGCTGATTGAAATAGTCATTTTTATTGCGGGTCTCATCGCACTAAGTTGGGGTGCAGACAGGTTTGTATACGGTGCCTCCGCACTTGCAAAAAACATTGGAATTTCGCCCATGGTCATTGGAATGACGATTGTCGCAATGGGCTCATCTGCACCCGAGATAATGGTTGCAGCAACCGCGTCGTATTCCGGCACACCCGATACCGCAATCGGAAATGCTATCGGTTCAAATATTACCAACATTACCTTGGTACTCGCGCTAACTGCTCTACTAAAACCCATATTGGTTAGCTCGATTACCGTTAAACGCGAACTTCCTATCTTGTTGATTGTTTCCCTGATTGCTGCGTTTTTCCTAGCCGATCACGCTTTTAAATTCTGGGAAGGCAGCGTGTTGATGGTGTTATTTTTTATTACCATTGGCGGCCTTGCTTGGTTATCTATTCGCTCAGACAAACAAGATCCATTAGCGCAAGAATCAATGGAAGAAGTCCCCGATGGTGTGCCAACAGGCAAGGCTGTTTTTTGGGTTATTGTGGGATTAATTGTGTTGCCTTTAAGCGCAGATTTCATGGTCGATTCAGCGGTCTTGATTGCGCGTCATTTTGGGTTAAGTGATCTCATTATAGGCTTAACCATCATTGCAATCGGAACCAGCTTGCCAGAACTTGCCGCCAGTATTGCAGGCGTATTAAAAGGCGAGGACGACCTCGCAATGGGTAACATTATCGGTTCGAATATCTTCAATATTCTTGCTGTGTTAGCTATGCCTGGCCTTATCGCACCGGGAGTGATTGATCCCAATGCCGTGAATCGTGATATCTACGTTATGCTAGGTGCCACCGTGTTATTGGTCGCTTTTAGCTTTAACATTGGTGGAAATAGAAATATCAATCGCTGGCAAGGTGGACTACTATTAGCCTGCTTCATCGCATATCAAATTTGGCTATTTCAAGGAATATAAGTCGTCGCATTATGAAGAGTTCAAATCACTTTATTGAGTCTGCATTACAAGTGCTTGAAATAGAGCAGCAGGCCATTAACGACTTAAAACCTTATATCAACGAAGCCTTTTCCCAAGCTTGTGAACGCATTTTGTCCTGTGAAGGAAAAGTCGTGGTAACAGGAATGGGTAAATCTGGCCACATTGCCAATAAAATTGCAGCCACAATGGCAAGCACTGGCACCCCTGCATTTTACATGCACCCTGGAGAAGCCGGTCATGGTGATTTAGGCATGCTGGCAAAACAAGACGTACTCATTGCCATATCAAACTCTGGCGAAACCGACGAAATTCTTTCTTTGTTGCCTGTCGTAAAAAGGCTCGGCATCAATATTATTGCCATGAGCGGCAACCCAAACTCTAAACTGGCAGAATACTCCGATATTCACCTGTGTATTAAAGTAAATAAAGAAGCATGTCCGCTAGGCTTAGCGCCCACATCGAGTACAACGGCCACACTCGCAATGGGAGACGCCTTAGCCATCGCACTACTAGAGGCAAGAGGCTTTTCCTCTGATGATTTCGCGCTATCGCATCCACAGGGCGCATTAGGTCGACGTTTATTGTTACGTCTTGACGACGTTATGCACACTGGTGAACAACTCCCCATTGTGTTAGAAACTTCGACCATCAGTGAAGCCTTATTCGAGATTTCTGCAAAAGGCCTTGGCATGGCTGCAATTGTCGATACAAACGGCACATTCGCTGGCATTTTTACGGACGGTGACTTGCGTCGAGTGATCGATGCCAAAGTGGATATTCACCACACACCTATCGGCGAAGTCATTACACGCAATGCCGTTACCGCAAAACGAGACATGCTCGCCGCAGAAGCACTCAACATTTTAGAAAAGAAACGCATTAATGGTTTAGTTGTACTTAACGAGCAAAATAAACCCATTGGTGCCTTCAATATGTTGGATTTACTCAAGGCTGGAGTGGCTTAATGCATTGTCAGGCTGTTCGCACTTTTCATGCCGAAGCAAATTGCAGCGTTAATATAAACGCTTGCTGCGCTATTCTATTGATAGGAGTGGCTGCATGAACCGTGTCTCTATCAGCATTGCCCTACTCTTTTTGCTCATCTTGTTGTTAAACCTTCCTATTTGGCAGCAAAACAACGAGCAAGAAGCTCAGGCTGACTCTATTTCTAGCTTTCAGCCTAACTACCTCGCTAACAAAATGCTCAGCACCTTATACAATGATAAAGGTATGATTACGCATAAAGTTTATGCGGAAAAAATGGAGCATTTTGAAGAGCTTGGGTTTACATTGTTCGAAAATCCCAAATACACTATTTTTACAGAGCGCACTGAAAACCCTTGGAGCGTTGTGGCTGAAGAAGGAACACTTTACGAAAATAACCGCATTCAGTTAGAGAAAAACGTACAGATTAAAAGCATCGGAGAAGGTGAATTTGTACAAGAAATTACAACCAGCTTTATTGAAATAAATCTGGATGAAAAAACCATGACCTCGGATCAACCCGTCGTCATCATGGGACAAGACTACGTTATCCACAGCAACGGGTTTGTCGCCAACATGTTAACCAGAAAGTTTGAGTTATTGGATCATGTTCAAACCGTTTTTACACCGATTACAAATGATGCAAAGTAAACACACCTTGCGTCTCATTGCCTTGTGTTGCGCACTCTCAATGAATGTTGCACAAGCAAAAGATGACGATTTTAAAAAACCTATCACCGTTGACTCGAAAACCCACTTTGTTGATGGAAAGCGCAAAACATCCATCTTTAGAGACGATGTACACGTACAACAAGGCTCTTTGCAAATTGATGCTGATGAAGTTGAAGTAAATGCATCAAAAGGCGAAGGACGTGAAGTCTTTATCGCAAGGGGTGAGCCTGCGGTATACCGACAAGATATGGAGGACGGCTCCACTATTAAAGCGGTCGCAACAGAGATTCGCTACGAAGTTTCTGCGCGCACCTTAACACTATCAGGCGAAGCCGAGTTACATCAAAACAGCAGCATGGTAAGAGGCGAGTCCATCACCTTTAACCTCGACAAGCAGCAACTTCTTGCTGAAGGTCAGGAAGGTGAGAATGGCCGTGTAACAACCGTTTTCCGCCCAGAAGCCAAGCCTGAAAATGGAGAGCCTGAGCAGTGAAGTCGACGTTATGTGCTACAGGCTTAGCCAAATCGTATAAATCACGCCAAGTGGTAAAAGAAGTATCTGTCGAAGTTAGCACAGGTCAAATTGTGGGTTTACTTGGGCCAAACGGCGCGGGAAAAACCACTACGTTTTATATGATTGTCGGTCTCGTACCGTTAGATCAAGGTAATATTTATATCGATCAACAAGACCTGACGCTTCAGCCCATGCACATACGCGCTCGCCATGGTATTGGGTATTTGCCTCAGGAATCGTCTATCTTTCGAAAATTGACGGTTTACCAAAACCTCATGGCGATACTACAAACCCGAAAAGAGTTGGCAAATGGTCAACGAGAACAAATTGCAGATGAGTTACTTGATGAATTTAACATCAATCACATCCGCAATAACATGGGTATGAGTTTGTCTGGTGGTGAGCGTCGAAGAGTAGAGATAGCAAGGGCTCTAGCCGCAAACCCGAGATTTATTTTACTCGATGAACCTTTTGCGGGTGTTGACCCTATATCGGTAAATGATATAAAGAAGATAATACAACACTTAAAAGATCGTGGAATAGGGGTACTGATCACCGATCACAACGTGAGAGAAACTCTCGATGTTTGTGAACACGCGTATATTGTAAGCCATGGGCAAGTCATCGCAGAAGGCACATCTGAAGCAATACTTAACAATCAACGCGTTAGAGATGTATACCTCGGGGAACAATTCAAACTTTAGTGAACCTCGCAACGACCGGAAACACGAACGCTGAGATTAGATGAAACCATCATTACAGCTTAAATTCAGTCAGCAACTAACAATGACGCCCCAGTTGCAACAAGCAATACGTTTGTTGCAATTGTCCACTCTTGACCTGCAACAAGAAATCCAAGAAGCGCTGGATAACAATCCTTTACTTGAAGCAGAAGAAAATAACGATAACTTCGAAAGCCTGAGCGAATTCGATAAGAAAATTAACGGCGAAACAGAAGCTGCGCCTTCCAACGAATCCGGCGAATCTGAATCCATCGACAGCAGCGATGCACTTGAAGCCAATAGCATGCCTGAAGAGCTTCCTATGGACACCACATGGGATGAATACATCAGCGCGTCATCTGCTCCTGCGCCCAGTACATCATCTAGCAGTAGCAGCGGCTCCCTCGACGACGACTATGTTTATCAGGGTGAAACCGTCGATTCCATTCAAGACCACCTGTTGTGGCAAATGCGCCTAACACCTTTTTCTGAAACAGACGAAGCCATAGCGTTTGCTATAATTGAAGCTATAGACGACTCGGGCTACCTCAAAGTGAGCAGTGAAGAAATACTGCAAAGCATTGATATTGAGGAAGTTGAACTAGAAGAAATCGAATGCGTTAGAAAACGTATTCAATGGTTCGATCCCGTGGGTTGCGGCTCCATCACACCTCAGGAATGTTTATTGGTACAGCTATCGCAATTCGACAATGAAACACCTTGGCTAGAAGAAGCTAAGGCCTTGCTTTCTGAGCACTCAGAATTATTGATGAGTAAGGACTACCGCACATTAATGCGCAAAGCGAAGCTAAAAGAAGAGCAGCTAAAAGAAGTCCTGCGCCTATTACAAACGCTAAACCCTCATCCAGGCAGCGAAATCAATACGCAGCAGCCTGATTATGTTATCCCTGATGTGTCGGTTACCAAAAAAAATGGCCGCTGGGTTGTTGAACTTAATCCCGATAGTGTACCTAAGTTAAATGTAAACCAAACTTATGCGGCGATGAGCAAAAGCGCAACAAACACGAATGACAGCCAGTTTATTCGCAACCATGTTCAAGAGGCGCGCTGGTTTATTAAAAGCATTGAAAGCCGCAATGAAACCTTACTAAAAGTGGCAAATTGTATTGTTCAGCAACAACAGGGCTTTTTTGAACACGGCCCAGAAATGATGAAGCCAATGGTTTTAAACGATGTTGCTGAAATGGTTGATATGCACGAATCCACAATATCTCGTGTCACAACCCAAAAATATATGCACACGCCAAGAGGCATTTTTGAACTGAAATACTTCTTTAGCAGCCATGTCGCAACGGAAAGCGGCGGCGAGTGTTCAAGTACCGCAATTCGCGCATTAATTAAAAAGCTAGTGGCAGCCGAAAACCAAGCTAAACCACTAAGTGATAGCAAAATTGCAGATTTGTTGGCCGAGCAAGGCATAAAAGTCGCAAGGCGGACAATTGCAAAATACCGGGAATCGTTATCGATCCCACCGTCTAACCAACGTAAAAGCTTAATATAAAGCTACTTCAGAAAAGGACGACGAGCATGCAAATTAATCTTACTGGTCACCACGTTGAAATCACTGACTCTTTACGTAACTATGTTGATACAAAGTTTGAAAAATTAGAACGCCACTTTGATCACATCAACAACGTACACGTCATTCTTAACGTTGAGAAATTAAATCAGAAAGCGGAAGCAAAACTTAATATCGACGGTGGTGAAATTTTCGCTGCGTCAGAAAATAATGACATGTACGCTGCTATCGACTCATTGATTGATAAATTGGATCGCCAAGTTATCAAACACAAAGAAAAACTGAAAAAACATTAATCACTAACCACTTTTTTATTCAATAAGAATGGAAATTAAAGACATCTTGTCTCCCGGGAGCGCTAAAACAGCGGTTCCGGGAACAAGTAAAAAACGAGTTCTAGAGACATTAAGCGCTATTGCAGCAGAAGCATCTTATGAAATAGATGCCGAAATGGCATTAAACAGTCTTATTCATCGAGAAAGAATGGGTAGCACTGGTATTGGTGAAGGTATTGCTTTGCCTCACGGGCGCATCGCGGGGTTAAACAAACCCATTGCGGTAGCAATAACCTGCACACCTGCCATTGATTTTGATGCTATCGATAACCAACCTGTCGACGTTTTTTTCGCGCTACTTGTCCCTGAGCATGAAAACCAGAATTACTTAAAAGTCTTGTCGAACGTGGCAAGTAAACTCAACGACAAAAGCATTGTAGAAAAACTCCGTACGGCAAAGAACGATCATGCATTATACGAGGCACTGACATAGCATGAAGCTCATCGTGATTAGCGGACATTCTGGTTCAGGAAAAAGCGTTGTTTTGCGCTCCCTAGAAGATTTAGGTTACTACTGCGTAGACAACATTCCCGTCAATTTGCTACCTGCACTTACCCACTCTGTTGGTGAAGAATACGATCAGGTTGCCGTGAGTATTGATGTTCGAAATATTCCCGAAAAGCCAGAGCAGTTGTCCGAAATCCTCGATTTTTTGCCCGCTAGTCTTGAGCTTACCGTAGTATTTCTTGATTCAAGCGATGACGTATTATTAAAGCGCTTTAGCGAAACACGTCGATTGCATCCACTTTCCAGAGACAGCCGATCATTACCCGATGCTATCAAGGCAGAAAGAGAGCTACTGGCGCCTATTGCCGAGCGCGCTGACCTTTACATCGATACAGATAAACTGTCTGTACACCAACTATCAGAATTGATTCGAGAACGCATTCTTGGCAAAAAAAGCTCAAGGATGGTGTTGGTTTTCGAATCTTTCGGTTACAAGCATGGCATTCCTAAAGATGCCGATTATGTGTTTGACGTACGCTTCTTGCCCAACCC
>CAXRCC010000266.1:0-4222 GCA_964228975.1 Paraneptunicella sp. | reverse complement strand
AGTTGATTTAATTATGATTAAAGAGCTAAGTGGTACAGAATATCAAGTCGAATTCAGAGTTTCTGAGGATTTGAACGTTGAAGACCTTTTGGAATTCTTGGTTAATCAACTTGAATTAAAAGATGCGGTTAAGCTGAGTTTTGGACCTATTCCTTTCTAGCGTCGAGGAAGCCTAGAGAAACGTGTTTAGTGGCTGACTGATACTTCTTTGAGTCATTGTCAGCTTCTTTACCGAATTTAAGCATAAGAATAGGCTCTGGATTTTGAGCCTCTTACTTTTCTTCTCAATTTCCCAATTTTTCACCTTTTAAAGGTATTTAACTTTCTCTTTTTATTAATAATACTTATCATTCATACTCTTTATATAATATTTTTAAATGTCTCGATAAACATTTCCAATTTGTTAGCTTTTTCAGCTAAACCTATAATCGAGCGCACTAGAAAATAAGCAGATTCTCTAGTCCGTTTTATATTAGTTAATCACCGGGAATGCTCATGTCTAACACTACCGTATTGCATCCTAAGCACCTTGAATCTAACGCCAAAATGGTCGATTTTCACGGTTGGGATATGCCTCTTCATTATGGTTCTCAAATAGAAGAACATCACGCTGTTCGCCAAGACGCGGGCATGTTTGATGTGAGTCACATGACCATTGTTGACGTAAAAGGCGCAGACGCAAAAGCCTACTTACGTTATTTATTAGCCAACGACGTCGCAAAATTAAAGGCAGCGGGCAAAGCGCTATACAGCGGTATGTTGAATGAAACGGGCGGTGTGGTTGATGACCTCATCGTGTATTACTTCAACGACGAGAGTTACCGTTTAGTGGTGAACTCTGCCACGCGAGAAAAAGATTTAAATTGGTTAGCGAAAGTTGCCGACGGCTTCAACATTACCACCACCGTGCGCGACGATTACGCGATGATCGCGGTACAAGGTCCCAATGCAAAAGCAAAAGTGGCAACCTTATTAACGGATGAGCAACAAGCCGCTGTTGAAGGGATGAAGCCTTTCTTTGGCGTTGAAGCAGGCGACTTATTCATCGCAACAACAGGCTACACTGGCGAAACGGGCTATGAAATCATGGTTAACGTTGATGACGCTGGTGCATTCTGGGACAAGTTGCTTGGCGCTGAGATTCAGCCATGTGGTTTAGGTGCGCGTGACACGCTTCGCCTAGAAGCAGGCATGAACCTATACGGCCAAGATATGGACGAAAACACCTCTCCTTTAGCCGCCAACATGGGCTGGACAATCACCTGGGAACCACAAGACCGTGACTTCATGGGTCGCGAAGCGATCACACAACATAAAGCGCAAGGCACACAAAAGCTTGTTGGCTTAGTGATGACTGAAAAAGGCGTACTTCGTACAGGCTTAAAAGTGCGTGTGGGCGAAGAAGAAGGCGTGATTACATCCGGCACGTTTTCACCCACTTTAGGTCACAGCGTAGCAATGGCTCGCGTGCCTGCATCAGTCGGTGATGAAGTAGAAGTGGAAATACGCAAAAAGTGGATTACAGTAAAAGTCGTGAAGCCTGGCTTCGTTCGCAACGGAAAACAGGTATTCTAAGCGACGTTTGCAATAGCAAATACATAAGATTTCAATTTTTAACCAATAATAAGTGCAAGATATTTAAGGAAGTATTATGAGCAACATTCCATCTGAATTGCGTTATGCAACGAGCCACGAATGGGTACGTAACGAAGGTGACGGTGTTTACACTGTAGGTATCTCTGAGCACGCGCAAGAGCTGCTTGGCGATATGGTTTTCGTAGAAGTACCTGAGGTGGACGAAAGCTTTGGTGCGGGTGACGAAATTGCCGTGGTTGAATCAGTAAAAGCAGCCTCTGACGTTTACGCGCCAATCACAGGCTCAGTTGTTGAAGTTAATGAGCAACTAGAAGACTCGCCGGAGCTTGTTAATAGCGACCCTTACGGTGACGGCTGGATCTTCAAAATCAAAGCGGATGATGAGTCAGAAGTCGCTGGCTTATTAGATGCAGAAGGTTACGCAAATAGCATTGATGAAGACTAAGTAAAGTCTTAATCCCTACGACGAATTAGAACAGCGAAGAAGTTAAACGACATGTCTGAACCATTGAATACACTTGCCCAGTTAGAGCAAACAGAAGATTTTGTGCGTCGTCACATTGGTCCAAGTGAGTCTGAAGTCCAATCCATGCTTAATGCGGTTGGTGCAGCATCACTCGACGACTTAATGGAACAGACTGTGCCCGGTAGCATTTTGACTGAATCGGGCACCAGTGTGGGTGAGAGCAAAACAGAAGCACAAGCATTGGCAGAGCTAAAAGCCATTGCCGGACAAAACCAAATTAACCGTTCACACATCGGCATGGGCTATTCCGATACCCTCACGCCCAATGTGATTTTACGTAACGTGTTGGAAAATCCCGGCTGGTACACTGCTTACACGCCTTACCAACCTGAAATTGCGCAAGGTCGCTTGGAAGCTCTGTTAAACTTCCAACAAGTGACTCTGGATCTAACCGGGTTAGAGCTTGCCTCTGCATCCTTGTTAGATGAAGGCACAGCCGCAGCAGAAGCCATGACATTGGCCAAGCGTATGTCGAAAAACAAGAAGTCGAATAGCTTCTTCGTTGCCGATAATGTTCATCCTCAAACCTTAAATGTGGTGCAAAATCGCGCCGACATGTTTGGTTTTGAAGTGGTTGTAGGAAAAGCTGAAGCCGCCAGCGAATGCGACTGCTTTGGTGCATTATTGCAGTATCCGGGCACAACCGGCGAAATCCAAAACATCAGCGATATGATTGCTGCGGTACAAGCCAATAAAGGCATTGTTGCTGTCGCGGCAGATATCATGAGCTTAGTGTTGTTGAAATCGCCAGGAGAGCTAGGCGCAGATGTGGTTCTAGGCTCCGCACAACGCTTTGGTGTGCCTATGGGTTACGGTGGTCCTCATGCTGCCTTCTTCGCAACGCGCGACAAATACAAGCGCTCACTGCCGGGCCGTATTATTGGTGTGTCTAAAGATACACGCGGTCGCCAAGCATTGCGTATGGCACTGCAAACGCGCGAGCAGCATATTCGTCGTGAAAAAGCCAACTCCAACATTTGTACTGCGCAAGTATTGCTTGCCAATATGGCGTCGTTCTACGCTGTATATCACGGCCCTCAAGGCTTAAAAACCATCGCGCAGCGCATTAACCGATTTACCGATATTCTGGCCGCTGGCTTACAGCAAAAAGGCTTTGAATTAGCGCACGACACTTGGTTCGATACGATTACAGTCAAAGTGGAAAACAAAGATGCCATCATCAGTGCCGCGCTTGCAAAAGGCATTAACTTGCGCACCGATTTAGACGCGCAAGTGGGCATTAGCCTTGATGAAACCACTTTGCGCTCACACATCGAAGCGTTGTTCGAGGTGTTCTGCGGTGCGGATCACGGCTTGAATATTGAAGCGTTAGACGCAGACATTGTGGCCAATGGCAGCACGTCGATTCCGGCTGAACTGCGTCGTGAAAGCGCAATTTTAACGAATGACGTTTTCAACAAGTATCATTCAGAAACGGAAATGCTTCGTTATATTAAGTCTTTAGAAGATAAAGATTTAGCCTTAAATCATTCTATGATTTCCCTTGGTTCATGCACCATGAAGTTAAATGCAACGGCGGAGATGATCCCTGTTACAT
The DNA here is from genome assembly GCA_964228975.1 of Paraneptunicella sp. Taxonomy (GTDB): domain Bacteria; phylum Pseudomonadota; class Gammaproteobacteria; order Enterobacterales; family Alteromonadaceae; genus Paraneptunicella. Next base: position 542 of record CAXRCC010000266.1, on the reverse strand, counting down.
GGCCTGAATTCGGCAAGCTTCACCCTTTTGCGCCTGTTGACCAAGCGCAAGGGTACAAGGCCATGATTGACGAGCTAGAAAGCTGGTTAGTTGATGTAACAGGTTACGATACTATGTCGATGCAGCCTAACTCTGGTGCCCAAGGGGAATACGCAGGCTTAATCGCCATTCAAAAATACCATGAGAGCCGTAACGAGGGTCATTGCAACATTTGTTTGATCCCAAGCTCTGCCCACGGCACCAACCCGGCTTCTGCCAACATGGTGAGCCTAAAAGTAGTGGTAGTGGATTGCGATAAAAACGGCAACATCGACCTCGACGACCTGCGCGCCAAGGCCGAAGAAGCGGGCGATAACTTGTCTTGTATCATGGTTACGTACCCCTCAACACACGGTGTGTACGAAGAAACCATCAAAGAAGTGTGCGATGTTATTCATTCGCATGGCGGCCAAGTGTACATGGACGGCGCGAACATGAATGCGCAAGTGGGCATTACTTCGCCGGGCTCAATGGGCTCTGATGTGTCTCACTTGAACTTGCAC
>CAXRCC010000265.1:0-15898 GCA_964228975.1 Paraneptunicella sp. | reverse complement strand
GGGTGATAGCCATAGTACGATCGTACTGCATACGAATGGTGGTGTCTGGAGTATGCTAGTCGCGGCTTTTTATATGAAAGGTAATAATAATGAACACACCCAAACATCTTGCTTCATCAAGCCCTACGCTCTGTGCTCTAGCTGTATGCCTTGCTCTTTCTGGCACTGCCACAGCTCAAGAAGCCAACAATGAAGATAGTGGCGGTTTAGAAAAAATCGAAATCACCGCGCGTAAGGTCGTTGAAAGCCTACAAGAAGTGCCTGTCGCTGTTACATCAATTGGAGAAGTACAGCTGGCTGAACAAGGTATTGCAGTATTAACCGAAGTGCAGCAATTTTCTCCAAACACCACGCTCCAGCGTAGCCGTGGTACAAACTCGACAATCACCGCTTTCATTCGTGGTGTAGGCCAGCAAGATCCATTATGGGGATATGAGCCGGGAGTCGGTATATACATTGATGATGTCTATATTGCGCGTCCGCAGGGTGCTGTTCTTGATTTGTTAGATGTTGAACGAATCGAAGTATTGCGTGGTCCACAGGGCACGCTTTACGGAAAAAATACCATTGGTGGAGCAATAAAATACGTTACTAAACCCATGACGGGGGATGCCACCTTCAAAGCGCAAGCCACAGTGGGGAGTTACAGTCAGCGCGACTTAAAATTCACCGGTCAAATACCACTGGTTGAAGACAAGCTGTACTTTGGATTTGGTGTAGCCAGCCTTGATAGAAATGGCTTTGGTAACTACCTGCAATCTGATTTGCCCAACCAAGATTTAGAGAACTACAACAAAGATGTTACCGCAGCTCGTATGACGCTTGAATGGGAAGCAACAGAAGATCTTTTCTTGCGCTTCAACTGGGATAAAACCCAAGATGATTCAAACGCAAAAGGCGGTTACCGTTTATTACCTTCATTATTAACAGATGCGCCCGTGCCTGGCAGCGTGTTTGATTCTTACACCAGTTTGCCAACTGATAACGAAGTTGAATTGGAAGGGTACAGCTTTACTGCAACGTGGGATGTAAGCGACGATTTCACCTTAAAATACGTTTACGCCGATCGCGATAGTCAATCGGATACGAATATCGACTTCGATAACACTTCCTTGCGTATATTCGATGTGCCTGCTTTTTATGACGATGAGCAAGAATCACATGAGTTACAAGGGACGTATTTAGGCGATGGTTTCAAAGTAGTGGGGGGCGTTTACTACTTTGATTCCCAGTCCTGTGGTCGATTCGATGCGATTCTCGAATTCTTAGGTCAAGCTGCTCTTGGTTTACCGGGATTAACCCGTGAAATTTCAGGGTGCAGTAACGGCGAAAGCATTGCCGCTTATGTTCAAGGGGCGATCGACTTAACAGATAAATGGTCAATGACCATTGGTGCTCGCTTTACCGATGATGAAAAGGAAGCGTACGTGGATAACGGCGTCGTGCCAGCCACGATTTATCCGCGCTCACATTGGATCCCTGGGTTCAACCGAGATGATGACTTTATCTCACTCTTTACCCCACGAGTGCTTGGGTCCGATACCAACGGCGATGGCATTCTAGATGGCACCGCAAAAGAAAGTTGGTCTCGCTTTACCCCGCGTATTGGCTTTGAATACCAAATGAACAAAGATTTGATGTTCTTCGTTAGCTACGGTCAAGGTTTTAAATCGGGTACCTATAACCCTCGCGCACAAACTAACGAACCGGCGGCAAGTCCTGAGATTGTTGATTCCTACGAAATTGGTATGAAGAGTGATTGGAATGACACATTCCGTGCGAATGTTACCGTGTTTGCACTAGAGCATGAAGATCGCCAATACATCACGGCATTGCCAAGTGATGAACCGGGTTCACTCAACCAATTCCTTGGTAACGTCGGTAAATCGGATGCGTGGGGGATTGAAGCCGACTTCACTTACGTTGCAACCGATGAACTGACCTTCACTGCGAATATTGGTTACATCGATGCCGAATTCAAAGAAGTGCTTCGATTTAATCCTGAGAGCAACCAGTTCGACAATATTGCCGACACCTTTGATGTCTCGAATACACCAGAAGTTACGGCAAACCTTGCGATGAACTATGCCATTTCTAACGACTACGGTGATTGGGTCTTTAATGCCAACTACTACTATCGTGCGGATTACGCCATTAACGAAGAGCAGAACTTGCTGAATCAAAATGGCTACGGATTAGTGAACCTTGGTTTGAATTGGTATCACCCCGATGGTGCTTGGTATGCCGCTTTGCATGTTAAAAACTTAACAGACAAAGAATACCTTGTTGGTGGCTATCAGTTTGTGACGCCAGATCCGGCGGACCCAACAGATATCTCTCGTTATACACCGGGCTTGGGCGGGGATAATACGCTTATCGGCTATTACGGCGACCCAAGAACAGTCCACTTAACAGTAGGTTATCAATTCTAATCTCAATTGTGTGTTAGGGCTGGGCTGCTAGTGAATGCTGGTGGCCCTTTTTTCACAATTCTTGACATCCTCAATGAGTCCGCTTTAATAACGGTGTTTCAGTATAAATAGAGTTAAGTATATGACTGCTCACGTAATTGTTGCCGATGATCACCCCTTGTTTCGCAGTGCCCTTGTACAGGCGGTTCAATCGGTATTACAAAATGCCATATTACAAGCAGCCAACTTTAATGAAGTCACCACGCATTTAGAAAACCACCCCGATATTGAATTAGTGTTGTTGGATTTAAACATGCCGGGCAACAATGGGCTAACCGGGTTAACTTCCATTCTTAACGCATTCCCGGGCGTTTCCGTTATCGTTGTTTCCGCGCAAGAAGATCCTCACACAGTACGACGCGCGATGGACTTTGGGGCAAGCGGCTTTATTCCCAAATCGTCACCTATCGAAGTGCTCTCAGAAGCGGTTGAAACCGTATTGGAAGGCGGAAGCTGGTTGCCTGAAAACATCAGCTTGCAATTGCAAGATATGGAAGGTGATGAATCCCTTGCTTTTGCAGAAAAATTAAAGCTACTAACCCCGCACCAATTCAGCGTGTTAAAGCTCTTGGCAGACGGTTTGCTGAACAAACAAATTGCCTATGAATTGAATGTGCAAGAAACCACAATCAAGCAGCATGTTTCAGCGGTATTAAAAAAGCTAGAAGTCAATAATCGGACTCAAGCCGGCATTATTTTTAAGCAAGCAATGGGGAATGAAGCGCAAGCTTAAAATCAGCGCACCGTTTAAAACAGAGCGCTAAAAGCGCGTCTGACCTATAAGTTCGTTTAAAACATCATTTCTATTCAGCGGAATCGCTGCACCAAAATGGCGCTAAAAAGCGTAAACACCCGCGTTTGTCGCCGATTTGAACAAGTTAAAAACGCCAACATTTCTTACCATAAATGCAATTGAGCATATATTGACCAATCGCTCAACACTGGGAGTGTGAGCATTCTTCACCAAGCCTTTCCCACCTACTTTTAAAAATCATGACACTGTTTTGGAGGTTATTGTGGAGAGCTTCATGTCACTAATACGATCAACTTGCGTCTATTCCAAAGGGAAAAGCTCAGCCAAGTTCACATCACACGTATCAGAAAAACGTCAGCAACCGACTTTTCTCCTGCGTTTGGATTGGGTTGAGCCTTATTTATTGAGGTATTGAAGCCTCATTATTCAACAACACGTTAATAGGAGACGCAATGACAGACACATCCTTAGACGATTCGGCCAAAGTGGTTGTACAGGTATCTCCTGAGGTCGCGTCGGCGGTAGAAGATGCACAAAAGCTCTTAAACTACATCGCAAGAGAAGGGCAGCTGCAGCTTGATGAAACGCTTACGCAGGCTGTGATTCGTGCCAAGCATAAGCTTTCAATGGACTGGACCCAAGAAGACGAGCACGAGTTTTTACTGGCTTACGACAAGCTAACTTCAGCTGTGCACCCGGTCACAGTGGAAAGCATTGATGCCGTGCTTCCCTCTGGCAATGCCAAAAAACGGGCGAAAACGCGGGCCGAAAAAGCCGTATCTTGGTATCGCTCGTACACGCTGGTGGCCTTGGCGTTTTTGGTTCTTTCTCAAGTGTATTGGTTATTTGGTAACGACTTGCGCATGAATTTGCAATCCGTGTTCGACTCCAGAGAGCAAACACGATTGGCACTGAACGACGACAATAACAATCTCGAAGAGCGTAATGCTCTGTTGCAGCAATTAAAGGTCGAAAACCAACAGCTGGATGCCAATTACAACTTATTGTTGATTTGGAATCGCGTGTGGAGTTTGGGAGGAACGTTTGAGTTCTTCTTGCCGGAGTATTTTAAGCGCGAATACGAAATGAAGAAAAAGCGTTTGATGCAGTCTGAAGTGGGCAATGGTGATCGCATCGATCAGCTAGAGCTCGACACGCGGCTGCACGAGGTCCGCATTGTCTTTTTCGAAAATATTCTGTCAGCGGATTTCATCCTTAACGCGTTTCAAAGCTATTTATTGCCGTTGCTATATGGTTTGCTCGGTGCGCTTATTTACGTACTTAGGGAACTACTTACGGAAATCCGGCAGCTTACTTTTGGCTTCGATAGCGAGATCCGGTATCGCTTAAAGCTTACGCTTGGTGCGTTAGGTGGAATGGTAATTGGTTGGTTTTTCCGGCCTGATGACGCGGCATCGTTGGCCTCGATGTCACCCATGGCACTGGCGTTTTTAATGGGCTACAACGTCGAAGTGCTCTTCTCAATCATGGACAAAGTGATCGTGAACCTAACAAAAGCCATCGGTCACGAAAAACCGTCCCCGCCAGCCCAGCAAGAGGCAAAGGCCAGTTAACCGATTTTCTCGTGTGTGATTAAAGGCAAGGGACCCTAGTGTGGTACTAGGAAAGGGTATTTCTCTATAAAGGTAGGGGCAGGGATGCATTTTTTTAAGCCTCAATACATCAATCAATTCAAAGGCGAAGTGATGAAAAAAAATATGATGATTAACGCATCCCGTTGGATGCTGATGTTGAGTGCGCTGTTATTAAGTGCTTGCTCAATGCGTTTGGTGTCTGAATATGATGTGCGCTCATTGGAACAAATGGAGCAGATTGTTCAGAAAATAGATTTTTTGTATTTGCAAATGGAAAATACACCCAAAGCGGAACGCGCATTCACTCGTTTCCAGAATCAATACCTAGAAGTGATGTCGGAATTAAACGTTTTGCACCTTCGTCAACAAGCACGTGAATCAAATGAGCAAACCACCAAGCAGGTGAAAATTGCCCTGGACTTGTGGCAACAAGACCTGAGTAGCCACCGTGCTAAAAACACGCTTTCGGATTTCATAATTAAACGTCATCGCGCTCAATACATGCGCTTGTTAAACGCGATGATTCAAGGTGAACAGTTCAAACAAATCGACTCTACAAAGGTATAAGGAGAGAAATTATGCATTTTGATATTAACAGTGTGATATCCGGCGCAACAGAAGCTTTAAGTGACGACATGAAAAAAGAGGGCGAAGCTGTTTTAAGTGAGTTGCACGGTGCGTTATCTGAGCGTCAAGACATCCTCACAGAGCTTACACAAGCGTTAGAAGCTGGCGATATTTCACAAGCGGAATTTGAAGAAGAAGTCGCGCGAGAGCAAAAAGTGATTGAAGCAGAACTACTCACTCAAGAAATTCACGCTCGTGCGACGATTCAGCAAGCAGTAAATGCTGTTTTTTCAACCTTAACTAGCTCTATTTTAAGAGGCGCTTAGGTATTAATAACGAAAACAAGGATGTTGAGTTATTGCTGTGTTGTTTTACTTATCTTGTTTCAGAGTTGCTTATTAATTTTAATTACCTTTCTCTTTTTCGTGGGAGGGTATTCTAAATGTGCAAACGGAAGGAACGGCGAGGAGTGGGATTCTTTTGTGTTTGTTTTTTTTCGTAGAAATTGCAGCATTATGACGCCGCATGGGTAATAATAGTGTCCCATTGGTTTGGTTATTTTACTAAAAGTGCTTTAAAAACGGAGTTTGTGCATATGTTAATAATAGTAAATTTATACGAAAAACATTATCCAAACTCGCAAAACCGCATAGATTAACCCGATTAAAGTCGGTGTGATTATTTTAATTTTGAGGCTCCCTATGAGTAAGCGCGAAATAATTGTGGGAGCCTTAGAAGGTGCATAACTAGAGGAAAGAACAATCACATATGTGAAGAATTAGTACTTCATTTCTTTCAGTAAATGTTGCGTTCAAAGCTTCCCTTTCGCCTTTAAATCTTAAAGAGCTAAAACGGAATCTTGTCAAATGAACGAAGAATACACCGAAACCAGTCATCCTTTCTCAGTTGGAAAGTTCAGTGTTTTACAGCATCAGCTAAACCAAACACTCTCGAACAAAAACTTTGAATCCGCCTCAATTCGACTTAGTGATAGCAGTTTTGACAACGTCATTCCGAGTGAAATCCGATTTGGTCACTTAAGCGGGCCTCACTCGAACCTTGTTTCTTACCCCATTTTATACCGAACGCGAAAGCTGGGAGATTTGCGCATCCAAGAGCCGCAGTTAGCTGACCCTCAGCACACTGAAATGCCCGCTTTGACCAAGCGTATAGCTCTGATTTTAAAACGTTTTCAAGCAACGGAGTTAAATAGCCATTATATTGGTAAAGAGTTGTGCCTTGCCGGGTACAGCGAACATTTACTGGAGCTTGAAGACTTTATTGAAAAGGCGGCAAGTGCCACTTGTCCGGTCATCATTGGTGGCCCATTAGGGAGCGAATCACTTGCAGTGGCCAGTGCAATCCACAGCAATAGCAGCCTTGCCGAGCAACCTTTCGTTGAAATTCATTGCGTTTCTTCGAATGTAAGAACCTTTCAATTGCAAATTATGCGCGGCATTCGTCGAGCACAAGGCGGCAGTATTTTCATCAATTCAATTGATGAACTGTCGTTAGAGCAGCAGAATATCTTGACGGAGTTAATGCTTTCTAGAGTGCAAGCCAAAGGCGAAACTCGCCATCGAACAGACACCAATAATGTGCGCATTTTGGTTTCAACAAGTCGCTCATTAGAAAACCTTGTTGCCGGCAAAAAGTTCTCTCGAAAGTTATATTCCGAGCTGAACTTTTTACAAGTTTGGCTGCCGTCGCTCATGCAAAGAAAAGAAGATATTCCCAGCATGATCGACAAGTTGTTAAGTAAATACCGCATTAATGAAGCGCAGCATTTCACACCTCAAGCCATCACGCTTTTGCAAAATTATCATTGGCCCGAAAATTACGAAGAGCTAGAAAGGGTTGTTGCACGTATCATCACGTTAGCCAATAACATGACCATTGATGTGTCCGAAATGGTTGAGCTAGCACCAGAAATTGCCGACTACAAAAATGTTGGTCGCAGTATTGTTGAAAACATCCGTCATAACTTTTCTTATTTGGTCGAATTATTGCTGAAAAAGGAATACGATTTATTCCAGAGTTTCCATCCTGGATTGAATAAAGCACTGATTTTCCTCGGTGATAATTATTGTCAGGAAATTACCTTAAGCCGACTTTCCAGCCACGCCTTTATCAGCCCCTCTCACCTTTCCTTCCTCTTTAAAAGCACATTGAACACCAGCTTTAAGCCATTATTGGCGGCAATGCGCATTGAAAAGGCGAAAGCCATTTTGCAAGAGCGACCCAATGCGCGTATCACGGATGTGTCGTTAGAAGTTGGATTTGGCGATTTGAGCCATTTCGAGAAGATCTTTAAACGACTGACAGGCATGACCCCGCGCGACTTCAAAAACCATTGGAAGAAACGATACTAATCAAGTGTTTCCCCGATACTCATTGATGGGCTTACTTCACTATGCATGCAGTGAAGACAATAATGCTTAACTAATGAAAGAGCCTGTCGATGTGCTTTACGGCGCAAGACAGCTCTTTGCTTTTACAGAGAGTAAACAATGAGTACGCAACCACAAAAGCAACCTTTACCTAACGTTGGCGGCGCAATTGGGCAAGCCAAACATCTCCTTCAGAAAACCAATGAATTGCTCACATCAGAAACGGGTGTTCAAGACAAAACGTTACCCCTGTTGTTAGATAAATTAACGGATACACAAGAGAACGTGGATGTCGATAAACTCATCCAAGCCGTGAATAGCGAGCTAGAAAGCGCAATGCAAAAGCTAGGAGAGCAATTAGACACGGTGCGCGGCAAGTACCATTCCTCTAATTAACTTCCTCGTTAAACTCCGTTTAGCACACTTAAACCCCATTTAGCAGGCTTTTAAGTGTGCGCTTTAAACTGGCCAGTTTTAGTGGCTTGTGCAAAAACTGAAGGCCTGCTTCGATGGCCTGTTCTCGGATCTCATCATCGTGATTGGCGCTGTTTAAGATAGTGGGGATGTTGTGCCCTAACTGATTAAAAATGGCCGCCGCTTCTACGTTACCTGTTTTGTTGTCATCAAGGTGATAATCAATCAAGAGCAAATCAGCGGCTTGTAGTGGTGCTGATGATAATTGAGCGAATAAGTGGTCGGCGTCTTTTGCGGTTGTTACTTCTGCGCGCCACGACTCGAAAAGGTCACGAGTGGCGTTTAGCACCTGCGGGTCGTTATCAATAATCCATACGCGCTTGCCGGTCATGCTGAAGATTAAATCGGCTTTTTTGGTCGTGTTAGGCATCGGTGCCTGAACCGGTGTTGTGGCGTGTAATTGGGTATAGAAAACCGTGCCTTTACCGGGCGTTGACGCCAAGCCGACCGGAATACTGAGCAGTTCACTCATGCGCTCAACAATGGTTAACCCCAACCCTAAGCCTTGTTTGGATTCTGCTTGGTTAAGCTGTTGAAACTCTTCAAAAATCTCTTTTTGTTTATGGCTTGGTATGCCAACGCCCGTATCTGCAACGCAAATAAGCAGGGCAGAGTGGCGTCGTTTAACGCCAATTAAAATTTTACCTTTAGGAGTATAACGAATGGCATTAGAGATGAGGTTCGCAATCATGCGCCTAAACAAAGCTTTGTCGGTTTCAACCCAATGATGACAGGGCACGTAGCGCAGCTCCAAGCCTTTTTGCAGCGCAACAATGGAAGCTTCTGCGACTAATGGGCCGAGTACATCGTTAAGTTGAAATGGCGCTTTGCTTGGAATCAGTACGCCGGATTCCAATTTGCTGAAATCCAATAAACCTGTCAGCAGCTCTTCTGCGTTGTGCAAGGCTTGTTTTAATCCATCGCTGGTTTGGGCTAAATCCGAGCCTTTGGTTCTTTCAAAGAGCATGGAAGCATACAGCGTGGCCGCATTAAAAGGTTGCATCAAGTCGTGTCCGGCAGCGGCTAAAAAGCGGGTTTTACTTAAGTTGGCTTGTGCCAGTGCTTTATTGGCTAAGCTTAGCGCTTTGGTTCTGTCTTCGACGCGTTTTTCTAATTCATCTTTGGAGCGCTCAAGCTCTTGTTGTGTATGAATGAGGTCGGTGATGTCGGTATAAGTCGTCACAAAGCCACCGCCCGGCATCGGGCTGCCTTGTATTTCAATAGCGGAATCATCAAGTTGATATCGGCGGTATTTGTAGCGGCTCCCCTTGGTTAAAAAGTTTAGGCGTTTTTGAATCTCTGCATTGGCATCGATTTGCTCGCCTAATAAGCCGCGTCTTGCATTAAATTGCAAAATAGATTTCATACTCAACCCCGCTTGTAGGTAGTTTTCGGGGTAGGAGAACATTTTCTCGTAATACTGATTCCACGCTACCAAGTTCAGTTGTGGATCGATCACGCAAATGCCTTGTTCTATGTGTTGCATCGAGGCTTGTAGCAACTCTTGGTTAAACTGAAAGGTTTGGCTTGCTTCTTCCACCCAAACCAGCAAGTCATCAAGTGCGAGTTTTTTCTGATTAGTGAGGGTTGTCAGCAACATGCGGCTGCCGCCTTGGCCTAAATAAGCACTCAAGACTTTTTCAACTTTGGCTAGCATTTGCGGGGAGATGTAACCCGTTTGTGTTTTGTCTTCCAAAATGCGGCTGACGCGCAGGTATTCTTTTTCGCTTAATAACTTCGTGAGAATGTTATTGAGCTGTTCCGATTGAATCGCCACAGGCTCGCTGTATTCCTGTACTTTTTGACGTTGCTTACTGGAAAAGCGGTTAATGCATAAATACAGCAACACATTAATGGTTAAGCTGATTAAAAAGCCTTGGCTTAAATCGGCATCGGTCGGCGCAGGGGCAAAGGCATAAGTGTGTTTAATACTGGGCCAAAGCAGCAAATATAACCAGCCGGAAATGCCCGCTAAAGTCGATACCCAAAAAGCGCTAACGCTATTGTTTTTCCAGTATAAACTCAGTAGCAATGTCGGCATAAATTGGGCAAGTAAGGCAATCGACAAAATACCGCTGTTGGCCAGTGGCTCGGTTTGTCCAACGGTTTGATAATACAAGTACGACACGCCAATCACTAAAACAACCGTGCTACGGCGAATGATGAGCAGCTTGTCACCCATAATGCTTTGGGCGTGCCCGGCGCGAAGTTGCAGCTTCAACCAAAGCGGCGTAATCAGGTTGTTGGCAATCATGATGCCCACGGCGAGCGTGGCCACAATAATCATGCTGGTGGCTGCGGCTAATCCGCCTAGGTATCCGAGCAAGGTGAAGAAGTCCTGCCCGTGTTGTTGAGGCAGCGCAAGAATGAATAAATCCGGTGATATCGGGGCATCGCCAAATTGCAGTGTGCCCGCAAGTGCAATGGGAAGCACAAACAGGTTGATGGCAAATAAATACAGGGGAAACACCCAGCGGGCACGGCTAATTTCTTCTTGGCTGTTGTACTCCACAAAGTTGATATGAAATTGCCTTGGCAATACGAGCATGGAACAAAAGCCCAGTAACATGTGCCCCAAATACGCAAGCCATGCGCCATCACCTTCCATGATTTCTCGAGTTTGAGCGTTGTTACCCGCTTGCGTGATCAAATCAAACAGGCCATTAAAAATGCCATAACAAATGTAAACACCTACGCCAACAAACGCGATTAATTTAACCACAGATTCAAAGGCGATAGCGCTTAATAAACCACTGCGTTTTTGGGTTAAATTTGAGCTTCGCGTGCCGAATAACACCGCGAAAATCGCCATGAGGATGGAAATGTACAGGCTGGCATTATGGGAACCGTCGTCGGGTTCATCACTTAAAAACAGCAAGCTGTTGGTGAGGGCATCTAACTGCAAGGAGGTGTAGGGCACAACGCCAATGAAAGAGACCAAGGTAACCATCGCGGCAATGCTAGTGGAACGGTTAAAACGCAGGCTGAGCAGCTCTGCTAACGAGCTGATTTGGTGTTGTTTACAAAACGCGGCAATGCGGGTGAGTAAAGGGTAGCCCAGCGCAAACAGTAAAATGGCGCCTAAGTAAGTAGGCGTGAATGCCCAGCCGTATTGAGCGCTTTGTGCTGTGGTGCCAAAGAAAGACCAAGTGGTGCAGTGCACGCCAAGGGCAAGGCTGTATAAATAGGGGCGGGGTTTTCGGTTCGGCAGATATTTATCGCCAAGGTAACCCACAATAAACATAACGCCTAAATAGGCCACAGCAATGCCAATTAGCAACCAAATACTAAACAAACCATTCACCCGTTGGATAAAGTTGGCCACATGATACCTGTATCGGGTAGGGAAAAGTAGCCAATCACTTCATCCGAAATAGCGCTTTTGCATAGTACTTTAGTGCAGCCTTGTGACGGCTTTTATGCTGATGCGAAACGAAGATTCTGCCGTTTAAAGACTTTGCTTATTTCGATTAATACGTTGCCTCAAATCACTTTTTCGCTGTTACCTTTGTTAAACAGTTCAAGGGCAATGAGCTCGTTAACTGGCAGCGGCTTGCTGTAAAAATAACCTTGAATTAAGTCGCAATCTAGGCGGCGCATGTAATCCAATTGTTCTTGGGTTTCTACGCCTTCCACGATGCAATCTAAATCGAGGTTTTTCGCTAGCGTCACGATGGAATCGACAATCGAGCGGTTTGTTTTGTTTTCTAAGGCGTGAATAAAGCTTTTATCGATTTTAATGTAATCAATGGAGAATTTACTGAGGTAGCCCATGGATGAATACCCCGTACCAAAATCGTCCAATAGCAGTTTAAAGCCCATTAAACGCAGTTCGTCGAGTCGGCGCAGGGCAACGTCTAAATCGGAAAGTAATGTGCTTTCCGTGATTTCTAAACGCAACACTTGCGGCGGTAATTTGTGGCGGTTAAGGGCCGACATCAGGGATTCACCCAAGCCTTCTTGTAGAATATGAATGGGCGATAAGTTAATGGAAATGTAAAACCCCGTGGCGTGCATAAACGCGTTTTTGTAGTCGTTTAACGCTTTTTCAATGGCTTGCAGCGTCATTTGAGAAATCAGCCCCACTTCTTCTGCAATGGGAATAAACACGCCGGGTGAAATCATTTTATCTTTATCGAACCAGCGTAAAAGCAGCTCCACGCCCACCATTTTATTCTGAGAAGCAGACACGATGGGTTGGTAAAAGTTGACGAATGCATTCTCGGAACACGCGCGTTTTAAGTCGTTTTCGAGTGTGAGTCGAACATGGGCTTTTTCATTCATATCTTGGGTGAAGAATTGGAATTCGCCGCGCCCTGCGTTTTTGGCGTGGATCATGGCTAAATCGGCCTTTTTAATCAGCTCGATGGCACAGTCCGAATCGTCGGGGTAAATGGCAATGCCGACGCTAGAGGTGATGTGAACGTGTAAATCATCCAGCACAATGGTTTCCTCTAGTTTATCGAGGATTTTTTGAGCCACATGGCTGACTTCATTAATGTCGTGGAATTGCTCAATCATGATGACAAATTCATCGCCACTTTGACGTGCCACAACGTCTTTGTGTTGCACACAAGTTAACAAGATATTGGCGACTGTTTTTAAAAGCTGATCGCCAACAAAATGCCCGTATAAATCGTTCACCTGTTTGAATTTGTCTAAGTCGATAAATAACAGCGCAAACGGGCTTTGCTTTTGCGTGATGTGCTTCTCGATCTTTTCGAATAAAAGCTGGCGGTTAGGTAAATCGGTTAAATAATCGTAATGGGCTAAGTGGCGCAGCTTCTCTTCTGCGACTTTTTGTTGAGAGATATCAGACACCACGATGACATAGTGACAAATGATGTTTTGTCGCCGCGCAATCGCATGGATTTTCACCAGTACCGGGTGGCGGTTATTGTCGGGCGTGATAACCACCTCTTCTCCTTGCCAGCTTTCTTTCGGTGCCAAGCGAAGAATGATTTCTTTGAATTCTCGATACTTTTCCTCGCCCAAACTGTCCAGCAATTGCTTCAATACGTTCAGGGTAACATCAGATTCAATATTAAATAACTGTTTGAAGGCATCGTTTGCTGTTACAGGCACAAGGTGCTCGTTAAGGATAAGCACCCAGTCGTTTATTTGGCTGAACGCTTCGCCAAATAACCCTGCTTTATCTTCGCTTTTTTTCGTTTCGGTGATGTCGGTATAGGTGCCAATAACACGTGTGGGTTTGCCTTCTTCGTTACAGGCAATGACGCGACCCACCACGCGATACCAAGGCCACTCACCATCACGACCCTGGATCTGATAGGTTACATCCCAGTTTTGGGTTTCACCGTTTAAAAAGCGATACCAGCGTGCTTTCATTTCCGCAAATTGCGCTGGGTTGATGAGCTTACCAAACTCTTTCATGGGCACATTTACCGAGATAACTTCGCCTTCTAAATGCTTGGGCGTGTGCTCTGCATAAATGGTGTCTTGCTCTAACCAGTAGTCCCAAATGCCACTGTTACTGCCAAATAATGCCATTTGCATTCTGTCGCGACTGGCTTTCGTGCGCTCGTGTAACTCAACCAATTCTTGTTGTTTGCGCTTTCGGCTCATGTAAAACAGAAAGCTTAACAAGAAAATAATCGAGGCGTATCCAACCTTTGCTTGGTGAGTTAACCACGGCGAAGACTGCACGATGATCGACAAGGTTAAGGGGTTGATAACCGTGCCTTGTTTAGCGGATGTCGCGCTGATATTGAGTTGGTAATGACCGGGTTCTAACTTGGGCAAAATGACTTCATTGGAAGAAAAGTCGGGTAAGACTAGTGACTGCGGTCCCTCCAGTTTGATGCTGTAATTCGTGCGCCCCTGTTTGCGAAACTCCAATGTAGAAAAGGTCAGCTTTAATCCGTATTGGTTGTGTTTTAATGTAATGGTATCGCGATCGCGGTTTAGCACGTTGGTAGTTTCTTCGGAAAAGAGCTTAATATCGGTTAATTGCACGGTGTATTGCTGATCGGTATTCATTGCAGGAGCAAAATCTTTGGGGTCAAAGTAATTAATACCGAGTGGTGAACCAAAGGCAAACTGCCCATTTTGTAAAGCTAACGAAGAGCCTCCATTGAATTCAGACGACAACAGTCCATCACCTGCGTAAAAGACTTCAAAGTGATCCCGCTCTTTGTTCAACTTATATAAACCGTACTGAGAGCTTATCCAAATTTGCCCAAAGTCATCCATCAACAACTGATAAATTTGATTGTTATCGAGGTGGTTATGGGTGTTGAAATGATACTTTTTCTCGAAAGTATTGATGTCGAGGCCAACGAGTCCTTCGCCAGTATTGGCCAGCCATAAGGTGTCACCGTCCACGAGCCAACTGTCCACCGTATCGTAGGTTTGAGGCTGAAAGTTGGTCACTTTGTAGATAAGCGTCAGTTTGTTTTCACGAAGGTTGTATTCATACAAGTGTCCGGAGGTGACCACGAGTACGGTGTAAGGCCGATTTGGCAACGGCTCCATAAAAGACCAAGTGAAAAGGGGATCGAGCTGCTTATCTAATTCAGATAGCGGGAAAACCTTACCCATCTCTGAGTCATAGTGGTAATGGCCTAAATCGGAAAAAAAGAAAATATGGCGAGCGTCTTGAACATACAGTCCATAAAGATAGCGAGTGTGAAGTAGCCCTTTGTCTTCTTCATTCACTGGCGGTGGTGAGAGCTTTCCGGTGTTTTTATCGAAAATGTACAAGCCCAATTCGTTTTGCACCCAAAGGATCTCGTCATTTTGCTCATCTACAAATACGCTAACAATGAGGTTATTGCCGCTGCTGTCGTTGGCAACAGGATTGTTAAGAAAGTGCTCAGAAGTGTTCGCTTCTAAGTCAATTTTGCTTAACCCGTTATCGGTTGCAACCCAAATAATACCGTTTTTGTCTTGCACCATTTTCCACGTATTTTCATGAGACAAACGCGGCTCCGACATTGAATTAATATGGTGAAAACGCGTACTGACATCGGCCCATTTTAAAGCACCTTGTGAACGTGAACCTAACCAGTAATTTCCGGTTTTATCTTTAAATAAGTCCGTGACATTGTCATCGCTGGCTCTAAACAAAGAGCGGCTGTATTTAATAATGGGATTAAGTTGGTTGGTATCGGGATTGAATTTTATTAGCCCTTGGTCTGTCGCTAAATACAGCACGTTATTGGCACGTTCAATGTCCCACACATTTAAATCGGGTACTAATACTTGAGGAGAGGCGTTGAGCAAGTTGTCGGCATCGGAAAAGCGATAAAGTCCTTCTCGTGTGCTCACTAATAAGCCTAACTGTTTATCAAATTTCAAATCCTTAATAAACAGGCTTCTTTCATTAAGCATATTGGCTGGCGTGTGCTTGATAAAATCGACCTGTTTACTTTGAATATCGATTTGCCTTAAACCATCAACGCTGGCCACAATGAGTTTATTATTGCGCACATAAATATCGGTAACCCAATCTTCTCGGAGTTGATTTAAAAAGAATTCTTCGTAGCGTCTGGTTTCAATATTAAAACGTTGCACACTGTTATCGAGCGCTAGCCATAAATGGTTTGGATCGTTTTGTTCGAAGTCGGCAACCACTGAAAAGGGCTTGTTTGACTTGGGCATGCGCCCATCGGTGAATTGTTCTGC
>CAXRCC010000264.1:0-7405 GCA_964228975.1 Paraneptunicella sp. | reverse complement strand
TGGCCTGCTTTTGAGGTTCAAGCGTTTCAAAAAAGTGTGTTAATGGGAGAGTGGGAATCGATGGCGCTTAAAGCGAGAATGCGCCGAATTACCGAAACACTTCGCGATTATTTACCACAAAGCTACTCTGAAGCCATTGCTATTCTAAAGCCCGTTTCCACCCACTTTTCCGGCTTCGCCGCTATGTATTTTCCTGACTTTGTTGAGCTTTATGGCTTGGAGGATTGGGACACTTCATTGCCAGCGTTAGCCCATTTTACGCAGTATTCGAGTTCAGAATTTGCGGTGCGTCCGTTTATTTTGCAAGACGAGTCGCGCATGATGGCGCAAATGTTGATTTGGTCTCTAGATGAGAATGAGCATATTCGAAGGCTTGCTTCTGAGGGATGTCGCCCGCGGTTACCTTGGGCACAAGCGCTACCGGGCTTTAAACAAGACCCAACAGCCATTTTACCCATCTTGTTAAACTTGCTCCAAGATGCGTCTTTATACGTTCGAAAAAGTGTGGCTAATAACTTAAATGATATCGCAAAAGATAACCCCGATATTGTGGTGCAGTGGGTGGAACAATATTTAGGTCGCCACAAACATACGGATTGGATTTTAAAACATGCTTCTCGCACCTTATTAAAGCAGGCAGAGCCACGAATTCTGAAGTTGTTTAGCTTAGGAGATATCGATCACATCGCGCCTGTTGAGCTGCTACTAAGTCAATCTCAAGTTCATATTGGTGAGCACTTACCTTTCAGTTTTACCTTAAAAACTCACAGCCAATCCTTAGGTAAACTTCGCATCGAGTACGCTATTCACTTTGTTAAAGCGGATGCAAAGCAAAGTCGTAAAGTGTTTAAAATTTCTGAGAGTGAGTTTTCAGAAAAACAGAAGTCTTACACGCGAAAACATTCTCTTAAGCAAATGAGTACACGCAAACATTATCCGGGCGAGCACAAAATCGAGCTTGTGCTAAACGGTGAAGTCGTGGCTGAGCAGGTGTTTGATGTTTTAGCGTAGGGGTAGAGAAGTGGTTGAATTCAGGAAGGCGTTATACCGAATTCGCCTGATTTCATCTCATCCCACCCACCATATTTTGAAATTCATCAACAATTTGAGGCCACACAGGGGTTGGGATTGTGTGCCCCATACCCTTAACGATGGTTAACTTTGCCCCAGGAATACTCTGTGCCATTGCAATGCCGTTGGCGACGGGCACGAGAGGGTCGTTTTCACCATGAAAAATCAACGAGGGCAGCTTAAGTTGCGTTAACTTTTGGGTTCTGTCTTCAGCGGAAACAATCGCGCTAAGTTGGCGCATTACGCCTTTTGGGGAAAAGCCTCTTTTTAATGATGTGGTGACAATTCGGTGGACGCGCTCTTCTTCAAATGGGTAGTGTTTGCCGTGTAATAAGCGCCACATGTTAATGGTGTGCGCAATATGTTGCGTACGATTAGCAGGGGGCGGTTTCATCATAAATAACGACATTCTTGGCGTCGGTTTGAGCAGCTTTTTATCGCCGGGAGCCGACATAATCGACGTGAGGCTTTGTACGCGTTCCGGGTAGTGAATAGCAATAAGTTGTGAAATCATTCCTCCCATTGAAACGCCTACAACGTGCGCTTTAGGAATGCGTAATGTGTCCATAAGTGCGATGGCATCGTCAGCCATGTCTTGCAAGCTGTAGGGCGGAGTAAACTGAGTATTGAAAAAATGCTTTCCTGCGAGCTTTATCAAATTCGGGAGCTTTAAATGATGTAAGTGCTCACTTTTTCCGATATCACGGTTATCAAAGCGAATTACCCAATAGCCTTGTGCAGCCAACTGTCGGCAAAACTGCTCGTCCCAATGAATGAGCTGAGTGGCAAGCCCCATAACAAGTAAAACGGGGGGGTGTGACTTATCACCAAAGCTGTCACAGGCAAGGGTTACACCATTACATTGATAAAGAGTTTCTGGGTGATGAGGGACATCAGACATAAGAGCCGGTGCTCCAAAACTGGTTATTTTTTTACCTTTTAATAAGTATAGCCATTACGGGGTTGCCCTGCATAGACTTTATCCTCATAGCTGATGCTTGTTGTTTTCGATGTCGCGCAGCGCTTGGCTTTTAAACTACTGCTCTACGGGCTTTAAACAAGAAGCAATTAAATTGAGGATTTGATCTTTCACAAAATGATTAATGCAGTGCATTGATTCTAAATGCTTAAGTATGGCTTGAGCGGCATTTGGGCTGTGTTCGTATCCCGACGCAAACTCAGCCATGTTGCAACCTTGTTCATTTGCTAGTGCTTCCCATGTTGTATTGCGCATTGCTTGGGCGCTTTGTTGTTGGCATCGAAGCATAAGTGTACAAAGGTGGTTTAAGGCGTTTTGCTGAACGCATTGGAAGGCGGCAAGCTTTTCATTTTGGGTAAAATGGCGAAGACCAAGTGTTAAATTGGTAAGTAATTCACCCAGTAACCATTCTGTTCGGTTTTCAAAAGTCTCTGAAGCACTCACTGGGTAGGCGGGTATTGCGTCTGAAGAGGCGCACCATTCAAGTTGCCAGTTATCTGCGTTCGCTTGGCTAAGCTGATCGGGAGAGTAAAGGTAAAAGTCACAAAATACGCCGTCCGAAAATACCATGCGTTTGCCATTTTTACTGCGCTGATACTGATAAGCAACGTGTTGTACTTCACTTAACCAATTGAGTTGCTGATCTAACAGGGGCGCATCGTAATTCGCTAAAACACCATGAAAAGAGAGCAAATCCAGACCAGGCAAAGAGGGGCAAGATGAGGTTGGCGTGAGCAAGGCAACAGCGTGATTCTGTTGTTCAAATCGGCTGATAATTTGTGCTGCTCTGTTTTGTTGAAGTGACGGTTGTTGCACGTTTTGCGGTTACCTTTTTTTGCCAATTGAGATTGAGTGTCGGAGTAAAAGAATTCAGAAGGGATTTTTATCCCAATACAAAGCCAGAGACAACGGAACGCATACGTATTCATTACAACTTATTAACAAGTTTAAAAGACAAGACAGGGAGGAAGAGAGTGAAAGTGAGTGTGAAAATATTTTTTTTAGCGACAGGTTTTCAACCGTAATACCACAATGAGCCCGATCAAAACCAACGTGCCAGCACCAATTTGTGCAATGCCCGCAGGTACGGCGAAAAAAACAGAGCTACCACCGAATAAAACAATCATGCTCACCGCTAACACTTTTGATTTGATCGGAATGCATTTGTTTTGTTCCCAATTCACCAAAATGTTACCAAAAAGTGATGTATTTCGGAGCCAGTGATGTAATTTCGGCGAAGATCGTGCAAAGCAGCCCGCAGCAAGCAGCACAAATGGAGTGGTAGGCAACACCGGAAGAAAGATACCAATCACCCCTAATGTCAGTGATAAAAAACCTGCTGCTGTGAGTAAATACATAGTGTTCTATACTGTCTTCTGTTTGATATGTGATGTGATTAACTGCCGAGTTTCCCTTCTCATTCTAGCGTATTTCGCTGTGTAATGTGAGAAAGGGGTCCGATCAGGTTGAAATATCACTCATGGTAATAGCTAAACCTGTTCATATAATCAAAATCAATAATGGTTATAAGTAAATAAAAGCCCGAGTTAATTTAAATTTGTGGCGTATTTCTTTATACTGCGCCCCCTTAAAATCTAAACTATGAAACACATTTTGTTGTGCCTTAGTTAAAAAAAGAGGAACATTGCCGTGTTAGAAGCGTATCGTGCGCACGTAGAAGAGCGTGCTGCACTAGGGATTCCAGCAAAACCCCTAAGTGCGGATCAAGTTGCAGATTTAGTCGAACTATTAAAAAACCCTCCAGCAGGTGAAGAGGAATTCTTGCTAGAGTTGTTGTCTGAGCGCGTACCTCCAGGCGTAGACGAAGCTGCCTATGTTAAAGCGGGATTCTTAACCGCAGTCACTAAAGGCGAAGTGACGTCTCCTATCGTAAATAAAGAAGCGGCTGTGCAATTGTTAGGTAACATGCACGGCGGTTACAACATCGCAACACTTGTCGAGTTGTTGGATGACGCAGATTTAGCAGAACTTGCTGCTGAAGAATTGAAGCACACATTATTGATGTTCGATGCGTTCCACGATGTTGAAGACAAAATGAAAGCGGGCAATAGCTACGCGAAAGAAATCATCGAATCTTGGGCGGCAGGTGAGTGGTTCACATCTCGCGCTGACCTTCCTGAAAAAATCACTGTTTCTGTGTTCAAAGTAACAGGCGAAACAAACACTGACGACCTTTCTCCTGCACCGGATGCATGGTCTCGTCCTGATATCCCACTACACGCACGTGCAATGTACAAAATGACGCGTGACGGTTTAACGCCAGAAGTCCATGGCGAAGTGGGCTGCTTAAGCCAAATCGAAGAAGTGAAAGCAAAAGGTCACCCTGTTGCATTCGTAGGTGACGTAGTGGGCACGGGTTCTTCTCGTAAGTCTGCGACTAACTCTGTGCTTTGGTTCTTTGGTGATGATTTACCGGGTGTGCCGAATAAGCGCGGCGGCGGTATCTGTATTGGTGGCAAAGTTGCACCTATCTTCTTCAACACAATGGAAGATGCAGGCGCATTGGTATTTGAAGCTGATGTAGAAAAAATGAACATGGGCGACGTGATCGATATCTTCCCACTAGAAGGTAAAATCACGAACGCTGAAACAGGCGACGTATTAGCAGAATACGCCTATAAATCAGACGTGATTCTTGATGAAGTGCGTGCTGGTGGTCGTATTAACCTAATCATTGGTCGCGGTTTAACAGACAAAGCACGCACAGCGCTTGGCCTTGAAGCAACAGACTTATTCCGTAAGCCTGTTCAACCTGAAGATTCTGGCAAAGGTTTCTCTTTGGCGCAGAAGATGGTGGGTAAAGCGTGTGGCGTAGAAGGTATTCGTCCGGGTACTTACTGTGAGCCGAAAATGACAACCGTGGGTTCTCAGGATACGACGGGTCCTATGACGCGTGACGAGTTAAAAGACCTCGCTTGTCTTGGTTTCTCTGCTGATTTAACGATGCAGTCTTTCTGTCACACAGCCGCTTATCCTAAGCCTGTTGATATCGATACTCAGCACACACTACCTGATTTCATCATGAACCGTGGCGGTGTTTCACTTCGTCCGGGTGACGGTATCATCCACAGCTGGTTGAACCGTATGTTGTTGCCAGACACAGTGGGTACAGGTGGTGACTCGCATACGCGTTTCCCTCTTGGTATTTCTTTCCCTGCGGGTTCTGGTTTGGTAGCTTTCGCAGCGGCAACGGGTGTGATGCCTCTTGATATGCCTGAGTCAATCTTGGTTCGTTTCAAAGGTGAAATGCAGCCGGGTATCACATTACGTGATCTAGTACACGCTATTCCGCTTTACGGCATCAAGCAAGGCTTGTTGACTGTTGAGAAGAAAGGTAAGAAGAATGCATTCTCTGGTCGTATTCTTGAGATTGAAGGCCTTGATGACCTAACGGTAGAGCAAGCGTTCGAATTGTCTGATGCATCAGCAGAGCGTTCAGCAGCAGGTTGTACAATCAAGCTTTCTGAAGAATCTATCGCTGAGTACTTGAAGTCGAACATCACTATGCTTCGTTGGATGATCAACGAAGGCTATGGTGACCCTCGTACACTAGAGCGCCGTGCACAAAGCATGGAAGCTTGGTTAGCGAATCCTGAGTTGATGCAAGCTGACGCAGATGCGGAATACGCAGAAGTGATCGAAATCGATTTGGCTGACATTAAAGAGCCAATCGTTTGCTGCCCGAACGACCCTGATGACGCGAAAACATTGTCAGACGTAGCAGGCGACAAAGTTGATGAAGTCTTCATCGGCTCTTGTATGACTAACATTGGTCACTTCCGTGCAGCAGGTAAATTACTTGATGCAAACAACAGCGCGCTAAGCACACGTATGTGGATGTCTCCTCCAACTAAGATGGACAAAGCACAGTTGATGGAAGAAGGTTACTACAACATTTATGGCCGTGCGGGTGTACGTACAGAAATGCCAGGATGTTCATTGTGTATGGGTAACCAAGCACGAGTAGCACCTAATTCAACTGTACTTTCTACTTCTACGCGTAACTTCCCTAACCGTTTGGGTGATGGCGCTAACGTTTACCTAACATCAGCAGAACTTGCTTCTGTAGGTGCGATTCTAGGTAAACTGCCAACAGCAGCGGAATACATGGAATATGCAGCGCAAATCGACTCGATGAGCGGTGAAGTATTCAAATACTTGAACTTCGACCAAATGCCTGACTTCCAAAAGGCTGAGGAAGAAGCTAAAGCGAACATTATCCCAACACTTAATGTGGGCTAATATTGCTAGCTGAATAAGCAAAGAGAAGTTGCGAAGACAGTTTCGCTCGCTTCTTTAGCAAAGAATAAAAAACCGGATGTCGAAAGGCATCCGGTTTTTTGCTTTTCTGTCGTAGTTGCCTCCACAAACGTTGCTTCTTGAGCACGGGAGTAAGAGATTATGCAAACAATGATGATGCCGCTGAATTTGCCTCAAGAGTCGTTGAATTAGCCAGCGGTAAAGACGCCATGACAACGCTGATTAAACAACTTGGCTAACCCATGCTTGATGAGTCGCAAGCATAATTTGTCGTACGAGCAACATCAGCGCTGCAACAAATTTTATTCGCGAAGCTAGCCAAATAGCGCTGCAATAAATTTTATTCGCGAAGCTAGCCAAATAGCGCTGCGTTAAAAGGGAAAACGAGAAAATGAAATAAAACCTCGGATAACTCCTCTTAACTCAACATCATTTTCATTTTTGCTGAGCAGCCTAATTTTCGTAGAGGCTGAATATTTTCATTCAATATGATCAAACCCTGATCGGTTTGTTCGTATCTTATTCCATTTGGATCTACTTATTTACGAAAATTTTAATATATCCCAACTTTGTAACAAGATTAAAACAAAATTATCCTTTATAATGCGCGCCGACGAGGTAGTTGCGTCCTCGTCGTTAGACTAAGCCGCATCAGTTATGCCCATCTGAGGTGGCTTAGTCGCCGTTATAACAAACACACTTTCACTTCCTGCACATTCAAAACCCTTTTAAAACACAATTAATTTGAGTAGCTCTTGTTCATTCGAATTTCCCTTTCTTGTTAGCGATAACATTTTAAAGGGTGTCGGTTGTTTCAACGAATACAAATTATGTTTGTGGAGGAAATGATGAAATTACGAACAATTGCGGTAGCGGTATCAACAATCACAAGTGTTTTATCCATGACGTCAGCAATGGCAGTCACAGGAAAGTTAGTACCGGAAAATGGGATTTTCCTGAGTATTGGGCAGGACGTGGACAGCATTAACGATTATAAAAATAGTTTGAATCGCACGCCCGCAGGCGTTGTTAACTATGTTGGAATTGCCAATCTAGATGGGCTTACATCCAATG
>CAXRCC010000263.1:0-9479 GCA_964228975.1 Paraneptunicella sp. | reverse complement strand
GAGACTTACATCAAACCAATGCGCGTTTGGGCGATGTGTACTTCATTGGTGATGAGCAGCTCAACGGCGGTTTGTCTTCTCCGCGCTTTGATGAGCAAGGCGTGGCAAGCACCCTGTATGCGCTAGCGTCCGGGCAATCGTGCCGATTCGGACATCGCGTGCTCACACCGCGTTCTTTAGGGTTGCCGATTGAGCTTGCCGAAGTGTTAACACATTTGCTCAGCCAAGATATTCGCGTTCGTCAACAGGCCGGGGATTACCTTATTAAAAATGCGCAGTTCATGAAAAATATGGTGTTTGCGCCTTATACGCAGCCGCATGTTTCTCGCTTGGTGCCCGCGCGTCATCACGCTGAATATAAAGAAATTGAAACTGTGGTATATAGCTCTAGAAAATCCTTTCTACGAGCAGAAAACGTAACCGAAGACTTTAAGAATATTAATGATGCCCAATTTGAGCGTTATTATAAAAATTATATGCAGGGCATGGGGGAAACCGAAAAGGCGTTTGTTTCCGAAGTGTCGAGGCTTGGGCGTTTTCCTGTAGTCGGTGGAATAGCCGTTCGATGGGAAACCACTGGAGTTTATATCGACTCATCTTTAAACCTTTATGATCAAACGCTGAAATACTCTTTTGATGTGGTGCTGAATAATGTGGTTAATTTGGCCAGGGCCATTCACCGCGTAGGCATTTTCAAAAGCTGCATGTTCAACGCCAAAGATACGTTGCATGTTGAGCGAGACAGTGTTGAGCAACCGTTTATTCCCGACGCATCAGTGCAAATTCCCTATGAAGTGAGCTTTGATGCCACACTCGATAATGATGAAAGCCGAATGCATTCTTATTTTGAAGACGGTGATGACCCGGATGAGCTTTTGCAACTGCCAGAGTCCATCATGAAAGTGATCCGTAAGCTAAATTTAATTCACCATACGGGCTGCATTATTTTTGAATCGTTAGCACTGCATTTGAAAATTCACAACTATTACAAACTGTTGGACCCTGCTAAAGAAGAGGAGTTTAAAGAATGCTTGGCAACGCTGGTCACGCTCATTCCAGAGCTAGAAGGCATTGGTATTTCTGGGTTTATGAAGCTGCCCTATAAAGATACGCGATTCTTTGAACATCACGATCACCTGCACGATAAGTTTTACCCTCGTAATCCTAAGCTTGCCAATTAATTTACACGGCTTTTCTAGCCTGCTTTGAATAAAGGCTGACACGTGAGCGTTTTGGTCTTGCAAGTGGTTGTTTCGGTCATATATTCAGTATCAGCTACAGTATATATTGACAGTAAATGAGCTTTTGGAGGTTTACCGTGCAAGAACCCAAATTGGCGGAGTTGTTAACGCTAGAGAAATTGGAAGAGGGGTTGTACCGTGGCGCTAGCTGGGATCTGGGATTCCGCGCGTTATTTGGCGGGCAGGTGATGGGGCAGGCACTCGCTGCTGCACAATATACCGTGGAGCAGGGCATGATTTGCCATTCGTTCCATTGTTATTTCATTTTACCAGGGGATGCTTCTGCACCTGTTGTGTACCAAGTTGAAAGTGTACGTGATGGACGCAGTTTTTCAACTCGTCGCGCCAAAGCCATTCAGCACGGGCGTGTGATTTTTGATTCTATGTGTTCATTTCAAAAGCCGGAAAAAGGGCTTGAACACCAAACGTTTGATTTACCTGATGTTCCCGGACCTGAGGAAATCGAACCCGATATTAAACGTTTAGAACATCCCGATGCGAATATTTCGATGTCGCTTAGAGACAAGCTGATTTACCACAAGCCGATTGATTTGCGCTCGGTGAAAATGCCTGGTCAAGATGAATCGGCAAAACGTTACACGTGGATGCGTTTAAAAGAGCCTGTTGATCAATCTAATTTGATGCATCAAACCGCGCTGTCTTATGCGTCTGACTATCACTTCTTGATGACCTCATTGCAGCCTCACGGTGTTAAGTTGTCCGACAAAAATCTGCGTATTGCCACCATTGATCACGCTATCTGGTTTCATCATCCCATTAACTTTAACGAGTGGCATTTATATTGTGCAGATTCGCCCAGCGCAAGCGGTGCAAGAGGTTTTGTTCGCGGTCAATTTTTTGATATACATGGAAAGCTTGTCGCATCTACCACGCAAGAAGGGTTGATTCGAAAAATTCCAGAGTCCAAAGGCTCTTGATTAACGGCAGTTGAAGTTCTGATAAACGGAGAAAACGTGATCTATTCATTAGGCGAAAAGAAGGTTCAAAAAGCAGACAGTGCATATGTTGCTCCCGGTAGCCATGTTATGGGCGATGTGGTTTTAGAAGAGAAAAGCAGTGTGTGGTTTAACGCCGTGTTACGCGGAGACTGTGAGCGTATTACGATTGGTGAGGGCTCAAACGTACAAGATGGTGCTATTTTGCATACCGACCCGGGCTTTGCATTAACGCTAGGGAAAGGCGTTACAGTAGGGCACAAGGTGATGCTGCACGGTTGTGAAGTGGGAGACCATTCACTGATTGGTATTAATGCCGTGGTATTAAATGGCGCTAAAATTGGCAAACACTGTGTGATTGGTGCGAATGCTTTGATTACCGAAGGCAAAGAAATCCCTGATGGATCGGTGGTGATGGGATCGCCAGGGAAAGTGGTTAAGCAGCTATCAGATGAACAAAAGGCGGGCTTGGCGGCATCCGCTCAGCATTATATTGATACCGCGAAAATGTTTTCAGAATTGTTAAAAGAAGACGACTAAACCGAAAAGTGAATTAGAATAGGCAAAAACCCGGCTTTTATAGCCGGGTTTTTTCGTTTAGCAGGTAAGTGTTAGCCATAAAAAAAGCCCAGAGCTAATCAATATCTCTGGGCTAGGGGAATGGCTCAACGATTGAGCCGTGCGCTAACTGGTTTGACAACACAGTGATAAACACTGCGCTCATAAATCATACCTAGGTGGATAAGTTTAGCGCAAGTCTGACAATTAAATAAACAATTTTGTTAAAAAAAATAATATAGAAATAACTCAATAGCTTATATTTTTGCTCCGGTATTTAAATTAACCCTTCGTGATGACTTATCCACAGTATTTTCTTATCTTGCTAACAGTATATTGTCGTTTTTGTCCACAGTGATAGGTTGATAGCGTATTTAGCGAACTAGGTATGATATTTTCTACGCTGAACAGTATTTAAGCGATTGAAATGGCCGGGGTTAATTACGATTTGCATACGTATGTATGATGTAAATAAGTGGTAAACACTTATAGTGGTGCGTCGGTTGATTTGAAATACTTCGGCGCGGAATGAGCGCATTTAACGTTTAACAACTTATTAAAATAATATGTTAACAATACAAAGAAACTTGAGTAATACATTTTATGCCATTCTCAGTTTGCCTGCGACGGCAATGGGATTCGCATTATCTGTGCAAATAGCAGCATTAAGTTGGATATTAACAACCCAATATGGGCTTGATATTCACGACGTGGGTTTTGTTTGGGCAGCAGGCCCTATCGCCGGTATTTTAGGTCAAGTGATCATTGGTGTACTGAGCGATAAGGTGTGGCTTTGGGGAGGCAGGCGTCGTCCATTTATTCTTATTGGTGGCGTATTTGCTTCATTAGGATTGTTGGCGCTGCCCAATATTGATGTGATTTCCTCATCGCTCGGGTTGAGTGGCATTTTAGGTGTTGCCATTGCTGTTGCGCTGGCGCTAGATCTCTCCATAAACGTAAGCTTTAACCCTACTCGAAGCATTATTGCCGATGTTACACCGGACGGTCATGAGCGCACACGGGGTTATACATGGATGCAGACGGTGTCCGGTACGTTTGGAGTTTTGGCTTATGCCATTGGTTCTTTTTGGAGCAATTACGCGCTCATTTATTTTGGCACAGCGCTTGTGCTTATTTTTTCCATTGTGCCTGTTTTCTTTGTTAAAGAGCCTGAATCTATTGAGCCAGACACGGCTCAGGACGAAGCACAACACACGGTTTCCTTTATTGATGGTGTTAAGATCATCCGCCCATTGTGGGGCTTTCTGATTTACGGCATTTACGCACTGGTTGCTCGCTTATTCGATATTCAATTTGAAAGTTTTATTGTAGAAATTGTGTGCTTTGTGGTGACCGTTTTGTTTGTGGGTAAAACCTTACTGGAACGAGAAGGTGGAAGTAACCCGCATATCGGTTTTCAAAAGGTATTAGCTGCGCATTCATTCACGTGGGTTGGGATTCAATCCATGTTTATTTACATGGTCGCTTTTTTGCAATACAACCAACCTGATATCAGCAGTGATGACGTGGGTGGGCAGGTGAATATTGGCTTTCTTATTCTTTCATTAGTGGCTGCAATTTTGCCTGTGGTATTACTGCAACCCATCGCGAAGTCGAAAGGCAGTTTAAAAACTCATGCAGTTTGTATTGCATCTATGTCTGTTGGTTACCTTCTTCTTTCTTTTGTTGGCGCAAGTGCCACGCTCTTCTTTGTGGTCATGGCGTTATTAGGTGTGGGGTGGTCTGCCACCATTAGTTTGCCGTTTGCCATCATGTCTCAAAAAGTCGAGCAATCCAAAATGGGCCTGTATATGGGGCTGTTCAATTTATCCGTAGTATTACCGCAGCTGGTTGCCAGCCTGGGTGTAGGCTTGGTGATGAGCCAATCAGAGAATAAAAATGTGGTGTTTTGGATCGCGGCAGTGTGTTTAGCGATTTCAGCCATCAGTTGGTTTACCGTATCTGACGAGCGGGATGCTTAATATTTAAATAGGCCAAACACAGTTTTTGAAAAGCTGGCTTGCGCGTAAAGAAAAACAAGAAATACGCCTTTTAGTGACGCAAAAGGCGAGTGTGAAGAGGAGTATGATATGCAAAAAACCAAACCTGAATTGAGCTTTACGCAGATATTCAATATGTGCTTTGGTTTTATGGGAATTCAATTTGGATTCGCATTACAAAACGCCAATGTAAGCCGGATTTTTGAAACACTCGGTGCTGACTACAGTAACTTGGCTATTCTTGCGATTGCTGCGCCGATAACTGGCTTGGTGGTACAGCCCATTATTGGGCACATGAGTGATAATACGTGGAATAAGCTGGGGCGTCGTCGACCTTACTTTTTGTGGGGCGCCCTTGCTGCGAGTTTAGCGTTAATTATTATGCCGAATTCGCCTTACTTGTGGATAGCGGCTGGGATGCTTTGGATCATGGATGCGTCGATTAACGTTTCTATGGAACCGTTTAGAGCCTTTGTGGGTGATATGTTGCCGAAAAAGCAGCGTCCGACAGGTTATGCGCTGCAAAGCTTTTTTATTGGAGTAGGTGGTACGGTTGCTTCACTCATGCCTTATTTGTTTGCAGAGTATTTTAATATTAGTAATACGGCAGCGGCGGGAGAGATTCCCGATACAGTGAAGTATTCATTTTACCTCGGTGCCGGTGTTTTCCTTGCGGCAGTATGGTGGACAGTTTATTCCACCAAAGAATATTCGCCTGAAGAGTTAGAAGCTTTCGAAAAAGCAGCACAGGCTTTGGAAGCTCAATCAGAGCCTTTTGTTCACGTTAAAAGAAGTGCAGAAAAGTACTATCAAGGTGGTATGTTGTGGACTGCCATTGGCATTATCATCACTGCCATCATTGCGGCATTTCAAGCCCACTTAGACATGCAACTCTTCATATTGGGCGGCATGGTAATTTCTTACGGTGTGGCGCAATTAATTGCAGGTCAATTTGCGAAGCGAGAAGCGTCGTCAGACAAAAAGCCAAACGGTTTTAAAGTGATGATGGACGACTTGTTCTCGATGCCAGAAACCATGAAGCAACTGGCATGGGTTCAGTTCTTTTCTTGGTTCCCACTGTTTTCAATGTGGATTTACAGCACGCCCGCCATTACTTCTTATCATTTTGGTAGCAGCGATCCTACGTCGGCTGCTTACAATGAAGGGGCAAACTGGGTGGGAGTATTGTTTGGCGCTTACAACGGCTTTACGGCGGTTGCCGCGGTTGTAATCCCGATTTTAGTGAAGAAAACAAACTTACGCGTAGCACACCTAGTCAACCTTTCGCTAGGTGGTTTGGGGCTGATATCTTATTTGCTAATTAAAGACCCAACGTGGTTACTGCTTTCTATGGTCGGTGTGGGTTTTGCGTTTGCCTCGATTCTTTCCATTCCTTATGCCCTGTTAGCGAATGCCTTACCAAACAATAAAATGGGCATTTACATGGGGATATTTAACTTCTTCATCACCTTGCCGCAAATACTGGCTGCATCCATTCTCGGTTTCCTCGTGAGCAGAGTCTTTGATAATCAGCCGATTTATGCACTGTTAATTGGTGGAATTAGTATGATGTTTGCTGGATTGCTAACGCTAAGAGTGAAAGAACCTAAATAGCGACTCGCTTAGCATAAAGAGCGATACCTAATAATAAGAAGCGCCTACATCATATAGGCGCTTTTTTTATGTTTGAGGATAAATGCTAGATGGTTTCTTCGTACTCAAGGTTGTGAGCAAGCTGCGGCGTAAGAGCCTCGTCTGTTCCACATGACTTACGAATAACCAATTCACCGGGAATCGAGATATTCTCAGCGCTTTGTTTGTTGATCAATTTAACAAGGGTATCGACCAAGTACTCACCGGCTAGTTGTGTATTTTGCCGAATTGTAGTGAGAGGAGGCGAGGTGAATTTTGAAAGTGGAATGTTGTCGTACCCTACTAGGGCAACATCTTCTGGTACGCGAAGATTGCTTTCCTGCAACGCGCTCATCACACCAACAGCAATTAAATCACTGGCGCATACAATGGCATCGAATTTCTCCCCCGATTCGATCAGCGCCTTCCCCACGTTATAGCCAGATGTTTCTGTTGAAATTGCGTCCCAGTGCCTAGCTGTTTGATTTGACGACAGTATTTCGGCTGCACTTAAGGCATCTTTAAAGCCATTAAAACGGTCAAGAAACTCTGGGCAACTGCTGTTTGCTCCACCGATAAAAACAAAGTTTTTATGCCCTAAATTAAGAAGGTGCTCGGTGAGAATTCTGCCGCCATTGTAGTTATCGCCACCAATGGTAATGCCCGGAGAATTTTCGTTAATGGCACCCCAGCGAACAAAATGCGTGCTTTGTTTGACAAGCTTATTGAGCTTGTCTTGATAATTCATAAAGTCACCGTAACCCAACAAAATAATACCGTCGGCTTTGTGGGTGTCTTCGAAGTCGGCGTGCCAATCGTTACTAAATTGCTGAAATGAAATTAACAAATCATAGCCAGCATTGGCGGAGGCACGGGTAATACTTCCTAGCATCGTTAAGAAGAAGGGATTAATTTTGGAGTCGTCGGAAGTTGGGTCTTCAAACAACAATAATGCAATAGTTTTGCTTTGTTGTTGCCTTAAATTACTCGCGTTCTTATCGACTTTGTAGTTTAACTGTTTGGCGATCTCTTTAATTTTGTTGCGTGTTTCAATGCTAACTAATGGGCTATTACGTAATGCACGAGAAACAGTCGATTGAGACACGCCAGCCATATGGGCTATATCAAAAGAGGTTGCTTTGTCTTTCATGTATTCTTACTACGGCTTGTTGTTTTTGAGAAACAAAAATGTCAGAAATAACAAAGGGTACGTGAGCAAAAAATGCTAAATAGATGCTCGTTTTAATTTTTATTTAAATGCTTGTAACACAAAGGTTGCCATAAGCGCAAAGAAAAATTAAATTTTTGTTAACTTGTGTTGAGTCCGCATATATTCTCATCTAAAACGTTTTACATGTGAGTGCTTGTTTACACGTCATTTCACGATTGTAAATATTCCAGCTTTCTCTTAATTCATCGCTGACTTGTTCTCGCCTAATGCGATATAATGTCCGCCTTTTGTATAACGATTATTAGATTTAGGGGTTGTTGAACATGGCTGAGGTTGAATCCCGCCCAACCAATTTTATCCGTCAAATTATTGATAAAGATTTAGAAGCAGGCCTGCATTCCTCTGTGCACACACGCTTTCCGCCGGAACCTAACGGCTATTTGCATATTGGTCATGCCAAGTCTATTTGCTTAAACTTTGGTATTGCACAGGACTATCAGGGAACCTGTAACTTACGTTTTGACGACACCAACCCTGAAAAAGAAGACATCGATTACGTTAACGCGATTAAAGAAGATGTAAGCTGGTTAGGTTATCAGTGGGATGGCGATGTACGTTACTCTTCAGGCTATTTTGAACAGTTGTTTGGTTACGCTAAAGAATTGATTGAAAAAGGCTTAGCCTACGTTGATTTTTCAAGCCAAGAGGCCATGCGTGAAATGCGTGGTTCGCTCACTGAACCGGGTAAAGAAAGCCCTTATCGCAATACTTCGCCTGAAGAAAACATGGCGTTATTTGAGAAGATGGCGGCGGGTGATTTCAAAGAAGGTGAGTGCTGCCTTCGTGCTAAAATCGACATGACTTCAGCGTTTATTTGCATGCGCGACCCGGTTATCTATCGTATTCGTTTTGCTCACCACCACCAAACAGGTGATAAGTGGTGCATCTACCCCATGTACGATTTCACTCATTGTATTTCGGATGCTATCGAAAACATTTCCCATTCACTTTGTACGCTGGAGTTCCAAGATAACCGTCGTTTGTACGATTGGGTCATCGAGAATATCAGCATTGAAAGTACACCAAGACAATATGAGTTCTCTCGCTTAAACCTTGAATACACTGTTTTAAGCAAGCGCAAATTGATTCAGTTGGTGGAAGAAAACCATGTATCGGGTTGGGATGATCCTCGTATGCCGACCAGTGCAGGTATTCGCCGCCGTGGTTACACACCTGCTTCTGTGCGTGAATTCTGTTCTCGAATTGGTGTAACCAAGCAAGAAAATGTCGTGGAAATGGGCGTGCTTGAATCTTGCGTGAGAGATGACTTAAACGAAAATGCGCCGCGCGCCATGGCTGTTCTTGATCCAGTCAAAATCATTATTGAGAACTTCGATGGTGATGTGGAATGGCTCGATGCGCCTAATCACCCTTCTAAAGAAGAAATGGGTTCAAGAAAGCTTCCTTTTGCCAAAGAAATTTGGATTGAAAAAGACGATTTCCGTGAAGAGGCAAACAAAAAATATAAACGCTTAGTACTGGGTAAAGAAGTGCGTTTGCGTAATGCCTATGTAATTAAAGCTGAGCGTGTTGAAAAAGACGATAACGGTGAAATCACTACGATCTACTGTACTTACGATGCTGATACGTTGGGCAAAGCGCCGGCAGATGGCCGCAAGGTAAAAGGAGTGATCCATTGGTTAGCGGCGAATGAAGCCGTAGCAGCGGAAATTCGTTTGTACGATCGTTTATTTAACGTTGAGAACCCGAACAAGGTTGAGCTTGCTGAAGCGTTAAACCCTGAATCGTTAACCGTTATTCATGGTTTTGTTGAGCCATCTGTCAAAACGGTTAAAGTTGGTTTGGGTATGCAGTTTGAAAGAACGGGGTATTTTTGTCGCGATAAGGACAGTACCGATGA
>CAXRCC010000262.1:0-3144 GCA_964228975.1 Paraneptunicella sp. | reverse complement strand
GGCTCATCCACGCCGCTAACAACCACCGTTGTGCTATCGAAACCCTTTTTCTGCATCCAAGTAAGCAGCTCAATGCCATCCATTTCCGGCATCATAAGGTCGGTGATGATCAAGTCATAATAGCCATTTAGCAGGCACATTGCGGCTTTTTTGCCGTTGACTGCAACATCGACTTGCGCGCCATTATCCACTAGCCAAGACTCCGTGGTTAACGCGATGACTTTTTGGTCTTCAACTAACAGCACTTTTTTTGGTTCAGTGTTCAATATTCACCCCCTCTAGTGCCACAATTACTGTTAAGCCTTTGCCGAGGCGACTTTTTATCTTCGCCCCCATCCCCCAACTTTTCAGTTCTTTTATTAGTTTAGCCAATTGAGAAATATT
This sequence comes from Paraneptunicella sp., assembly GCA_964228975.1. Classification (GTDB taxonomy): domain Bacteria; phylum Pseudomonadota; class Gammaproteobacteria; order Enterobacterales; family Alteromonadaceae; genus Paraneptunicella. The sequence goes on along the minus strand of CAXRCC010000262.1, from coordinate 2,760 downwards.
GGTATTGTCTCCTTGCCCGATTTCCCCAGATTGCAGTTGATTGATGTAATTCAGCGGCAAACCATAGCCTTCGCTGACAAATCGAATGTACACCCAGCTTTTTCCTTTGCGAATCAGGTTTTTTCCCGACACCTTGATGGTTTTTGGGGCTATCGCGTCTTCTTCCAGTACCGTAAAAATCGCATCTAACGCCGACGTAATCAGTTCAAGGTTGCCGTATCCCAAACTCACAAATATTGGAAATTGCGTATGAATGTTCAGCAACTCATGCCCGTCGTTACGAAAGCCCTCGGCACGTGTTTGTACGAGTTTAAAAGCGTCGAATGGCAACAATCGGCTTTCTTTTCGTTCACTGATGCTTCGCATGAGTTTTTGCGTATTGCGCGTCACCTCGGCCGCATCTTGAAGCTCGCTTTGAATCATATGGCTCACCATTTGCGCATCCTTATTACCAAAGTGGCGCTCTATTTGCAGTGATGCCATTTGAATCGCCGATAAGTGGTTTTTTATCCGTGCAGAAAATTGACTGTATAAACTGCGCTCGATGTTTTGAATATCGCGCACTTCTGCTGCATCAAAAAACTCACAAAGCAGGCCAAGCACTTTAAAGGGCGCATCGCTATTCAGCGTATTTTCCGAAGAGGTGATGGGTCTCACGCTCAACACAAAACTTTCTTCTCCCACCTCAACGGTGGTCACTAATTGTTCTTTGTTTTGATGCAATATGATGGCGCGTAACCGCCCGCGAAGCAGGTCCTCATCCAACCCGGTGATATGATGCAACAGCGATAAGGCGCTTAAATTGAATACCGATAAATGCAGTTTTTCCGCTAAAGCTTCCATTGCATGGTTGATCTCTATCACCTGACCAAAAAGGTCATAGATGATGGTTGCGGTATTCATCGTGGCAAACATGCGATGAATAAAGTCGATTTTCTTGGTTAATTGTTCAACGTTGTGTAGCGTGTTCAAATACTGGTTTTCCGAGTAAAACCAGGCGCGCAATCTTCGCCACAAAGTCAGCTCTTCTCGTCGAGCCCAGCGCTGTTTATAAAGCAGTAATTGGCTGATTTGGTTCGCCATGTTTTCCACGTTGGCGTTAAAGCGTTTGCGATTCCAATTTTCCTCATCAATTACCGTTAACGCCCAAAACCCCAGTACATCGACGCCAACTAAAAACGGAATTAGAAACTCGGTTTCATTGTCAGCTTTGTGTTTAAAATAGGGTCGGTTTGTTTCGGTAAGGTTGCGAGCATTAATCGCACTTTTATAAGGCTCTCGTAAAAAGTCGCGACGCATTTCGTGAATATCATCAATGGAGCAGTTAATGGCGTTGATTTCTCGGACGCGGTGATCGCCGGGCACCTTTTCAAGGAAAATACTACGGTGCAATTTCAGCTGTTGCTGCACGAGCACGGCAATTTTGCTCCACGGGTCGTCGCCCTGAGTGAATGATTTAGGCAGAATCGTGTGCTTAAGCCGTGTTTGTACCTCGTTATTAATTTTCAGCAGCACGGCATTGTCTTCTTTTCGTTTGACGTAAAAAAACATATTTGCAGCAACGCAAATCGACAAAAAGGCTTCCGTTAATGGCGGAATAAACCGCAAACTTGTGAACCCCACATAAATGAGCGGCAGCACCACAACAAACAAGGCGAGAATTAAAATTTTGGCCCACTTCAGCTCATTGCTGGTGAGTAACAAGAAGCCTGCAACAGCAACGCCCATTAACACCACAATGCCAGCCCAAAGCGGAAGGGGAGAAACGAACGCCTTATTCATGATGGCTTCCAGTGCCATCGCTTGATACTGCATTTCGCTAATCGACAACCCTTCCACATAAAAAGGGGTTGTTACACCGCTGTGAAAGTGCGGTTCTTTTACGGTAATGAGCACAAAGCGATTCTGAAAAAGCTCATCGGCAAAGGGCTGGGACTGTATGGTTTGCATCGCGATAAAAGGAATACTGCGCGGCACGTTAACAAAATCAATATACTCAGATTCAACATACTCAGATGATGCTAAAGCGGTATCCAAATAGGCATTTAAGAAACTGGGAAAGCGTTGTGTGGCTGATGCCGAGATGGGCAAACTGCGATTGATTCCTCGAAGCGCGCTGAGTGGTAACACATAGCCTGCACTGGGCTGCCACGCAGAACGCTCTTGGATGCTCGCCTTTCCACTGTCGCCAAACGCAAGGCCTAAACGCTTGGCATACGACAGGTTTTGCGCCTGCGCGAATTCACTCCACGACTGCATGTTTTCATCGTCTGGCAAAACCAAAATCACGCCGCTTGGCTTGGCTTGCGAAATACTGTCGAGATAAGAGGAAAAGTCGCTTTTTGATAAAGAAGGGTTAAATTCCACCACGACCGTACGCGATGTAATAGGCTGATAAAAACGCAGGCTTAGCGCATCGTACAGGCCGATATTACTCAAGCCTATCAGCCCCAAATAATTCAAGGCTCCGTATAGGAATGAGATAAGTAAACCCGTGTAAAAAAGGTTCTTTAGCCTTTGCATCGATTTCCTGTTCTTCGGTCTAGGGGGCAGAAACGGGACAACGATAATCTAGCGCTTCTAGTTTAGTGTAGGCAAGAATCTGAATTTAGGGAAGTTTATGGATGCTTACGCTTTACGTCATCCATGACCGCTTCACCTCGGCACGTTGCAACGAGCCAACGTCATGACAGAGATACACGCCTGGAAGAGATAAGCGAATTGCCAGTTAAAACACGCTTTACGTCATCCATGACCGCT
>CAXRCC010000261.1:0-9138 GCA_964228975.1 Paraneptunicella sp. | reverse complement strand
CGGCAATAAAGAGAAAAGCCAGCGGACGGGCACAAAAAGCAAGAGCAACGTAAAAAACTAAGATGCAATGAGGTGATGCAGTAAGGTAGTGTAATGAAGTGATGTATTAAGGTAGTGTAAGGAGATGATGTAGTAAGACGCAGAAAGCTAAGGTGCAGGGGAGGCTTCTGGCTCAGCTTTGGCGGTGAGCGTAATTAAGTCCGCAAATAATAAATGGTCTTCGGCATCTTCGGTATTAAATTCAAATTCGCAAGGGGAGCAGGTAACCTCTTGTTTTTCAACGTACGCCGAATCCACTGTTAAACGATATTCTCCAAATTTTAACTTATCCAGCACATAAAAACCGTCGGGTTCACTGTAAAAGGTTTTCACTAATTTGGGCGTTTTCTCCGAAATTCGATACAAATGCAGGGGAACTTGTCCCACTTTCGCCGCCACTTCCTTATCGGCTTTAATAAGCTGAATTTCTCCTTCCATTTCATAATGCACTTGAAAGGGCACCTGAAAAGAGACTTCACCACCGGGATGAGACTCAATACGAATGTCGCGATATTTAGGCACAATAAACGGGTTGTCTAGCTCGGTGTCGTCTACTGTAAAGAGTTTAGGATCGTAAGCATCTACACCGTAAAGCGTGATTTTGTTTTCCGAGATTTCTTTTTCTAATTTCTTTTTGCGCTCCAGCAGCGACACTTCAGGTAAGAACATTTCTTCTTTATCCCAAATCCCGTTGCCATTCACATCTAAAAACGGCTGCATGATCACATTAGAGGTGCCTCGCATCGATTTGCTGCTGACGCTCGTGATGGGATCATCAGCAAATAACCCAAGAGAAATACCAAAGCCTAAACTCCAACCCGATGAGTTACTAAAACCAATGTTGGAATTAAGCCGAAAGTAGTCGAAGGTTTTCGACAAGCGAATAGAGGAGGAGCTGCGTTTTTGCGTTAAGTCCCAGCGCAATCCGGTCGACACATTCATGCCATAAAACGGGCGGCTGTACGTGATATTCAGTGATTTTTGCGAGCTAAACCCAAGTTGACGCTGATAAGACAAATTGAAATTACCAATGGCGGTGTTGGTTGAAGCGACAGCTGAGAAGCTTCTCGAAACAGAGACGTTATCGTTTGTGTCTGCGCCAATTTTTGATTCCGATACGCTGCGTTGTCCTTCTAGCGACAACGACCAGTTGGTTGCGGTGTAGCCTAAATCCGTTGAATAACTTCGCACTCGGCTGTCTTCTGCGCCCGACTGAGTCGCGCTAAAGCTGGTAGCATAGCCGTTTGCGCCCCAGCCCCAACTGGCAGAATGGTTCGTGGAAAGCTGCTTATTGGCGGATAATCGACTACTGGAAAAATTGAAATTATGGGAGCCTAACCCGCGATTAAAATTTACGTTATATAGCCAGTGACTGTCTAAATAACCAAAATTTAAGGTGGTGCGCACATCAAACCATTGCCAGCCTTCTAAAGACGCATGAAACAGGGATTCTCTGTCTTCTTCAAGTTTGCTTTCAATGCCAAATATCAACACTTCCTCGTTAGACAGGGCATAATTCACATCGGCGGCAAGCAATGAGCTTTTCCCCTTGCCAGACTCGAATACGCCTTGGGCGCTGTCTAAGTACACAAAGCTGGGCGTCCATTCTCCAGTGGTTAATCCGTGTTCTCCCGGGCGCTCAATGTGGGTAACAACCACTTCACCAGAAGGCTTGGTCATGCGCACGCGATACTCGACAGACTGGTCTTGAAAATCAACATTCTTGAACTCATAAAAGCCCGTTTCATCCAGCTGTTGAAAATCGATGAGCAAATCATCTTTATACAGCTCTACTTCACTGTGAGGCTCGGTGTAACCGGATAGGTCGAGGCTATTTCGTGCGCCAGAGGTATTGCGCTCACCCAAGGAAAAACCAAGCCCGCGACTGGGTACACTGAATAAGCTTTGGCGAGCGCTTTGAATGTCTCCCATCTCGTAATGAAGTTTATCGCCGCCCCAACCAATTTTGCGAGACAATTTCGCGCGGCCTCGTACATCACCACTTTTTTGATGATTCACTTGTAAATCGGCTTGATGGTAGAGCAAATCAAAAACACTCTGTGCGTAAAGCCCTGGGCTATGGTTATTGTTTTGCCAACGATCATTGGTGCTTAAATCCATCACAGGTACAGTAAAAACTTTGTAATCGTCTTTGATTTCAAGGCTGGATTCTTTTTGCGCGTTGAGCTTCGCGAGCATCAGCTTACGTGCTTCACGTTTAATTTCTTGTGTTTTGGGGTGTTTACCTGCGGTTAATACCGCGAAAATTTGTCGGTGGGAATCGAAGCGAACTCTAATGTTTAAATCGAGCAGGGTATTGATGTTGAAGTAGCATAGGTCGTCTTCAATGAAGTAACGTTTCTCACCTTCCTCACCGACCAAAGGCACTTCGACTGGGCCGTCCCAAAACTCGCCAATCAACAATTCATTATCGATGTCGCAGCTTAATTCCGCGGCAAAGTGTTCATTAAAAACATCCAGTTCAATGAAGAAGGTTTCGTAATCTCGCGTGGCAAGATCCAATTCAATACCGGTTTTGCGGTTGTCGAGTTGGAAGTCGGCGAAGATGAAATCCGTTTCTACTATGTCCTCCAATTCTTCTTGAGCCCAAACACTTCGCCAACACAGTACACAACACACGAGGCTCAAGAATAAATACTTCATAAAAAGGGTAAGGCTTATTGATACGCCACTGAAATATCAAATTGAAACTGTAATCGGCCGTCACTCACGGCATTTTTATTCATTAATTTCAGTGAGCCGCCTAAGGGAAAATCTCTTGTTCCCTTGCTATCGAGCGTGGTTGTCATGGGCGCACTTTGCGTAGAAAACTGAAAGCCTTGTGAGGAAACCGGGCCTGTGTTTTGAAAAAGCGAAACCACCTTATAGCTGGAGCCCGACACGCTAAATAATGCGGCTTGGCCTTGTGCGTTAGGACACAAACTGCCAATGGGGTTAATCGCACCATTGGCCACACAAACACTGCCTAAACGGCTGGCTTCATTAATGGTAATTTTAGGGAACTGGATAGGGCGTACTTGTTGTAATTCCAGCATAACCTCTTCGTTTTCTTCCTGAGCACTTAGAGGCATGCTGAACACCATGCTCAGAGAAACAAAGGTGATAGACAACACCTGCTGAAACTTATCTCTTTGAATTGGAGCTTTGAACATGGGAAAAACCTATTGGTAGGCCGCTGTTACATCATAAGAAAAGCTTAATAAGCCGCTGGTAACCGCTGCTTTGTCTCTTAAAATCAAAGTGGAAGCTACCGTGGTATTGTGAACTCCCGCCGTGTCTAATCGTGGGTTGGTCACATCATCTGTTCCGGTAAATTCAAAACCGCTTTGTGTTTGACTTGGTACGGAACGCGTCATGGTAAGCAATGCATTAGGCGCACCTGTAATTCTAATCCCTGCTGGTGCAACGGTCTCACCGGCACAAATGCTGGTTGCTGTCGTGTGAGTTCCTCGACTTGAAAAGCCATCCACATAAATATTCTTTCTGGAGCCATCAGCAAAACAACTAGAGCCTTCCGTAGATGACTCATCAATATTGATAATGGGGAAGGTAAAAGCCGCGCTTTCTTGTACAATCAGCGGAATGGTTCCCGTTGCAGAATTCACTTCAATCTCAACAGAAAAGTTTTCAGCTTGCGCGAGGCTGGCTGACATTACAGCGCCCGCTACAAAAAGTGCGCGGTAAATGCGGTTTTTCATTTTATTCTCCTGCAAAAGAATTAGCGCCCAAAAGTAGGGCGCTAATGTGGCAATACAAAGGTCAGGGCTTACTGGTAAGCAGCGCTGATTTCGTATGTGAATGACACGATGCCGTCTTCTACTAGGTCTTTGTCTTGAAGTGTTACACGACCATTAAGACCAACAGATGTTGTGCCGCCGTCAGCAGAAAGTGTACGGTTAGACGTACCACCGTTAGTTACCGTGAAACGCATGCCTTTTTCGTCTTGCGTTGCCGCTGTACGTGCCACACTGATAACAGCATTAGGTACACCTGTGAACTCAACCAAAGAACGCGCACCGGCTAAACCAGGGCAAAGGCTGTTAGAGTTGTTCGCATTTAAGCCGTTGAAACCACGCGTGTTTACACCGTCCGTTGCGTCACAGTAAGAGCCTTCTTGTGTTGCTTCGTCCACTTTCACTTGTGGGAAAGCCATGGCTTGTGTTTGCGTTAATTGAAGCAAGATCTCACCAAGTGTTACGTCTACATCTACGTCTACTGTGAAGGTTTCTGCGTTTGCTACAGAAGTAGCGGCTAACATGCTTAATGCAACTAAAGTCTTTTTCATCATTATTCTCCCAAAGAATAAAAAATTGTTAGTTAAACCACACTTTTGCTTTTTGTTTCGTGGTCTGAAATTACTTCTACCTGTACAACATGGAGCAGCAGAAGTGGGCACAATCTCGGTAGTGAATTTGTGCAAATGGTTTAAGTGCTCCAGGGCTTAAAATAATGTTTCTACTCGAGTTTATTCGGCTCAAATATTCGCGTTTTGATGACCAAAACTCGCACCATTACAAAGTGATAACTTGCTGCGTGATGATTTCGTTGTCATTGGTTGGGTCTTCAAATACAACGGAAATAGGATGACCTTTGATATCTTCCACCAATAATTCTGTGGCGAGGTGGCGCTTTTCCACTTCTGGATAAACACTGACCTGGTTGGCTCTGAACAGCTCTTCGTTATTTTTATCCAGCACTACAATGTTGCCACTTACAGAACTGTTACCCACTTTGCTTAGAATGATGTCTAACTTGCCATCGTCGGTCACACCCGGTTTATCGATACGCAACTCGCTCGGCTCTTGACCTTGTCTCACAAAAATCGGAATGACGTATTTCAGGTTAGGGCGGATAAAAATGCCGCTCACTTGCTTGATTGGCTCTTGCGTTAACGCCTCAACCACTAAGTGAGATCGGTATTCACCTTGTTTTGGGGTTTTCTTCTTAATAATGCGGACTTTTTGAAAGCTGTGCGGCTTCACATCTCGTGATACACGTGGCCCAATTCGCAGGTAAGGTTGCGCTGAATTCTCGTATTTTTCGACCTGAACCAAAGAGCCTTCCTCGTTCATTTCCATTTCGATTAACGAAACCTTGAAACTTTGCAAACCATCCGATTCGTTGTAGATACGGATCTCATCTCTGCGAGTGTCTTCGTCTAACACGATGCGTGTTTTATCAAGCTTAAAATTATTGGCTTGAACACCCATTGAGATCATCGCGATAGCAATGACAGAAATACTCTTCTTAATTGTCTTGCTTAAAGTCAATGTCGATTTACCGAACATGGATTTACCCTTTTGTTTCGTTTTTTTAACACTATGTGAAATGTCAAAAATCATCTTTCTGTTTTGCCAAGTAAGATAACCTTTGTTTTTCATAAGTGAAAATGAATTGTCATGTTTGTTATGCAAGTTACTTGCGTGTTATGCAAGATCGCTCAAAAATCTTGCATATTTTCAATTTAATGTTGGCTTTGTTCCGCCGCTTCACTTAGGTTTTTGATGAGGCTTGAGATATCTTCTCGGATGTTTTCGGGAAGCTGTTTAAGGCGAATAGACTCTTTTTCATCAAACTTGTGCAAGGCAGGTGTGCCGCGCCCCATGATGAGCCAGTCCAATGAAATATCGAGATAATTGCACAACGAGACAAGGTGGCTGACTTTAATGTTTCCACCCGACAGCCAGCGAGAAATGGTGCTTTCCTCTACACCAATCGCATTTGCAAGTGCCAATTGCTTTAAGTTGTTTTGTCCTTTCAAATAGCAACGAAGACGGTTTCCCCAGTGCTCTGCAAATTCTTCTGTGATCATAGGAGTGCAAACCTTGGTTCAATAAAGTTAATAAATTGAATTTCTTAAGCATTGATTTCCAACAATACTCAAAGTCAAAAATACATCCTTTTAAAGACATTTCAATATTTATGAAAATTAATTTTTTCTAATGTGAAATTTTCTTATTTAGCAGGTAATAAAAAATTTAAAAGGTTAATTTAGTGAATTAAAACGTTCTAATAATATGAATCATTCAAAGCTAATGATAACTACCATAAAGGTGATTAAGGTTGTGAATGACGCAAGCGCCGTAAAAAGCCCGCAACAAGAGACAGAAACGGAGGATCAGGAATGGAAAATCAAAAATGGACAACTAGAAACGGATGGCCAGAAATGCACACCTAGAAACGGAGGGTCAGAAATGAAAAGCTAGGAACAAAAAGACAAACGCAAAAGAAATACGATGAAACTCGCTGTAAGGCTTTAAAATAGCAATGAACTAAAGAGGCGAGGGAAGCGCAAAGCGCCATCAGAAAATAAGAACGGTAAGTGAACGCGTTACGAAAGGAACTGACGACGCTCAAATCCGTGCTTTGCCATTAAACGACAAAAAGAGCGGCGTTCTTTCTTAGCGATTTGTGCCGCTTTGGAAATATTACCGTGCGTATGCGTCAGCAACTTGGCAAGGTAATCGTGTTCAAACTGATAAATCAGCTTGTCCTTTGCCGACTGGAAGCTTTGTGTAATGCAAGCCAAACCGCTTTGACCGTCATCGGAAGGCGTATTGCCAGAAGCATCCGCGTCTGAAGACAATATCGATGCATCATCAATCACGTATCCATCAGACAAAACATAAGCACGTTTCACAAAGTTATCTAACTCTCTTACATTGCCTTCCCAATGATGCGCCTTCATTGCCGCTATTAGGCTAGGGTGAAAAACTTTTGCCTGGTTTTTATTACGCAGTGCCATGCTCGCTAAAAAGTGTTGCGCCAAAAGCTGAATGTCTTCGCCGCGTTTGCGCAACGTGGGTAAGATCACCTGCAATACATCTAGGCGATACATGAGATCTTCTCGAAACTCACCTGATTTAATTTTTTGCGGCATATCAGCGTTACTTGCAGCAATAATACGTACGTTGAGCTTTTTGAATTCTCGACTGCCTAAACGACGCACTTCAAAATCTTGTAAATAACGCAATAACGCGACTTGAGCCTTTAATGACAGGCTATCGACTTCGTCGAGAAAAACCGTGCCATTGTGCGCCATTTCCAACAACCCGACTTTACTTTTATCCGCCCCCGTAAATGCGCCTTTTTCATGACCAAATAACTCGCTTAATATAAGGTCATCGGAAAACGCTCCGCAGTTAATGGGGATGAACGCTTCTTCTTTACGATCACTTAAATAATGAATGGTACGCGCCGTAAGCTCTTTGCCTGTGCCTGTTTCGCCTTTTATAAACACGTTCGTATCCGTGTTAGAGACCTTTTTAATCACATTTGCTGCTTTTAGAAAGGTTGGAGAGCGTCCATAAAAGTGCAGTTTGGTAAAGGCGGCATCAATATCAGAAGGTAGAAAGTGTTGGCGTTGAAGGATGCGTTGTTCGGCATATTCTATTGCTAAGATAATCGAGGTCATACCGGCACTTAAAAACACCGAATTTTGACTAAATTGGGTGGGCAAAATGCAGGTACGTTGCTGACAGATTATGTATAAAATTTGCTCGTGATTGGCGTGATAATGGCGCATATCAGCATTGGCAATGGCATCTATTGAATCAACCAGCGCAAGCCAAATAATGGGCTTGGTTGTGTCTGTTTCTTCATGAGAAAGCGTATTAAACACCTGATAATTGAGCTGATGAGACAATAATCCTTCTAACACCGCACAGCGGGATGTTTCATCAACGAAGGACACGACACGTACCTGTGAATCCTTTAATATCATTTGCTTGCCACTCACCTTGAAAATGCAGGAACCTTAACGTTTAGACGAGGATTTAAACAATTTCAAGAAATGTACAATTATTTGGTCGGCATTTTCCGTAAAAAGGTAAACTTAATAGGATTCAAATTTACCTAAGATGTGGGTGAGCTCTTGAAGCAGGGCATGTTCTCTAATTTTCAACTCGCCTAATTCAACAGTGATGGCTTCGCGACGTTCTTGAGCTTGTTGTTGCGTCATGCTTTCAACCACGGCGTGGTCGAAATGGGGGCTTGTATCAATGGCAGTAACGCCGCGCACTCGGTCGAAATAATCAACAACGTTGTCGGAATGAATGGCCGGATCGGAGGCATCAAATTCCAATTGAGGTCGTTTGGCTAAATCTAATTGTTTGAGCTTCTTCGCAAAGTTGTCTAGGGCGGGGCGGTTAACGTTGATACCTAAGTCTAAGCATTCTTCGTGGGATTTCGCGAAATCGCCATAGTTGTTCTGCCTAATCACTTTTTTAACCAGCTCAACTTTTTCAACTTTTAACTTCTTATCAAACATAACCAACGATGCATCTCAAAAACATGGAATATGAGCTATCTAACATACAAGCTTTATGCATTAAGAACAAATTGTCTTGCATTTCTAGGTGATAATCATGCTATTTTTGTGCAAAATATTGCTTACTATCTATTAACTTTTTTATTACGAATTACTGATTAGGTACGAAAGATGTCATTGTCTTTGCAAGAACAACTCCTCAAAGCCGGCTTAGGAGATAAAAAGCAGGCTCAAAAAATTAATAAAGATAAGCGCAAGAAAAACAAAGTTGCAAGGACTCAAAAGAAAGTCGTAGTCGATGAGGCTAAGCTAAATGTTGAAAAACAATTAGCAGATAAAAAAGCTAAAGATCAGGCACTTAGCGCCGCTGCAAAAGAAGAAGCAGAGAAAAAGGCGATTGTTCATCAAATTAAGCAATTAGTGAGCATGAACAAAATAGAGGACATTCAAGGGGAAAATACCTTCAATTTCACCGATGGTAGTATCATCAAACGCTTGATGGTTTCCAACAGAATTCAATCTTTGCTACAAGCGGGCAAGCTTGCTATAGCAAAAGAGGGTGAAGAATACGCTGTTATTCCTATGGTAGCAGCGGAAAAAATCTTAGAACGAGACGTAAACGATACCGTGGTCTTTAGCGCGGATAATTCTAATAATAATGAAGCAACTACTGATAGCGAAGAAGATGACTGGTACGCGGATTTCCAAGTACCGGACGATTTGATGTGGTAATGCTCTCACTGCACAATAGGGTTAAAATCTAGATGAATACAGCTCACATTGCTCTACCAAAAGAAAAACTCGCGTTT
>CAXRCC010000260.1:0-7952 GCA_964228975.1 Paraneptunicella sp. | reverse complement strand
CATCACACAATATCAAAGGCGTATCCGAAACAATGGCCCTTGCTATCGCAACGCGCTGTTGCTGTCCTCCAGAAAGCTCTTCTGGCAAATGTTCTGCTCGTTCTTCTAACCCCACAAGCTCTAATGCCTTTTTAACCCGGCGTTTTCTATCTGCCGACGACAAACGGGTTAATAACAGAGGCAGTTCCACATTCTCCGCTGCGCTCAAAATTTTAAGGAGATTGAAACTTTGAAATATGAATGCAACATGCTGTGAGCGCCAATCGGATAGCTGACTTTCACTGAAACTGTCTATGCGCTGACCGCCAAACCAATACTCACCGCCGTCGACGCTATCTACGCCCCCCACGATATTAAGAAAAGTACTTTTACCGGTTCCCGACGGCCCCATCACAGCATAAAAATCGCCTTCGTTGACCTCAAAATTTAAGTCTTCAAACACTCTTACTTCGGCGTTTTTTCTGAAGTAACTCTTCTTCACATGCGATAATTTGATCATGTTATTTCATCCCTACTCGGGTTCCAGAATCAGCTTCAATGAAGCTTACTCGTACAGCCATGTTCGGTAAAATACGCTCGGATTTATCTTCAATTTCTATCCTGACACGAACCGTAGCCTTTGAACGATCTACCGTGGGAACAATGTTCTTCACTCGCCCATTAAATGCCCAATTTTCATAAGCATATAGCTCCGCCTTAATTGGCTGCCCTTGATAAATTTTGTTTAAGAACGACTCATTCACGTCTACTTCAATTTCCAAAGATGACATATCGACAATGGTGCAAATCCCGGTGCGGGTATAACCTCCACCAGCCGAGCTTGGCGAGATGATTTCCCCCGGCTGAGCATTTTTAGCCGTCACCACACCAGAAAAGGGCGCGCGAATAATATGGTCATCTAAGAGTTTATTAAGCTGCTCAATTTCAATATCGTTCAATGCAAGGTTCGTTTTTGCTGTTTCTAAACTGGCATTCAGCACCGCTAAATTGATGGTTAAAGTGTCGATATCGGATTGATTAGAAAAGTTAGTCTTCATCAAGGCTTTTTGCCGCGCTAATTTGCGTTTTGCATCCATCACTTCCGCTTCACGTTTATTGATATCGGCCTGATACAGCGCACGACGGTTCACCGCAAGCTTCAAATTCAATTCCGCTAAACGCGTATCTAACCTTGCTAAATCTTGCCCTTTTTCTACGTACAAACCTTCCTCAACGTACACCTCTTCTATCAAGCCAATCGTTTTGGCCGAAACCGTAGCAATACGTTGCGCCGTAATATGACCAGAAACTTCTAAAATACTGTTTTCATGGGTGCTTTGAGATGGACTCAGAATGGCCTTTTTCGCTTCACTTTTCGCGGGCGCTTCTTTGCCTGTTGCTCGCTCCAGTTGTTGCGCAATTTTGTTGAGTTGCTGTTGCGATTTATCTTCTTTAGAAGAAAGCGCGTCGTAACCAAAATAAGCCGCTATACACAACGCTATTACACCAAGCACCAACCAATTGCGCTTTGCCTCCGTTGCGCCGGAATGTCTGCTGGCACTATCGATTCGCAATTCATTTAACGCTTTTATTTTTTCACTCATGATTTATGTGCCTTTTATTTTTTGCCGATGCCCACTCGTGTACTCGAATAAGCCGGAATCAAGCCCGACAAAATCCCAACGAGTAATGCCAAGCCAAATGCTTGAGCTGACGTGGCCCAATCCACTCTTAGTGCGAATGAAACTGTGTTAAAGCTGCTACCGAATGTTGAGGTCAACAAGCCATCGAATAAAAAGAATGAAACGGCAATGCCAAGCAACGCACCTAACACCGAAAAGATAAGCGCTTCATACATCATCATGGTAAACGCGATGGTGCGCCTAAAACCCAATAAACCTAAAATACGAAGCTCATGTTGGCGTGCATCCACCGCCATTTTTAAACTGTTGAAGGTGCCGCTAAAAGCACCAATGGAAAGAATGATGGCGAGGGGCCAGCCGATATACGTAATTAGTCCTGTTGTGCTACTCGACTGTTGCTCAAAGTGCGCTTTTTCGGTTTGCAAAATAGTATCCAAGCGGCGTTCTTCACCCATTGCCAAACTTAAATCGAAAATAGCATCGTCGTTCACAATCGGAATACGAACCGACTGATACATGTTTTGACGCTCAAAGTCACTTTGAACGGTTTTTACACTGGCCCAAGCTTCGGATTCGAACAAATTCCCTTGCAGCTTAAAAATACCCACTACACGCCAATTCACGCCGCCCAGTCGAACCGTTTTCCCCATTTCCAAACCCGCGACTCGTCGAGATAAGTTCTCGCCTACAATGATTTCAGCAGTCCCTGGCGTAAACATTCGTCCTTGCACCAATTCAAAACCTTCATGAAGTGCAGACCCTTTAGGCGTGAGGCCTCGTAAATTAATATTGATTTTGGCATCACCGTCTTTGAGATCACCCGAAACCACAATTACTAACTCAGGCGAGATGGGGGTTTTCTGACCATATGTTTGGTTAACAATGCCTTGTAAAATATCCACTTCTTCTTGCGCGATACTGCTTGTGATTTCGGTTTCCGCATCCGAGCTCAAACCAATTGCAGTATGCTCTAAACCCGAACTCGATAAAGCGTGTTCAAACCCTTTCGCCATAGACAAAAAGCCAATGAGCACCACCATTACCAAGGTAATCGACACAATGGACGTTAACGACATCCACTTTTGCTGCCAAATGAAGCGCGTTGATACCGAAAAGAAATATGCATAAAGCTGAAACCTATTCATGGATCTTAAACGCCTCCGCTGGTTTCATTCCAAGGGCTAATACACTCGGAATTAAGCCCGCTATCACCACTAACCCACCCGCAATACTCAAGGCTTGCAGCATGACAAAACTGGGTAAATTGATATCGGGAATAATGGGCCAGTAATAAATCATGACTTTGTTAACCACAAAGGCACAAGCAAGGCCAATTAAGCTGCCAAGCGCCACTAATATGAAGGTTTCAAAGTAAATAATGCGGAATATTTTGGCGTTAGAATACCCAATAACTTTAAGCACCCCAATGTCACGCGTGCGCTGTCTGACGGTTAATGCAATGGTACTTGCCACCACAATAACGATGGATAAAAACGAAATTAGCACCACGCTTTTAATGATGAAAAATACGTCGCCAAATTGCTTAAAGAAGTCGTCGTGAAATGCCTTGTCTGTTGCTGTGAAGGTATTGTGAGAGGAACGCAAAAAGTGGTCGTCTATGCGCGTTGCTAATTCATTAGGCTCGGCGCCGGGCTCAGGCACAACAATGTATGCTCCCACCGTGTTTGGCCAAATAACCCGGCTATCATTCAAAAAGTCGTAATGCGCGATAACGTATTTGCGCCCACCAGATTCGTCGGATGTCGTAAAGAAGCCACTCACTTTAAAAGACCAAAAACCCTCACCACTTTCTGGCTGGAAGAGAATGCTTTTTAGCGGAACAATGTCACCAATCTTCCAACCAAATCGATTCGCGATGTGATAGTTAACCAACAACCCGTTTTTCGTGTTGAGAAATTCACGAATAGCGTCATCCGACATCTCCATTTCAGGGTGCTGTAGAATCCAATTTTCTGCATCCGCAGCAAACGACATAATATCTTGGTCGGTGTCTTGATAATGCAAACCAAACCACGTGGCATGCCCAACCGATTGAACGCCTTCAATGCGGGCAATTCGCTGCTGGTAAGACAGCGGAAGCGGATTGGTGAGCCCGCCTTGGCTGATGGTCATTAAGCGACTTTGAGCAAAAACATCGCTGCCACCTAACATGGAGAAGTTTAACGTTCCAAGCACGCCAAAAATTAAAAAGCCAGTGCAGATTGTAAAAAGCAGTAGCGCAGTTCTTAAACGGTGTCGTTTAATGTTGGCCCAAGCTAATATCAATTCACTGAACATAGGTTAGTCCTTACTCCCCGGAAACCGTTAGCGCGTCGCGAATACGAGAAGACAACACAAATTCATAAGCTGTCGACACGCCTAATCGGTTATTTAACATATGAATCTGCGATCCCATCATGCTCATCAAACTCATTTGAAACTGCTCTTGTGTTTCAACTTTCGCACCATCAACAGGAGAGATTAATTCCCCCTCCATGAAAACCTTACGAAAGCGCTCCACACTCTGCTTTAATAAGGCAATCCACATCGCAATGGCACCAGTTGCTGTACCATTGATGCTTTCTTGCATAAAAACATCAAGGCTTTGCTTTAACTGTGCGGATGCCTCGGGCGGACTTGAGGCATCGACGCCTTGTGCATGACCTCGCCAAAATTCAGCGTAATGCGTAGCAAACATTTTTAACGCATCATGATGTGGTGCAATGGCAAAAATACTGCAAGCCATAAACTTCAAACTTAACTGCAATCTTTGCTCAAATTTTCCTGCTGTTGCGTTAATCACTGCCGCCGCAATTTGGCTTGAAGCATAGAAAAGCTCTTCGTTCACAATAATGGCGTTTGTGCCGCCATAGCGTTCGTACTCCGGTTCATAGGGGTACATGACAACCTCGCCATCGTTGTGCCAATCCAAATTTGCAACATCAACAGGTTCTCCATCAAAAAGATGGCCTGCATAATATTCCTCTGCACTTAGGGCAACGTCAGCCAAATAGGGTTTCACGCCTTCTTGAATCTGCGCTAACACTTGCGCTTCATTTTTTAAATTTAAGAAGCGGATTCTCAAGTGCGGGCCGCCCTCCCAATAACGTAAGAAGAACCAACTTTCCGCCTCTTTTTGCGCCACAATGGCTTTGGCCTTAACGATTAACCATTCTTGTATAAATGGATCCTGCTTATTGGCGTCGTGCATAAAAATATGAAATGCAGACCACTGACGTTGAGTTTGTGTTGTCATAGTATTGTTAGGGCAAAATTGTTGTATCGATTAAAACCCACGAGCACCTGAATAAGCAGCTGCCCCTCTAATCCTAAACACTGTTGTTTTTGGGTATCACGGAACATACGTGCAGGCCTTGCAAAGCCATCAAAAAGCGAAGCAGCAAGACACACATCGTGCACAACCGCGCCCGCCGCCATATGCGCAGCTCGAAATGCGCTATTGCCAGCAATCCGAGACACTTCTGCCGTATCAACAGATATAAACAGCTCCAGTGTCATGCTGGAAAAGTTGTACTTTTGATTATCGCTGTAGAGGCAATCTTGAAGAATGCGATGAAATTGCTTTTCGTCTTGAGCAATAAAGGTAGGCTCGCCCCTCTCATCATACATGCCCATTGCGGGCCCTGACGTGTTCATCCAAGCCACGTTAATCAGTAACTTATCTTCCAGTGGCAAGCGATCCCGGCGGGTTTTCAGCTGTTGTAGCACTTGCATGAATTGCTTTAAGAAGGTGCTGTTAAGCGCTTTGTTAACTTGAGAAAACCCTAATCGGTCGTTAGACGCTGTGCGATTATAAAACACATCCAACATATCCTTTTGCGGCAAACTCGAGTGCAAATCATCATCGGCTTCGTATTGGAAGGGACTGGGCCAGCGTCCTTCATATTCACAGGACAGTAAGCTGACACTGTCTTTAAGTAACGCAAAACGTTGCATTAACCCTTTAGGCTCTTGATATGTCGCAACGGTTAGTGGTTCCCACTGGCCTTGTTCAAGCAGAGTGTTAGCGGATTCGGGCACATCCACCGTAACAGCCGCTAATACTTGTTGAAAGCTCGCATCGGGGATGAGCTTCTGGTTAAGTGCTTTTAAACCGTTGTAGCCCGTATGACAAGGCAAACCAAACAGGTTCAATAAATACTGCAGTTGAGCAAGCACGATACCAGAGTCTAAAACCACACCCATTGGCGCGAAATCACCGTACTTACGGCCCACCGTCCAATATTGACCGACAATACAAATTAGCCATTGGTTTTCGCTTAATGCTACATCCCATTCAACATTTTCTGCTTGTTTTTCCAAGGCATGATAATTGCCATTAAAACAATAAACTTGAGCTTGTTTTTCGTGTTTGGGGTGACGCCTTATGAATTTAATGCCACATGAAGACAGTCCACCAAATGAGCTTAAGGGATAATGAACATCCGGCAAATTAAGCGGCTCATAGCGCATAGGTGACGCCAAATACCTAAATAGCCCGCTTAATCGGGACTCAAAAGGCAAAGATGCCAACGCTGACGTTTTTCCTGTTAAAAAGTCCGAAAAAAGCCCGGCTTGTCGAGGAAAGTCAGTACTTAACGATAAGAATTCCCCCTCGTGTTCTCCAACATCTGCCTTAGCACCGTAATGAATGGGATCATCAAGAATCGGCATCTCCAGATTATCAAATCTGCGATCGCTAACCAGTCCCCATGCGTCTTGTAACGTCATGCTCATCGTCATTGCCTTATGGGAAATTATGCGGGAATGGATTTAAGTCATCCTCAGAGTCGAATGGCTTTTTACCCACTGCCCGTGCATATTTGTTGATACGTTCAAGGGAAATGCGGCGATATTGATGCCCGAATGTCACCGGCATCAAACCCGGCGCAATGACCTTTACACAATACAGTTGGTGATCCTGTAGCTCTTCAAACGTGAGATCCGCAACAATCACATCGTCTGCGTAATCTTTCACCTTATCCATAAGCTCGTGTAAATCGTCGGTAATATTGCGATTTGCCGTACGATAATGGTGACCATACACCTCATCTAATGTGGCCTTTGGCTGGTCTGAAAATAAAAACTGCAAGCGCTCGTATGACTCTGGCAAACTGTATAACAGCACGTGATCATGCATTTCCAGCACCTTGCTATCGTCCTCAAGCATTTCTCGCGCTTTTTCTTTCAACGGTGGCATCGATTCTTGGTAAACCCCCATTGAAGTAGTGACTTCTATTAAGCCGCTATAAATCGCATTTTCGGGAACTAAATGCGCACCTGCTGCACAATAGGACTTCACGGGCGCATCGGGGGAAGGGTCAACAATCATGCACCAAACAATAGGCACATCAATCCCCACCCGCATATCAAACACGTGCAGTTCAAGGCCTCTGGCATCTGTTCTATCTAATAAGCTCTGAATGCGGTCATCTTCAATACTGCGTAAATCAATTTCTCGTGGCGTAAACTGACCGTACCAAGTTGTGAGATACGCATCGCGCTCAACAAGCTCCAATAAACCATAAAAAATGGCTTCTTCAAGTGCCCCGCCTAATGCACAGCCGTTGGAGGTTTCATACACAAAGCGATTTACTTTGGTTTCTGGCGTATTGAGGAGATAGTAGAAAATAGACTGTTCAGGAATTAAAACAGGCTTGTTTTTTAACAACGAACTGCACCATACCCAGCTGCACTGCAAATCGTCAGAATAGGGCTGCAACACATGCTCATCCAAGGTTTGAATATCAGCACTGTGCAAAATGAGATCTCGCGGATTTAGGGCGCTATCTTTAAGCTGATTGTAGCTGCCTCTTACAACGGTTTTTTGCCCCTTAGGAGAATGCCCACCGTGACGCTCCAGCGTTTCTAAAATAGCCACCATTTCGGCATTTTGTCGCGTTTCACTGCGACCATAACCGCTCTCCACTTCGCTAGTATGCATAATCGGCAATTCAGCGGAAAACATCGGCATAAGGTTAGACGATAAGCTGTAGTAAACATGTTTAACCAAGCCAATATGCCTGTCGTTGAAATCTCTCTTTAGGCTCGTTAATCCAAGCTTTTTATTTTCAACACGAGAATCCGAGCCCTGCGCCTTCATCTGAGGGTGGAGTTGAATACTCGCCGTTTCAGGTGAATTATCTGGAATAGAGGAGCACGTTGGGCAATCCACCACTGAAATAAAGCGGTGTTCAGAGGTCCGGCTGTTTTGCAAATCCACACGAATAACTTTGCGGTATAAGCTAAATTCATTGTGTGTTATCGAGCCTTCACCATACTGCGCAACCAACCCGGTAAACAGGTGCTTTAATGGCGTTGAAAGTGCAG
>CAXRCC010000259.1:0-16451 GCA_964228975.1 Paraneptunicella sp. | reverse complement strand
CAGTGGATACGCTCTTATCATTTAATCTTTCGTTAACTTTGCACCAGTCAATGTCTTGCGGGAGGTGGGAAGCCCAATAATAGGCAGTGACCAGTCCCCAAACGGCGTTCCACGTATCGGAATCTCTTACGACGAGTCGGTTCCTTGGATCGACAGTATTGAATGCATTTTTATCAGTGCTTAACTCGCTATTTGTCATGTTTTTAATCCAGTTCATTCACCGGGCGGCTATTCAGCTGCGCTGTGACGTTGAGTTGTTTCATGTCACGGTAAAGCTTGCTGTTACCTCTTACTTCAACCTTGCTAGCTAATGTGAGTATGTGTTGGAGGTTTTTGGCCTCCGTGGCTTTTTCTGCTTGTTCCTTGTGTTGCAAGGTCCAAAGAAAAATTCGGTTTTCCAGTTCGAAGTAATGTGCCTGTTGCGCGTGCGCCGCTTGAATGGATTCCACAAGCAAATCTTCAACGCGGGGAGTGAGTGAGCGGTCTTGATGGTAATAACAGTCTGCCATCACTTTTTTCAAAAATGGCAGTGCGCCAATATCGTCATTTTCAATGGCGTTTTGTAACCATCGCTGCATGAGTTCAGTGGCTTTTTTCACCTCATTCTGACGTAAATAAGCTTCTGCCAAATGCGTGACATAGTAGCTAATGGCAAAGAGTTGACCTGTGTTGATTTGTTGTTCGAGGGCTTGCAAAGCCGCTTCGGTGTTATCGGTTGCACAGTGGTAATACAAGTACAGGTAGCACTCAAAATACGATGCGGTATCTCCGTACTTGGCTTCGTACTCTTTGGTGATGGCGATAACGCGATCATAGTCTTTATCAAATGCGGCAACTTGAGCAATAACGATATGGGCGAAGATGACCGAGGTGTTGTGCCCCAGTTTATCGGCATGTTGCAGCGCTTGGGCAAGCTTACTATAAGCCAAACTCACCTCGCCAAACATTAAATCCACTTCAGCAGAGAGCGATAGATTTTGCGACTTTGCCTCTGTGCCATATTCTGCGGCTAAGGTTTTGTCTTGTTCATCGTCGTATAACGCCAGTGCCGCTTGATAGTATTCCCGGGCTTTTTGATGCTGACCAAGCGTCATGTAGTTTTGCGCTAAATGCAGTTTAACCGTCATGTACTTTTGGCGGTTTTTATCGCTAAAGGGGGCTTTTGTTGATTGCGGCGCATAGCGTTTTAGCAACGATTGCCCCAGCGCTTCGGCGCGATAACGGTTTGGTTTGTAATGCTCGAAGAGGTACTCAGTCCAGGTGATTTTAAAGTGAATTTCATCGAGCTTTTCTTGGAACAGGTAGGCACTGTCGATGCCCAGCCCAGAAAGCAGTAATGACACGCCCGTGGTATCGATGTTCTCTAAGGTTTGGGTGTCATCATCTAACAGCGCAGTGTTATCGAGATCGCTTTTTCCCTGCTGGGTTTGCCCAAGTGCATTGAATGATGGGTTTTGCACTGAGTTTATGAGTTGGCTGGCGGCTTGTGTAGACGCTTGCACTTGCTCTGAGCCGTATCCAAATAAGGAAAGCTGTGCGGGCAACTGGGTTTCGATAGTGAATAAAGCGCCAAGGTGCTGAAAGTTGGGATGACGCGCATTCTCGCTCCATGTCATGACCGATTGCCCCAGGCTAATCGCTTCTTGGTTTGATGAGGTTTGCACCGCAGCCTTCATGCCCAATAGTCCATAATACGTGGCTTGCTCGTAGTCTTCAGCCAAGGCAAAGTGCTGGGCAACAATCGTGGGTGAAATCGAACGGTTTGGCTCATTGGTTATGGCCAAAGCAATGGCGTGATGCACACATCTTTGCGTTGCCGTCCCCATGCTGTCGTAGGCGGCATCACGCACCAATGCGTGTTTGAACAAGTAGCTATCACCATCCACTTTGCGCTGTCGGAAAATCAACTCAGCATGAAGGAGATTTTCTAAATCGTGCTGAACTTGCGCTTCTTCTTTTGTGGATGCCAGCGTTAATAAACGGTAGTCAAATTCTCGGCCTATCGCGGCAGCAAGCTGCACCGTATCTTTGCCAAATGTGAGGGCATCGAGCTTGTGTTGCAACGAATCACGAAGAGTGAGCGGAATTTGAGATTTTGCGGTTTCATCCACAAAGTTGTACTGACCATTTACCTTGTGTACACGCTTTTGAGACTGTAAAAAACCGACAAGTTCTTCAATGAATAAAGGAACACCATCGGTGCGTTCCAGCAGCATTTCTAGCAGCTGTGTTGCAACGGGCTGGCCTTCGAAAAGGTAACGAATAAACGACTCGGTGCTCTGTTGCGTGAGCTTTTTAAGCGATATCGTTTGAAAAGGGCTTTGATTGAGCGCATCGGGCAGCGGTTCTCGTGATGTGGTTAGCCAGCTGTGGTTAGACTGCTGAAATACTTCGGATGACATCATGTATTCGATGAAGGCGATGCTGGTGGGATCTGCCCAATGCATGTCTTCAAATACGAACAAGCTGCCCTGATATGACGAGGCTGCGTGCGCGTTTAGGCTGGGTAAGCAAAGCAGCTGGGCGAGCACATTGAATAATCGTTGCTTTTGCACGTCTGGCGATAAATTTGCCAGTAAGTGGGCTTCTGGCATGGGTAAATTTAACCATGAGAGCAGCACCATCAAGCCTTGCTTTTTATGTTCGCTTGGCATGGTTACAGGCATTAATGCCTGCTGTAATTGATCGTGAGCCCGTTCCGGCTCGATAGATTCAAGGGAAAATTTGAATCGGATAAGGTTCAAAATAGGGTGCAGGGCATTGCTTTTATATTCAGGTAAACATTGCGCGATTAAGTGCCAGTGTTGTTGGCATCGGTTCCGCAGTTCATAAATCAAGCGAGATTTGCCCACGCCAGCCTCACCTTGAATATGAATGGGGCTTGTACTTGCGTGTACGCAATCATGCAGCTTTTGCAATTCGTCATCTCGGCCAACGAATATGGGGCTTTTTTGTGTGCCTCGGATAAAGCCAAATGCCTCAAGCCTTAATTCACCCATTAGCGCAAAGGTGGGTGCTGTGGTTTGAGATGGGGATGTTGCGCGGTATTGCTCGAAGCGTAAATGCGTGCTCAGTCGTTGCCTGACATTTTCAGAGCATAAAATATGGTTAGGCTGTGCTTGTCGGCTTAGCTCGTTAGCATCACGCGCGATTTTTCCCTCTGGCACATTCCCCGATAAGCTCAGCATCATACCAATCTGCATTCCCATGCGAGCGTGGCAAGTTACACCATGAGTTTGTTGCAGTAGTGCGCTTCTTTTTTGCAACGTGCTTGCGATCTCTAATGCGGTGCGGCTGCAAAGGCGGCTGTCGTTGTCGGTGGCTTGCGGGTAACCAAAGTAAAACAACAAGGTATCGGCAAGGGTTCCTGCGTGGTACGCGCCATAGCGCAGCGCAATGTCGATACATTGCTGCTGTTGATCGAACAGAAGGGCGTCTAGGGCCTCTTGTTGTTGCACGCTAACGTGTTGCTGTTGTTCAAAGCCAACAATCAGGCTTAACACGGCAATTTGCTTTCGCTCAGTAACCTGTGTGTGCTGCGTGTGTGTGCTGGTGAAATCGGCGTTAAGCCCATTGCTTGTGCGCGTGTGGGCCTTTGATTGCGCGTTTTGGGGCAGACTTGCCGATGGTGTGATGAGGTTGGAAAAGTTTATTTTGGTAAATTGGTGGTATAAATCCAGCGCATTCGCGGGTCGCTCTTGTGCTTTTTTGTTTAACACCCGCCGCATTAAATTGGCCGATTCATGCCCCGCTAGCACGCCCAAAGGGACGTTAGCAGTGCTTAATTGCTGGTGGAAAATGGCCGCTAAACTGCTGCCCGAAATGGCGGGCTTCCCCGTTAAACATTCAAGAAACACCAAGCCCCATACATAAATGTCGGTTTGAGGGATAGGCGGCTCGCCTCGAAGCTGTTCTGGCGCGCTATACGCGGGTGTTCCTAGGGTTTCTTGAGTCAGGGTTAGGCTTTTGTAATCCAAATGGCGCGCTTCTTGTTGCAATGCACCAATACCAAAATCCAACACTTTGACGTGTGTATTGGCGCCAACTTGATACAGCATGATGTTACCGGGCTTGATATCCCGGTGGATAACGCCCTTTTCATGGGCATGAGAAAGGGCGTCCAATACATTTGCCATCACACTGACGCTGGTGGCGACATCTAAAGCGCCGTTTCGCTGAAGCTGTTCTTTTAATGATTGTCCATCAATATATTCGTATACGGAATAGAGTAGGTTTGAATGTTGACCTTTATCAATTATTTGAACGATATTTGGATGATTTAATCGACTTATTAAGTCAACTTCTCGGTGAAATCGTTCGATATATCGCTGTTTCTTCAGATCATTTAATGAATTGGGCAACATCAAAAACTTAATCGCAACAACCTGTTGAGTACTATGTTGTTTGGCTTTGTAAACGATGCCAAAACCACCTTCTCCAATCTTTTCAATGAGTTGGTACTGTTTTGAATGAAAATGCTTCTCTATTTCTTCGGCACTACTTTTAAAATCGGCCATAAACCTTATCTGATAATTATAATAAGCTTTTAAAGCGAGTATCTGTTTTCAGATATTAGAGATTTTAATTACTCTTTTCAATGAAATCATATCCGACTTGTTGTTTAATCAGTCGCAATATTTTATTTCTTCTATGCTTTAAATTGGTTTTTATTTTTATTGGGTGAATTATTTTTTGACTCAGCTTAAATGATGCATAAAGAAAGCGTGGGTGTTGAGTTCAAATGAAATGGAATAATCCGCTAAGGCAGGTTAAATAATTGCCTAGTAAAATAAGCTTTAAGTTTCGGCTAAATAAGAAGAAATATTTTTCTTGGTGAAATTAATTTATTAATTCGGTAATAAATTGATCTGGATTGCTTAAAAAATGCGATTTTAATGCAATATAGCATTAGAATTATTAAAGACTGTCCGTATAATGCGCGCTGTTTTTTGGGGCGCTAATGGTGGTTTGATTAGAGGTGTAAGCCCTTCGATATCAGTCTATTAATACTTCGGTAGTGCGTACTATGTTTAAGCGGTTGTTAGGTAAGGTTTTTGGTCCGATGGATCCTGTTGGTGGGGCGGTAATTGCAGCGCAAGGGCCCTCACTTAGAACGGTATCAACGCCGTCTTCTTCTTTTCGCTCTGCTTCCACGGGGCAGAACAATGGACCAAGCAGTCACGCTCTAAAAAGCAATGCTTTAAAACGTCAAGGTACAGTGAATGCTTCCTTAAGCCCTTCAGGAAATGCGCAAGCGAGCGAGGTGAAAACGGCTCCCCCACTTTCGGTAGAAGACCAATTCGAAACGGATTTTTATCACTTCCTGTTTGGTGAAAGTGAGCTAAATTTACCGGTTGATGAATTATCTGCCTGTATTGCCGAAAAAATTCAAAAGTTGCTGCTTTCCCCTAAAGCCATTTTGAAAAGCTTGCCCATTTTACCCGCCTCGTTAACAGAAATTATTAAGCAAACACAACATGATGAATTTGATGCAGATGTTATTGTTGAATTGTTAAAACAAGAACCGATCATTGCAGCCAAAGTCATACAGTTAGCGAATTCAGCTTTTTACAACCGAAGTGGTAAAGAAATCACCGAGTTGAAAGGGGCGTTTATGTTACTGGGTGCAAAAGGCCTATACGAAGGGGTTTTACAGGGCTTTTTGAGCCAGCTGACTGCTCAACATGCGATTTACTTTAAGCAATACGGTGAGAAGGTGTGGCAGCACAGTTTATCCATTAGTGAAATTGCGCGTGAATTGGCAGCGAATTCAGAACAAAAGGAGTTGGCCTCCTTTGCTAGCTTGACTGGATTATTGAGCAATTTGGGCAATATTATTATTTATCAGTTAATGATTGAGGCGTTTTCCGTGGTGCACCCCGACATGCAGCCGGGTTCAGCGGCGTTTACTCGGCTGCTGCGTAACAATGCTAAAAAGTTAACGTATCACATTGCTAAGTTTTGGGAGTTCCCGGAATCGATATTTCTCGCTTTGGGTATTCAAACCAAATTGCATTCAAGCACCTTGCTCAAACCGTGTTTTGAAAAAAGCCCTATTGCCTGCTTTGTTTACGAAGCGCGTATTATTAGTGAAATAAAAATGCGCTGTGCTTCGCCTAAGTTTATTCGAGAAGATGTGAACATTGCCTACACCACTTTGCTTTACACCAAAGAGTCCAAGGCTTACTTAAAACAGCACTTTGGTGAGTATTTGTCGTAGCGTTTTCCCGGTGCTGCGCTTTTTTAAGCAGGGCTTTGGATATCCTCTTTCATATTTTAACGCCAACGCTCATAATGCGCGCAAATTCAGTTTGCCGCGCGTTCGGCCATACAGTTGAGTAAGCTCAATGGAAATTAAAGTAGATTACCTCGATAACTTGCGTCTTGATGCGCGATTCGACGACTTCTCTGTGATTGCAGACCAACCCATTCGCTACAAAGGTGACGGTTCTGCGCCTAGCCCTTTTGATTATTTCCTTGCCTCGTCTGCTTTGTGTGCAGCGTATTTTGTGAAGGTGTATTGCAATGCCCGCGAGATCCCAACGGATGGCATTCGCATTGCGCAGAATAATATTGTCGATCCGGAAAATCGCTATAAGCAAACCTTTAAGATTCAAGTGGAGCTACCGGAACATATTTCAGAAAAGGACCGTCAAGGTATTTTGCGCTCTATCGACCGTTGTACGGTGAAAAAAGTGGTGCAAACGGGGCCTGAGTTTGTCATCGAAACGGTGGAAAATTTAGATGATGATGCTCAAGCTATGTTAACCGTGACGCCGGACGCTGAGCATCAAACCTTTATTGCTGGCAAAGATGCTTCGCTTGAGCAAACGATTTCGGAAATGACGGCGATAATCGAATCGCTAGGAATGAAAATTGAGATTTCCTCGTGGCGTAACTTAGTGCCGAATGTGTGGTCTTTGCATATTCGCGATGCCGCCTCGCCAATGTGTTTCACCAATGGTAAAGGGGCCACTAAAGAAAGTGCGTTGTGCTCTGCTTTGGGCGAGTTCATTGAGCGTTTGAATTGTAATTTCTTTTATAACGACCAATTCTGGGGCGAGGATATTGCCAACAGCGATTTTGTGCATTACCCCAATGAGCGTTGGTTCCCACTGAGCGAAGATGATGCGTTACCACAAGGCTTGTTAGATGACTACATGCGCGAGATATATAACCCACAAGGGGAGTTGCGTGGTTCTCATTTAATCGACACTAACTCGGGTAACGCTAAGCGTGGTATTTGTGCGCTGCCGTTTGTGCGTCAATCGGATGGCGAAACGGTGTATGTGCCTTCAAACCTTATCGAGAATTTGTATTTAAGTAACGGCATGAGCGCGGGCAATAACTTAAATGAAGCCAAAGTGCAGTGTTTGTCGGAGATTTTTGAGCGAGCAGTAAAACGCCAAATCATCGAGCAAGAAATTGTTTTGCCGGACGTGCCAAAATCCGTGCTAGAAAAGTACCCAAGCATCATGGCGGGCATTGCAGCGTTAGAAGCACAAGGCTTTCCATTGGTGATTAAAGATGCGTCATTGGGCGGGCAATTTCCGGTGATGAACGTCACATTGATGAACCCTAAAACCGGTGGTGTATTCTCGTCATTTGGTGGTCACCCCAGTTTTCAAGTGGCTCTGGAACGCAGCTTAACTGAGCTGTTGCAAGGTCGCAGTTTTGAAGGCTTGAACGATATACCTTTGCCTACTTTCAATAGCATGGAAGTGAGTGAACCTGAAAACTTCGTTGAACACTTTATTGATTCAACAGGCGTGATTTCATGGCGCTTCTTCAGCAATAAAGCGGATTACGACTTCTGTGAGTGGGATTTTTCTGGCACGACCGAAGAAGAATGCGAGCGCATGTTGTCTATTATGGCGGACATTGGCAAAGAAGTTTATGTGGCTGAATACGACTTAATTGGTCATGCATGCCGTATCATTGTGCCTGAGTATTCCGAAGTTTATGGCGTGGAAGATTTAGTGTGGGATAACACCAATAAGTCGCTGGATTTCCGTGAAGATATTTTGAATATTCAACGATTGAATGATGAGCAGCTTCAGGCGTTAGTTCAGCGTTTAGAAGACAGCGAGCTGGATAATTACACAGACATCATTACCTTGATTGGTATTGAGTTTGATGAAAATACGGTTTCTGGGCAACTAACGATTCTTGAGTTGAAAATCCTTATTTACCTGGCTTTGGGCAATACCGAAGAAGCCATTGAGTTGGTAGAAATGTTCTTGCAATACAACGATAACACCGTTGAACGCAGGCTCTTTTACCAAGCGGTACACGCCGTATTAGAAATTACGCTAGATGACGAGCTGGAAGTTGAGCACTTTATCGAAAATTTATCACGCATGTTTGGTAAAGACATCATGCAAAATGTGGTGGGGACGGTTGATGGCAGTGTTCGTTTTTACGGTTTAACCGAGACCAACATGCAGCTTGAAGGCTTAGATAAGCACTTGCGCTTAGTGGAAAGCTATAAAAAGCTGCATGCTGCGCGAGGTAAGTTGTTTAACGCGAAAAGTTAACGTTAAGGCCTTGTGAGCACCTGAGGTATTGGGCTACACCCCCTGTTGATTCTCCGTTTCTTCAGGTGCTTTGCTTTTAAAATAATTAATGACAAGACGCGCTAATTCGGGTTTTTGACGCAAGGTTTTGAACACACAGTCGTCTTCGCTTAACGCGTTGCAGCCCGTAATAGAATGCAAGGCGTGTTTGGTCATCGCGCGAAACCCCATACGCCATTTTGAAAAGTGTCGCGTCGTGATTGTGGATTGGGAAAGCACATGAACATCGGTATGGGCGTTATCGGAGGCAATTTTGCGGTAGAGATCGTCCACCACTAAATCTTCTCCTTCCAACAGCTGAATAAAGGTATTGCCACCATCGTAAAGCAACAACCCGGTGATATTGAGTTTACTGTTATTTCTGCGGCATGTTTTGAGTAAGTCTGATAATGCCTGCTCGGAAAGAGGGGCGTTTGCCCGGCTTATGTAAATCAGCTCTATCATAAATACTTATCCTGCCCGTGAGTGGATTGCGGTCTCAGTATTAAGTTTAGACAGGGATTCTTGTTTTGAAGCGTTTTTTGCGACTAAACACGGTGATTTAGACTAATGGATGAGGTGTTTGGCGGGGTTTCCCGCCAAATGAGTCAACTTTAACTGGCCAGTTGCATTCTTGCTTGTTTGGTGACTTCTACAACGGCTTTACGCATCTCTTCTGGCGCACTGATGGGCGTCACGAAGGGCACAAATTGCGTTTTGTCTTGAATGCGTAAATGCATTCCGTTGTGCAAAATGCTGAGTAATTCTGGTGTGTTTTCCTCTGTGCTTCCCTTTACGTCCGTGCTTTCTACAGCGGCTTTTTCTTCAGCCGTGATTTCTGCGCCGTTTTTTTCTAACGCGTTTCTTTCTTTAACAGAGATTGCTACAGCGGCTTGGTGTGCTTGGGCGATGGCTTCAAGTGCATCGGCGTGATCGTCGTGCATGTGTTCAATAGCACTTAACTCGGCTTCGCCAATATCCACAAAGGATTGACGCCATAGGTCTTCCGGTAACCAGTAAATTTCACCAAATCCGCCAATGTAGCGTACCCGCACGGTTTTAATCAGGTAAAAGCGAAAATCGTGAGTTTGTTCATATGCCTTGGCTTGTGGAAACAGGCGGAAGTAGCGGTCGATATCGGATTGTGCCACGGCGTCGACGCTGGCTTCTCCTAATACGGTTACTCGCGCATTGGCTTGAGAATCATGCTCACTGGGGTCATGAATAAATAAGCTTACTTTGGGATTGCTTTTCATGTTGCGTGAGTGCTGGGCAATGTCTGAGGCATAAATCACGATGTCCCCATGATTGGTAAGCAAAAAGGGCGTGATTGAGCCAAAGGGAAAACCTTCCACACTTAGGCTGTGCGTTGACAAGATAGCGCTGTGTTGTTGGCGCAACAGTAAGCTGGCATTGGCAATGGATTGCGTGATTTTGTTACTCATAAATCGTCCTCATAAACTAAACGTCATTGATGTGTGCTGAGGGTGGGGGATTAAGCTGCCCTGCACATCAAAACAATGATTAAGGTTGGTGGCGGTAAACACCTGTTGTGCTTGTCCTGCCTTTAGGCATTGGCCATTTTTTAATAACACTATTTGATCGCAGTAGCGGGCGGCTTGGTTAATATCGTGCTCGACGATGATGACGCTGCCGCCTTGGGACACAAACAGTTGTAAATGTTGATAAAGCTTTTCGGTTTGGTGGATGTCTAGCGCGGAAGTGGGTTCATCCAATAATAAAAGTGTGTTTTGTACTTGGTTATCGCTGATTAATTGGCACCAGGCGCGAGCAAGTTCAACGCGCTGTAACTCTCCGCCGGATAAGGTGTCGATAGACTTTCTAGCAAGATCGCCAAGCGTTAATAACGCGATGACATGGTTTACCCAGTGGTCTCGCTGTTGAGGGCTTTCAGCGCGTTGAATTCGGGCTAATGACAGGTATTCGAACACAGGCATCCGCACTGGCGTGATGCTTTGTTGAGCCATGTAGGCGCGCGTGTGAGCTAAGTGTTGTAATGACCAGTGTTGGATGTTCTGATCGCCAAGTAGAACCTGCCCTTGTGAGGGTTTAATAATGCCTAATATCAGCTTCAGTAACGTTGATTTTCCAGCGCCATTTGGCCCGATGATCGCGGTGATTTGGTTGGGCTCAAATTCCCAAGAAAATGTATCAATTAAGGCCTGATTTTGTAATGTGAAGTGTAAATTCTGGCATTTAATCATGCGCGTATTTCCTTTTTTCTCGCACAATGAGCCCTAAAAAGAAAGGCACACCAATGGCGGAAGTGAGCAGGCCGATAGGCAATTCAGCAGGCACAATGAGAATACGTGCGCAAACGTCTGCTAATGCGACGATGACTGCACCCAATATGGCAGAGGTTGGCAATAAAATACGTAGCTGAGCCCCCACGAACATGCGGCAAATATGTGGTACAACGAGGCCAACAAAACCAACAATACCTGTAAAGCTGACACATACCGCAGTCACGGCGGCAACGCTAATAAGCAGAATCAACTTAAGCTTATTCACGTTCACCCCGGCAAAATGCGCGTGCTGTTCGCCCAATTGAAGTAGAGTGATTTTGTCTGCGCGTTGGTGAAATATGCCGTAAGCGATGACTGTAAAGGCGGTTGCCAATAGGGCTTGTTGCCAACTGATGCCGCTGTAGCTACCCAGCTGCCAAAAGGTGATAAGCCGTAAGGTATTGTCATCGGCAACAAAGGTAATGAGGCCCAATAATGTGCCGGCCCCAGCGTTAATAGCGACCCCGCTTAAAATCATCACTAAGGTATTCACGGTGCCTTTATAGGTAGCGATGCTCAGTAGTAGCATTAACGCAATAAATGCGCCGACAAATGCCATACCTGGAATGAAAAACAATGACAGTTTTGACGGTAAAACGATGACCGAAGACAAGTAAATAGCAAAGGCGGCAAACAGCGCTGCCCCAGATGAAACACCGATGATGCCAGGGTCGGCCAGTGGGTTGCGACACACGCTTTGTAAAACCAATCCACAGATAGCTAAGCCTGCGCCCGTGGCGGCCGTCATGAGCACACGAGGTAGCCTCACATCTGTGATGATGGCGGTTTCGAGTGGGGAAAGCTCACTCAACAGGTTGATGGATAGCGCCCCTTGCGTGACTCCCAGCAATAAGGATAAGAAGAGCAGTCCAACCAGAAGAGTGAGCCTAAGAGCATGAGTGTTTTGGGCTTCTTTACGCCACAGTGCAATATCAATTTGCATTGCGGCGCACTAACTCATTCGTTTCGATTAGGGCTTGCGCTAAACGCGGTGTCATCCCTAAAAATTTCAATGAATCGACCTTATGCAGGTTACATCCCGCCTCTTTAGCCCACAAGATGAGTTGAGGTGAACGACACAAGTTTGCGGTATCTTGCCCTGCGCTGGTATGACTGGCGATGAAAATGGTATCGGGGCGAGATGCCGCAAGGGATTCGGCAGAAATGGGTTTAAACCCAGAAAGCGACGCAAAAGGGTTAGTGATATTTAACAAATCAAAGATAAGCTGGGGGGCGGTGTCGCGTCCTGCGGCAATTAATCCTCGCTCTCCTGCCGACATCAAAAACACGGCTTTTTTGTGAATAGGGTTTTTGGCTACGTGAGCGGCTTTTACGGCTGATTCGATATCCTGTTTGACTTGTTGTACGAGATGCTTTCCTGCTTCGGGTTTGTTTACGGTATTCGCAACTTGAACAATGGTGTTAAGTAAGCCTTCAACGGATTTTGGATTATCTACTTGTACAATATCAAGCCCCAATGATTTGAGCTGGTTGATGACGTTTTTAGGTCCTGAACCTTGGAGCAATAAAAGCGTGTTAGGTGATACTGATAAGACGCCTTCCACGTTTAAGGTTCTGTAATACCCAACACTGGGCAGGGCGCGTACTTGAGGGGGATATTGGCTGGAGTCATCAATACCAACGAGTGTATTTTCAGCGTTTAATGCATAAATAATCTCCGTTAGGCTGCCTCCAGCAACCACAATGCGATCTGCGTTGGAAGAAGAGATTTCATCATTCTGAGCCAATGAAAATAAGGGGAGTAATAAAGTCACCCACAAAATACGACGGAAGGTTTTCACGTTTTTCTCCTGCTTTAAATCTAATTGCAAATGATAATAGTTATCATTAACATGTGCATCGTATTCTATAGTAGTTAATGCAGGAAAAAAACCTTGAAAGCACATTTTCAGTTCAAATCACTTCCGCTTGCTGTGGCTATTGCAAGTGTGATGACTTCACCTATGACATACGCTGATGAACTTGAGGGATATGAAAATATCACTGTGAGTGCAACAAAAATGGAGCGTGATATCAATGAGATAGCCGCGAATGTCACCACAATTGATGCAGAACGCGTTGATGCGATTGCGGCCAATAACATTCGAGATTTATTACGTTACGAGCCGGGTGTAACCGTAGAAGGAAGCGGCCGTTTTGGGTTGTCGGATATCAATATTCGCGGCATTAACGGCGACCGGGTTTTGATCGTGTTAGATAACGTACCGGTGGCTGATGGTTTTAGTTTTGGTCCGAATTTGTCGGCGCGTAGAGACTTTATCGATATTGATTTGATTAAACAGGTAGAGGTCATTCGAGGGCCTGCATCCACATTATATGGCAGTGATGCCATTGGCGGTGTGGTGTCGTTTATCAGTAAAGATCCTTCAGATTTAGTTGATGAAGGGGAGCGCTTTGCTGGGCGCGTGAAGCTGGGTTACGTTTCTGCCTCTGGCGAATCATTTGTTAATGGACAACTTGCTGGCGTGGCGAAAGAGTGGCAATGGCTCGTTAATGCAGGTTATCGCGACACATCTGAAACAGAGACTTTCTTTGACTCTGATGCTGTTGGCGCTGAGCAACAATCGGCAAACCCACAAGATGGCAGTGTTGAAAACGCATTGGTAAAACTGATTTGGACGCCAAGTGATACACATCGATTCACTTTTGTAGGCGAAACGTTTCGTTCGGATTCTCAAACGGAGGTTACGTCGGATGTGGGCGCAATTTCACGAGGTGTGCTCACGCAAGAAAGCCGAGGTGATGATGAAAGGGAGCGTGAGCGTTTCTCCATGCAATACCGTTATCAGCCAAAATCCGGTAGCGAAGTGGATTCAGCGCTACTGCAAAGTTTGATTGATGCGGGATTACACCGATTCAGCTTTGATGCCTATTCTCAATCTTCTGAAACGGTGCAACACACTGAGCTAGTCAGAATGCGCTTAGGTGATGTGCCGCTTTCAATGTTTAGAACACGCGACAGCTATTTTGAACAAGATACACAGGGCGTATTAGCACAAGCGGACTTTGTATTTGGTGAAGAGGTTGCGCATTATTTAATTTGGGGAGCAGAGTGGCAAAAAACCGACTCTAAAGCCTTGCGAGAAGGGATGACACAAGCCTTACCTTCCGGGCAAATGTTACCCGAGTTTAGTGTGTTTCCTGCCCGAGACTTCCCTATTTCTGAACTCAAAGAATTCGCGCTTTATGTACAGGATGAGATTCAGTTTTTCGAGGGGGCTTTTACGCTTAGTCCGGGTTTGCGTTATGACGATTTTAGTTTAACGCCAGAATCTGATGCATTGTTTGCTGCGGCAAATCCGGGGGTAGAAATCGCGGGTTATGATGACAATGAGCTGTCGGCTAAATTAGGCGCGGTTTACGATGTGAGTGAAGACGCTTCTGTGTGGTTGCAGTGGGCGCAAGGGTTTCGTATTCCCCCTATGGATGATGTAAACGTGGGCTTTACTAATTTCGCAGGCGGGTATACCTCGTTATCTAATCCTAATTTACAACCCGAGCGCGTCGACAGTTACGAGATTGGTTTTCGTCAGCGTATAGCGGGTTTTTCATGGGCGATCAGTGCTTATGTGAATCAATATGAAGATTTCATCGAGTCGTTGGCGCTTAAAGGGTTTAATCCGCAAACTAATCTGTTGGAATTCCAAGCCAGAAACATTGATGACGTTGAAATTAAAGGGGTAGACCTAAGTGCGGATTGGCAGATCGATCAGTGGCACTTACGTTTGGCAACGAGTTGGCAAAATAGTGAAGACAAAGCCACAGGAGAAGAGTTGGAATCGGTATTGCCAACGCAAACGGTCGTTGGGATTCAATACGGTGCGATGGATGATCCTTGGCGAGTCGAGCTAGTGGGAACGCATACCCGTGAAGCCAATGTGGTTGAAGCAGGCGAAGGTGAGCCGCAAGCGTTTGTTGCGCCAAGTGCCACCTATATTGATTTGCTGGCGCACTATCAAGTGACTGACAATGTGCGTATTAATGCTGGCATTTTTAATATTACCGACAAGCAGTATTGGTTTGCATCGGAAGTGCGTGGGCGCACAGTCGGTGAAAATTTAGATAGATTCACCGCGCCAGGCAGAAATGTGTCGATAAATGCAGTGGTGACTTTCTAATTTATGTGGCTTAACAGCAGGAGCGGGTAAACAGATTATCGTAGTGTTTATTCGATTGGTTATCGATCAAAAAAGCCCACATCATTGTAAGTGGGCTTTTTTATTTTTGAAGATTGCTTCGATTACTGAATAGACAATTCTTTTTTGGCGAACATGGCTTTGCGCTGCACTCGCAATGAGTCTTCTTCACCGATTAAGCCATCGGCATCCACATTCGCTAATGAAGCAGACATGTCGCGTTGCAGTTTTTCATCTGCGATTAATGCTAAATATCGACCTGCGCACACGCGTAAGAAAGAAGTGAAATTATTGATGTTATGTCCGGCTTCAACGGACTCAAGATACAATTTGGTGACAAGTTGAGAGACACTCATGTCTTCTCGGAAACCGATTTCCTCTAGGGTTTCCCAAAAAAAGGTTTCGAGACGAATAGAGGTTACAACACCATCGACCCGCATTGAGCGCGTACTTGATTGCCATAACTCACGATTAGCCCCTATAAAAAGCTGACACATTTCTATTCCCCCCGAACCTTATACAAATTGAATTTAAATGCGATTGAAGTTTACAGCAATACGACAACTTGTTTAAGCCAATCTCAGTGTAGTTACAGCTACTCGAAGATCAGTTAGACCGAAGTAGAAACAAGTTGCATGTTAGCTCTCACCATCCTTCTGTTCGAACTAAGAAATCTTACGGCTTGTTACTTTTATCAAGTAACACACCAGACCCCCCTTCTTCTCCATCACGTAGACAGTGAAATATTTTGGTGCAAATTTTTACTGTCGAAAGTTATTAAAGCACTTTGACTAAGAGGATAGGTAGTAAATGGATACTACAATTGGGAAAACCCACGAAAAAGCAAAAATCTATCTTTTTTCAATAATATACTGAAACGTGTAACATAAATTTACATATTGACTGTACGTAAATCATTCAATTTTAAGAGGGATTTAATTAATGCAATGCACTTAAACTGGGCATGTGGAGTATGAAATTTATCCATTTTTAATAAAGTGTAATTAGTGATCAAATTTCAATTCATTATGGTTATAATCTGCCCCGTTTTTTAGTGATTAACGGCATTTTTAGCTTTTTGATACGCCAAGGGGAAGGAAAGGGAAATGACGAGAAATTTAAAGGCGGTTGCCTTACTGGTCAGTTTAGGATTAACAGGTTGCGGTGGAGGCGGCTCTGATTCGGGAGTATCTCCCGCGCCGACTGAGCCTACAACAACACCGACGACGCCAACGACACCAACGACACCAACAACACCTCCACCGACGACGCCACCTCCTACTACACCCACACCGCCGCCTCCGACAGCGCCAGAGGCAGTTGAAATTGTGGCTATTTCTGTATCAGATTCCACCATGAGCACGCAATCAACCGCGTCGGGTTTTGTGATTGAGGCAGGTGAGCTAACCAATCAATCATTTTCTATGACTGTG
>CAXRCC010000258.1:0-9311 GCA_964228975.1 Paraneptunicella sp. | reverse complement strand
GGGGCTGGCCAGCACTTGCAACGCCAGGTGTACTAGCGGGCGTCGCGGGTTATATCGTGGGCACACCTTTGGGTATTGCCGTTGCAGCAATGTTCGCAGGATAGTTGAAAGCATATTTGGTGGTAAGGCGCTGGCATCTGGTGCTTTACCCCCTATCTCCTTTAGCTCTCTTCAGGCTACCTCTCTTAAGTCTCCTCTAATTAAGCCCCCTCTTTAAGTCCCTTCTCTTTAAATCTCCTCTCTTTAAGTCCCTCTTCTTTAAGTCCCTTCTCTTTAAATCTCCTTTCTTTAAGTCTCCTTCACTTCCACATCGCACTTTCACTCTTAATCCCATACCCACCTGACTTCCTTTTTATTTGTCATAAAGCGGGTTACCAAATTCCGTTAACCATACATATTTGATTCAGCTTTATGCTTACGGCTCATCAAAAAAGCAGAAAGTAGTAAAAATTTACTCCCAGAAAAATCCCAAATAGAGAATTAAATTGCACAGACGATGAAGAAATAAGCGTTTTTTTGCTCGTCACAATGTAAAGTTAACTATACAATTTTAGGTATGCACTTTCATATCAACACGGAATGATAAGCAAATGTAAAGTGACACCTTTTACACCCACCAACGGACATTGTTTAATTTAAAAGTCATTTTATCCATATAAGAGATGACAATTTCCATATATGAATAATTGATACAACACGAGTGAATGGAAATATATTTATAACCCTAAAAGACCAATTATGACAATTTAGTATCTTATTTACGGTGCAATCGAAAAAACCAATCACATCAATCGTTAAAGTTAAGGCTATTTGTATTGCTTTATTCCAAGGTTAACCAATCTGTGTATCTCAGACAAAAGTCGTAATTCAATAATAAAACTTTCACATGTGAACTAGTTGAAGGTAATCGCTTTCATAATAACATAATGCTACAACGTGAAATTTCTTGGTTACATTTTGATCTATTTTTTGCACTTTCATCACTAAATTACAATTTAGCAATTAGGTATACCTTTTAAGTATAGGGTAAATTATTTTTACAGCCTTTCTGAGTAAAACTCTTTTTTGCCTCTGCGATTCCAATTATCGAAATTTCGTTATTTTAAATATTATAGGGTCAATATTTTTCTTATTCATCTGGGAAATATATTATTCCCTCAGGTTATTTCCAGCCTCATCTTCCTTTGTGCGACTTTCGATATCGGTAGCAATATTTACCAACTGTCACAACAACCACTACCGGAGAATGATCATGAGAAAATCGGTAAAATTCAGTTTAACGCTTGTAGCAGCAGCGACATTAGCAGCGACTTCAGCCAACGCTGCTAATACTAAAGAAGTTTCTCTAAAGGCAAATGGCGCGCCTTCTCTACAAGAACTCGCAGAGAAAAGAAAAGTTAACCGTGCATCACCCGCACGTAATATCGAGCGTCGCAATGTCGTCACATCTAACGCAGCAGAATCAACAGAAACCAATGTTAACTATCGTACAATTAATGGTAGTAACAATAACCTTGAGCATCATGAGCTAGGTGAAACCCACACCCAGCTTTCTCGTTATAGCTTCTCAGATTATGCAGATGGCATTTCAGCCGTAAACGGTGCTGACCGTCCGAATGTACGTCATATCAGTAACGCATTATTTGGCAGACAGAACGCTGATACCCCTAACTATAAAAATGCTTCAGACCTGTTATGGCAGTGGGGTCAATTCATCGATCACGACTTTGGTTTAACTGAAGGTGTTCACCCTGAAGAGCCTGCAGATATTGCCATTCCAACAGGAGACAAGTGGTTCGATCCTGAGTCAACTGGCACGGTAACGATGGCGCTTAACCGTTCAATTTACGACGAGCATACTGGCACAAGCACAGAAAATCCTCGTGAACAAATTAACGAAATTACGACATGGATCGATGCGTCCAACGTATACGGTTCTGATGTTGAACGTGCAACAGCTTTACGTGCAAATGACGGAACAGGTCGCCTAGCGGTTTCTGAAGGTAACCTTATGCCATTCAACGTTGATGGCCTACCAAACGCGGGTGGCTCAGGTGCTAACTTATTCTTAGCAGGTGACGTACGTGCAAATGAGCAAATCGGTCTAACAGCGATGCACACATTATTTGTACGTGAGCACAACCGTTTAGCCGACATCATTCGTGCAGAAGACCCAAGCTTAAGCGGTGAAGAGGTATATCAAAAAGCTCGTAAGCTTGTATCAGGTATGGTGCAAAGCATTACTTATAATGAATTCCTTCCTATTCTATTAGGTGAAAATGCACTAGACACTTACGACGGTTACGATTCCTCGGTTGACCCGTCTATGTCTAACGAATTTACAACAGCGGCATTCCGTCTTGGTCACAGCTTATTGAACAAGCGTATTCTTCGATTGGATGAAAACCTAAATGATGTGGGTAGCCTGCGTTTAAGAAGAGCATTCTTCCGTCCAGACCACATCACTAAGAAAGGTATCGATGTAGTACTTCGTGGCCAAGCAATGCAGGTTGCGCAAGAAATCGATGCATTCGTTATCCCTGATGTACGTAACTTCTTGTTCGGTAAGCCTGGTGATGGCGGTTTCGACCTTGTAGCACTTAA
This sequence comes from Paraneptunicella sp., assembly GCA_964228975.1. Taxonomy (GTDB): domain Bacteria; phylum Pseudomonadota; class Gammaproteobacteria; order Enterobacterales; family Alteromonadaceae; genus Paraneptunicella. Next base: position 6,707 of record CAXRCC010000258.1, on the reverse strand, counting down.
CCTGCAACGTGGTCGTGATCACGGTCTTCCAACCTACAACGACGTACGTGAATCAATGGGTCTGCCTCGTGTCACCAAATTCAACCAAATTTCTTCAGTTAAGAAAGTTAAAAACAAATTGAAGAAAGCTTACGAAAACGTTGATCAAATCGACTTATGGGTAGGTGGTTTAGCAGAAGACAACGTTGAAGGTTCAATGGTTGGTGAGTTATTCCAAGCAATTATGAAGCGTCAGTTCGAAGCACTACGTGACGGTGACCGCTTCTGGTACCAAAACGACCTGACAGGCGCTGACTTATCACTTGTTCACAACAGAACACTTGCTGATGTCATTAAAGACAACACGACTGTTGGCGATGAAATTGGTAAGAGTGCCTTCATCGTAGAGTGGTAAGAAGCACTCGCATTCCTCGTAATACAATTGGGCGCATGCAATAGCATGCGCTTTTCTATAACCAAGAAATTATTTTACCTATAGAAGGTGTTTAAAATAGTTATAAAAAAGCGGTGATAGGAAAAACAAATTAGCGTAATCGGTATTTTATAGAGTTTCTAATTAGTAAAAAAACTTACAAATTTACCTATATACTAAAGTATGAAAAGAGCATTGAGTATATCTCCTCGGCGATCGTGACATAAAAGACAACCTCCCTTCAATACACTCCGTTTAAAACATCGTAAAATACTATATATATCAATTCATTAATGTAAGCGTATACGGCATTATTTTTCTTGGCCTTGAGCCACGAAACATCACTTCAAACACTCAACAAAAACGAATCTTTTCTTTGCATATTTCACGCTGCCATTTAAGAAAAATAATTACCCGAAAAACATAAATAACCAAAGATTATATGATATACCTTATTTGGATTTCATTTCTTAATCTGATTCATGCAACTCTTTTTAGCGAGGTAAGAAATTTACCTTTATAACTATAACTTTCCCCTGGATTTTGGAGGTATATCATGCGTAAGACTGTAAAATTTAGCCTAACGCTAGTAGCAGCAAGTGTCATTTCAGCAAGTGCAGTAGCTCAAAGCAACGAGTTCGTACTTAAAGATAAAGCAGCACCTTCTTTAGAGCAAAAAGTTGCTCAAATGAAAGTAGAAAACAGATCATCGCCTGCACGTAACATCGACCGTACTAATGTCAGAAATGTTAGCAGCCTGACTTCAACAGAAACGGCAGTCGACGTACGTACTATCGACGGAAGTAACAATAACTTGAGAAACCCTAAATGGGGTGCAACGCATACTCAATTAGCACGTTATACTCCTCAGAACTATGCTGATGGGATTTCTAAACCGAGCGGCCAAGAGCGTGAGTCTGCTCGTCACGTTAGTACATCTGTATTCAGTCAAACTACAAGCATACCTAACTTCAAAAAAGCCTCTGACTTATTCTGGCAATGGGGTCAGTTCATTGACCACGATTTCGGTTTAACAGAAGGTACGCACCCTGAAGAGCACGATGACATCATCATCCCAACAGGTGACCGATTCTTCGATCCAAATCAGACGGGTACGGTAACACTTTCTTTTAACCGTTCAATCTACGATGAGCACACAGGTACATCTCGTGATAACCCTCGTGAGCAAATCAACGAAATCACAACTTGGATCGACGGCTCGAACGTTTACGGTTCAGACTATGAGCGTGCAAAAGCACTAAGAACTAACGACGGTACTGGCCGCCTTAAAGTTTCTAAAGGTAACCTATTACCATTCAACACTTACGGCCTACCAAACGCGGGTGGCTCAGGTGAAGAGTTGTTCTTAGGTGGTGACGTTCGTGCAAACGAACAAGTTGGCCTAACCTCTATTCACACATTGTTTGTTCGTGAACACAACCGTGTTGTTAGAATCCTCGCAAGCAACGATCCGAGCTTGAGTGGTGAAGAATTGTATCAGTCAGCACGTAAAGTGGTTGGCGGGCAAATTCAAAAAATCACCTATGACGAGTTCTTACCATTACTATTAGGTGAAGGCGCGCTTTCTACCTACAAAGGTTACAACCCGTTCATCGACCCTGCGATGTCTAACGAGTTCACCACTGCGGCTTTCCGTCTTGGTCACAGCTTGTTAAACGAACAGCTTCTACGTTTAGATGCGAACCTTAAAGAAATTCCAGCAGGTCACTTACGCCTGAAAGATGCATTCTTTAATCCAAGTCACGTTCTTGAAGAAGGTATCGATGTAGTACTTCGTGGTCAGGCAATGCAACAAGCACAGGAACTTGATTCGAAAGTTATCACTGACGTTCAAAACTTCTTGTTCGGTAATCCTGGAAATGGCGGCTTCGACTTAGTTGCACTTAACGTTCAACGTGGTCGTGACCACGGTCTAATGTCTTACAACGACATGCGTGAGCACTTAGGTTTAGAGCGCTATAAGAGCTTTGAGCAAATCAACTCTGACCCTGCGGTACAAAAAGGCCTTTATATTTCAGCTAACGGCAACATCGATGAGCTGGAAGTATGGGCAGGTGGTCTTGCAGAAGAGAACTTCAAAGAAGCAATGGTTGGTGAATTATTCTTCACCATCATGAAGCGTCAGTTCGAAGATTTACGTGACGGCGACCGTTTCTGGTACGAAAGAGACCTTAACGATATCGAAAGAAAAATCGTTGAAAGCTATGACTTCGCCGCAGTACTTCGTGCAAATACAACCATCGGTGCTGAAATCGGTGCAAAAGCAATGATTGTTGGCGACGAATTCTCAACAAACCCTGTTGAGCCTTCACCAATCGCGACTGAATAATCTAATCGATTACTCATTCAAGTGTTGAAAAAGTGCATACTTCGGTATGCACTTTTTTATTTTATCCTTCAGTAAATACTTACAGTTTAGGTTTCACCGAGTTACTGGCTAAACCTTGTTGCATCAGTGTAATCAACTTCTCGAAAAGCTCGGTACCTTGTCGCCAGTAATGCCAATACAACGGAATATTCAACCCCGGTGTTTGTGATATTTGGGTTAGCCTCACACATTTACCATCATCCACACTGCGCTGAGCCTGTTTAGCGGCGAGAATACCATACGCCATGCCCGCATTAATCATCTGCTCAATACCTTCAGAAGAAGGACAAAGATGGAATGGATATCGACTTTTCATCCCCATATCTTTCATGGCAACATCGTGTAACTCGTCTTTATAACCGTAGATTACAGCAGGCGCACTCGATACCGCGGATTCGTTGAAACCGTTAGCAAAATACTTGTCTGCAAAAGCGGGGCTTGCATACAGCGCACATTCCAAATAACCAATAAATGCACTTCTTGCTCCTTGTAAAGGCTTAGGAGCCGTACATAAACAAGCCGATACATCGCCTTTTTTCATCCGCTCTAACCCATAATTTTGATCTTCGATCACAATATCCAACATCAAATTTTGCCGCCCAAGGTAATCAGCAACCGCAGGAAACCACCAACAACTCAAACTGTCTGCATTTACCGCCAAGCGAATTCTAACCGCTTCATTATCGGGCAAGGTTACTGTGGTAGATAGCTGTTCCTCTAATAACCTCACTTTAGAAACATGGTTCAGTAACGCCTGTCCCACTTCGGTGGTAACAAGCTCAGCGCCCCTAATTAAAACGGGCTTTCCCAACCGGCTTTCTAACAATTTCACGCGTTGAGAAACAGCCGATTGCGTTAACCCCATGTACGTTGCAGCGCGCTCAAACGAGCCTTGTTCGACAACATTGGTAAAGGCTTCGAGCAGTTTATAGTCCAACATAAGATTTTTTAATATTGCTTTAGCTAATTTAATTTTAATTATAGATACAAGCGCCTTAAGATAACCAGCAACTTACAACATTAAGTGCACTCGCGAGCTAGCACCACACTAACCAACGATTTTTGTGAGGTGTATATGATTGATATTTTTACAAAAGGTTTTCTGGTTTCAGGCGGACTGATCATGGCAATTGGTACGCAAAACGCCTTTGTTTTGAAACAAGGATTAATGAAGCAGCACATCGGTAGCATCGTGCTTATTTGTTTTTTGTGTGACGTTTTGCTGATCACCGCTGGCGTATTGGGCTTAGGTTTTGTGCTTGAACAAGTGCCCTCTTTAGGACAAATACTGGCCATTTTAGGCGCGGCGTTTCTGCTCTGGTATGGTTTTAACTCTTTTAAAAGCGCATGGAGAGGCAATAGTCATATGGAATTAACCGATGCTTCCCAACAAAAGTCGCGCTTGCAATTGGTCACCATGGCACTTGCCATTACTTTGCTGAATCCGCATGTGTATTTAGACACAGTCGTGATTATCGGCGGGGTGGGCAGCACGCTCACTTTTGCAGAAAAGCAATGGTTTTTATTTGGTGCTTTGGTTGCTTCATTTACGTGGTTTATCAGCCTTGGATACGGCTCAAGATTGCTCACGCCGCTATTCCAGAAGCCAAAAACATGGCAATGGCTTGATGCTGGCATCGGCATCATGATGTGGTGGATAGCATTCGAGTTGCTTAGATACTTTTTCTAATGTAGCACAAGCCGTAGCGTGCAATTTAATCGCTAACTTGCTCAACACATAACAAAAAAGGAGCCACTCAGTGCTCCTTTTATGAATAACGCTAAACGAGCTACTTTTTCTTAACTTCCATCATTAACTTGTACCAGTAAGACGAAGAAAAAGAGGCAATAAAATCTTCTATTAAAAGGCTTTTTAACCCGTTAACTCAACAAATTTAACGGCTAATTCATCCAGAGTTTCTGTGTGGTTTGGGTCGACAATAATACACCGAATTGGGCATACACTCACGCAAGTGGGATTATCATAATGTCCAATGCACTCAGTGCAGCGTTTAGGGTCTATTTCAAAAATATTTTCCCCCATTGAAATTGCCTGATTTGGGCATTCAGGCTCACACATATCGCAGTTAATGCAGTTATCTTTAATGAGTAAAGCCATAACGCTACCCTTCTGCCCTATTAAAAGGTTTACGTGTATTCGTACCTTCATCAAGGTTTCGTAATAGCAAGGCGAATGTTAAGTCCAACGCTTCTGGCACAGGAATACGCACTTGATGACCGGAGCCTTTCGCATCTTCAATATGATCACCGTGCTTGTCTAACATACTCTCTAAATTGAACTGAATATTGCCTTGTGGCGTCATTAGCTCCATTGAATGTCCAACACAAAACTTATTCTTCACATCAATAATAGCCCAACCCGTTTTCTCGCATCGACCCAGTATTTCACCCACAAACTGCTGATTATCGCTAACAGATGCGCCCGTTTCATAGTTCTGATATTCACTGTGAGTATGGCGGCGTAAAAAGCCTTCTGTATAGCCTCTATGCGCCAAATTTTCTAGCGTTGTCATGAGTGTAGGATCAAAGGGCTTACCCGCCACCGCATCATCAATGGCTTTTCGGTACACTTGAGCTGTGCGAGCGCAATAATAGTGAGATTTAGTGCGCCCTTCTATTTTAAGCGAATGCACGCCCATTTGCGTTAACCGTGGCACGTGTTGAACTGCGCGCAAGTCTTTTGAGTTCATAATGTACGTACCGTGCTCATCTTCAAAGGCCGGCATATACACGCCCGGTTTTTCAGCCTCCTCTAACATGAACACTTTATCCGTTGGCTCACCGTCACCTAAAGTGGGAATCACATCGGATGGGGTAACCTTATGAACAATATCGCCAGACTCATCTTCCTGACCTTCTTTTACATCGTAACGCCAGCGACAGGCATTGGTACAAGTACCTTGATTGGGATCTCGCTTATTCATGTAACCTGACAGCAAACAGCGCCCAGAATATGCCATACAAAGCGCACCGTGCACGAAAACTTCTAACTCGGTATCTGGCGCTTTTTCACGAATCTCTTCAATTTCTTCAAGCGCTAACTCACGCGATAAAATCACGCGCTCTACCCCTTGCTTAGCCCAAAACTGCACCGAGGCATAATTAACCGCATTGGCCTGCACAGAAAGATGAATAGGCATGTTCGGAAAGTGTTCACGCACAAGCATAATGAGGCCAGGATCCGACATAATCAGTGCGTCTGGCCCCATTTCGATAATGGGTGCAATATCTTTGATGTAAGTCTCTACTTTCTTGTTATGCGGCGCGATATTACTCACAACATAGAATTTCTTTCCTAGAGCATGCGCTTCATCAATACCAATTTTTAGGTTGGCCGCATTAAATTCGTTATTGCGAACACGCAGAGAATACCGCGGCTGCCCCGCATAAACAGCATCTGCACCATAGGCAAACGCGTAACGCATATTTCGAAGGCTACCAGCAGGTGAAAGAAGTTCAGGTACAAAAGGGTTGCTCATTGGAGTTCGCCGCATCACATCAATAAAAAGGCGCGCGATCTTATTCACGGCAATTATCCACTTCAATCGGTAGTCAGGCTAATCTTGATCTGGATCAATTTTTTCTATTTGCGTAATCTAAGTGTTCCTGACGCTTTTTTCTCATGTACTGTCTTTCACTGTTCGTTACGGCTAATGCTCCATTAGGAAACAAAGTTCCGCCCCCTAATGTTTGCCACTGATACCAATAACTTTTTGTATTCGCTCGACTAGCATATTTGTCATTTTCTGCGCCAAGTTGCCAAGATGCATTAAGGGTTTCTGCCAATTTATCATTGCCCCAGTCTACAGGCCAAAATGTACTCATGGCTTTTCGTCCAGATACTTTTTTTCTCCCTCCAACTGTTTTAACAATCTTAAACGGATG
>CAXRCC010000257.1:0-24704 GCA_964228975.1 Paraneptunicella sp. | reverse complement strand
ACTCAAACCTTGCTGCGCCAGTGGAATAAGGTGATCCCCTTTAAAAGCTAAGATGGCGACCGCTTCGCAAGTAATGGCTGTGCGGATGGTGGTGATTAAGTTATCAAACCTTTCATTGCCTGCCAGCCCTTTAGCCAGCGCAATAGAAAGCTCAATGAGTGCAGCGGAGGAAAGTTGGTTCATTTTGCCGTTGTAATGTTATGAGTCTTTAAGACTCACTATAGTCATAAAGATACAACATTACTATGAGTCATTTTGACTTCATATTCAGTTATCACACTATGATTTTTCGCTAACACTCAGAAATATAAACACTATTTAAAGTTGGCGTCACTCTTGCTATTTGATCAGCATCGAGTGCTGACGTTATTGAACGTTTTTCACAGGCAAAACCCTTTTCCCTATTTTAGAACGCTTTTTGTTCATGGCTGCGGTGGCTTTTCTTCATGACCCGCCGCTTTATTGCGAGGACGACAATGCAAACAAGCCTGAAGTCTCAAGTCTTATCTCACCCTTTATTTGGGCTCTTGTTTAGAAGCCATTTTTTAATTGCCAGTATTGCTTCTATTGCTGGGCTAACTGTGTGGCTTGCGTGGCTCGATGGATACCTGCTTGTGGGAAACGAAGGGCTAAGTCCGTTAACCTGGCATACCCATGAAATGTTATTTGGCTTTGCGGCAACCGTTGCCATTGGTTTTGTGCTTACTGCGGTACAAACGTGGACGGGCTCACCGTCTATCACCGGAAAACCCTGCGCTATCCTCGTATTATTGTGGTGCTGCTCTCGCGCCTCTATTTGGATTAATACGGATGTCAGCATTGTGCTGGCCATGATTTTTCAAACATTTTGGTGGATTGGTGTCATTGCCACCTTTAGCCACTTGGTGCTATCTACAAAGAATCGCAGAAACTACGGCTTTATTCCGATTCTAAGCTTAATGGGCGTGTTTAATATCGCGATTTTGTGGTTGGATATAACAGGTGAAATGCAAATGAGCATGCACCTTGCTAAAACCATGGTGCTCTTGTTCACATTATTGATGACCCTTGTTGGTGGCCGTATCATCCCTTTGTTTACCGCTAACGGCACAGGCTCGCCTCCCATCGCAAAATGGGCACACTTAGATCTCGCCATTATTACCAGCACGGTGTTTAGTATCGTCTTTTTCTGTTCGAGCGAGCTGATGCATTCTTCGCAAACCTTGCTAGGTCCCCTGTTTTGTTTAACGGGTATTCTGCACATCATTCGTTTAGCGCGCTGGCGTTTTTTCAGCACGATCCGCGTGCCATTACTGTGGTCATTGCACTTATCTTACGGGTTTATGGCACTCGGGATTTTCTGGATGGGGCTCAGCTACCTTGTGGCCGATGTCCGTTTCAGCGATGGCCTTCATCTTGTTACCGTTGGCGCAATCGGTTTGATGATCATCGCGGTAATGAGCCGTGTTGCCTTAGGTCATACGGGCCGACCGCTTAAACCTGACCCGTTAATTGCTTTTGCCTTTTCATTAATGGTGATTGCTGCTATTGCCCGCGCGGTGTTGCCGTCTTTCGGCGAATTCATGTTGTCGTGGCACCTCAGCGCCGCATTGTGGGTGCTGGCTTTCCTGCTTTTTATTTACGTGTACTGGCCTATTCTTAGCTCGCCAAGACACAACATTTGACCTCCATCCCAATAGGAATTTTCATGTTAACAACGCAAGATATCTCCATCGTCAAAAGTACAGTTCCATTACTTGAAGCCGGCGGAGTCGCAGTCACAGAGCATTTCTACAATCGTATGTTTGAGCACAACCCTGAGCTTAAAGACATCTTCAACATGAGCAATCAGCGCAACAACGCACAGCGAATTGCGTTGTTTGAAGCGATTTTAGCCTACGCCAAACACATAGAAGATCCCTCTGTGTTAATGCCTGTTATCGAACGCATCACGCAAAAACACGCCAGCTTTCACATTCTGCCGGCGCATTATCAAATTGTTGGCTTGCACCTTATCGAAACCATGCGAGAGTTGCTTCCTAACGAGTTTACACCGGAAGTTGAAGCCGCATGGGGCAGCGCATATCAAGTATTAGCAAACTTGTTCATTGATTTAGAAGAGAACATCTACTTATCTCATGAAGAAAAACAAGGCGGATGGCGAGGCAAACGTGCTTTTAGAGTTTTGGAAAAGCGCGCTGAATCTGAACTGGTCACAAGCTTCGTGTTTGAGCCTGTGGATGGTCAAGCCGTGATGGATTATCAGCCCGGTCAGTATCTGGGTATTGAAGTTAAAGACGATAGCATTGCCAACGTGGAAATTCGCCAGTATTCACTCTCGGATAAACCCAACGGCAAGACTTATCGCATCTCGGTAAAACGCGAAGCGGGTAAAACGCCGGGCACGGTTTCAAACTTTTTACACGATAACTTGCAAGCAGGCAGTTTGGTTGATTTACACGCTCCGTGCGGCGACTTTTTCTGGCAAGATAAACACGCCCCTGTTGTACTGATTTCCGCCGGGGTTGGTGTCACACCAATGCAAGCAATGCTCGAAACGTTAGCAAGCAATAACTACGGCCATACTGTGCATTATTTGCACGCTTGTTTGAATGAAATGCAACACAGTTTCCCTGAACGAACCGAAACGTTGTGCCAAGCTCACAACTGGCCTTATCTAACTTGGTACCAAGAAGCATCAAGCCCTGCGCAGGAAAATAAGCGTCACGGTTTGATGTCGTTGTCGGCGGTACCGCTTCCTATTGAAACCGGGGATTTTTACCTGTGCGGACCGGTTAGCTTTATGAAATTTGCACAAGACCAACTACTTGAATTGGGCGTAGATGCAGACCGCATCCACTATGAAGTATTTGGCCCTCATGCCTCGTTATAACGCCCTTTTTTAACCTAATACGGCGTAGGCTTATCCGCGCGATGAGACTACGCCGCCTCGCACTTCCCCTGTCTCTGCTATCATTTTTAATGGTGAAAGTATTCAGCGCTATATCCTTTCTATGGCTGAGAGTGTGCTTGTTGTATGAAAAAGACATGATATAGTGAGCGCGAATTCAATCCCGAAACAGGCGAAAAGGTTTATTTGATGCAATCAAAGATAATGGTCATCGCAACATTACTGGTGCTTTTTATTAGCCAGTCGTTTGCCTATGATTCGATGTCTTGCCAAATGATGAATTCAGATACTCACAACCAAAGCATGACCCTGGTTGACCATGAAATGCCAATGCATCATGGTGCAATGAACGAAGATATGAAGGATTGTTGTGGTGAAGATTGTGCTTGTCCTCCAGGCACTTGTGCAAGTTACGCACTCGCACCTATCTCGCTATCTCCTTCGCCAAATTTGGGTATTTTTGATACTGCTCCCTATCGTTTTTCTGTCACTGAAATCGAGCCAACGCTACGTAAGCGTCCCCCCATTTCTGCATAACGCAGGATAGATCTATCCGAAAATGGGCTTTGTGCCATCAGTACGTTTTATTTGATGTGAAATAGCGTGCTGTGACCTATGCGACTGATCCAGTTTTCCCGTCGCGAATATCAACGAAATAACGTGTCAGACCAATGAAAAATATCTTAAAAGCGGTGTGCCGTACCTCTCACCCAAAATCTGCGTTAGGCGTTGTTCTGCTGCTTACGTTTAGTGCCCACAGCAGTGCGAATTTAACCTTACAAGACGCCGTCCAACTTGCTATAAAAAATGATCCTTGGCTTACGCGTAGCGAGTTAAATCAACGAGCAACCCAGTGGCAAAGTGTTGCTGCCGACACCCTGCCCAATCCGGTTTTATCGGTAGGCATGCTGAATTTACCCAGCAATGGATTCGACCCTAATCAAGAGGACATGACCCAGCTAAAAGTCGGTATAAGCCAAGCGCTGCCAAGAGGAAATAGCTTAACGCTGAAACGTGAAATGCTTGAAACCCAAGCTCAAGCGCAACCCTATTTGCGTGCGAATCGCAAGGCGCAAGTACGTTTAGCCGTAACACAACACTGGCTTGTTGCATATCAAGCGCATCTTTCACAATCGCTTATGCAGCACCATCGGCACTTGTTTGTTGAGTTGCTCGCCCTTTCTGAAGCGCGGTATCAGTCAACCCAAGGACCAACACGGCTACAAGACATGGTTCAAGCAAAAGTGGAGATAGCCCGTATCGACGATAAACTCGATGCTTTGAATAGTGAGTTTGAAGCCGCTTGGTTACGATTAACAGAATGGCTCACCGATCATCCTGAATATCAAAACCAAAACGCCGCTTTTATCACGGACGTAAGCACTATTCCTACGCTTAATTCACCCACTTTGGCAGCATTAAAAAAGCGAGATTTCACGCAGTTAAGTGAACTCACCAAGCATCACCCTACATTGCGTGCGGTGAACCAAAACATCCGTTCATCGGCACTTTCTATTAAGCTTGCAGAACAGGCCTACAAACCGCAGTGGGGCATCAATACTAGCTATGCCTATCGCGATGATAGGGAAAATGGCGACAGCCGTGCTGATTTCTTTTCTGTTGGCGTGACCTTAGATATGCCCCTGTTCAACACCGCGCGCCAAGACGCCGATGTTTCTAGCGCTAAATTGAAAACAGAAGCCACACGCACAGAACAGCGCTTGTTGCACCAACAACTTATTGCCAAGGCGCTTTCCGTGTATTCGCGTATGCAGCAATTACAAACACGCGAAACCCGTTACGAGAATGATATTCTTCCGCAATTACAACATCGTTCAGATGCGGCAATTGCCTCTTATCGCCATGCCAACGGTATCTTTGATGTTGCTGTGCAAGCACATATTGCTCACCTGCAAGCACAGGTAGAGTTAATCAAACTCCGGGCTCAACGCCTGCAAGCCCAATCCGAATTGGCATATTACTTTTCTTCCTCATCTCACATTGATTCTCATCAGGGAGGTCAGCCCTAATGCATTCCTCATCACCATCAAAATCGGACTATCGCTCTGGTCTTAAACTTGGCCTTATCGCGGGCTTTGTAATTGCTTTGATTATAGCAAGTGCTTACTTTTTTATTTTTAACAGCAGTGAAAATAACGCGGATTCCGGGGAAAAAACGCCCTTATATTGGGTCGCACCTATGGACCCTAATTTTCGTCGAGACGGACCGGGCCTTTCTCCTATGGGAATGACACTTGTGCCCGTGTACGAAGAATCGGGTGCAAACGATGAACCGGGTACTGTGCGTATCAAACCACACATCATTCAGAACCTCGGTGTGAAAAGTGCTTACGCTAAAACCCTGTCGCTGCCCAGGCAAATTAACACTGTGGGTTACATCAAATATAACGAAAATAAGCTGATTCATGTTCATCCTCGTGTGGAAGGCTGGATTGAAAAGCTTTACGTTAAAACCGAAGGCGTTGCCGTTGAAAAAGGCGCCCCCTTGTACGAGCTGTATTCCCCCGAATTGGTAAACGCACAAGAAGAACTGCTGTTGGCATATCAACAGAACAACCGCACGCTGATCCATGCTGCACAAAGCCGCTTGCTGTCATTGAAGATGCCCAAATCCAACTTAAACACGTTAAAGAAAACCAGAAAAATCCAACGCAGTGTGACCTTTTACGCCCAAACCTCTGGCGTGCTTGATATGCTCAACGTGCGCGAAGGTGTGTTCGTGAAACCGGGCACAGCGATGATGACGTTGGCAAGCCTTGAAGATATTTGGGTTGAAGGGGAAGTATTCGAACAAAACGCGCATCACGTTGAAGTTGGGCAACCGCTAACACTCACTTTGAATGCACAACCTGAAAAGTTGTGGCAAGGCCAAGTTGAGTTCATTTACCCTGCGATGGACGCCAACATGCGCACTTTACGTTTTCGCGCCAGTTTTCCGAATATCGATCATCAGTTACACCCGAATATGTTCACACAATTGCAGCTCGATACCACCGCTGCACAAGCCCATTTAGTGGTGCCGAAAGACGCCGTCATTCGAACCGCCCAACAAGATAGAGTTGTGCTCGCTAAGGGCAATGGTGTCTTTAAATCCGTTGCCGTGAAGCTAGGGAACGTAACTCGCGAGTACGCTGAAATTCTATCGGGTTTATTGCCCGGCGATGCTGTTGTTGTGGCTGCGCAGTTTCTTATTGATTCAGAGAGCAGTATTAACTCGGATTTCCTGCGTATTTCCCCACCGCCACAAAGCACGGATTTGTCAGCACCTATTCAAAGTGCAGAAGTTGACGGCGAGATTGTAAGTGTTGATAAACAAGCTCGCCGCGCAGAAATACATCGCGGTCCTATCGAAAAATGGGGCAGAGACGCCGACACCGTCCTATTCGAATTTGCCGACGATGTCGACATCAGTGACTTAGCGCAAGGCGAGGCAATCCGGTTTATTTTCGAGATCCGAGATGGCGACTTTGTCATTGTCTCGTTTGATAAAAAAGGCGGGAGTTAAGCATGATAGAACGCCTAATTCATTGGTCCATCAACAACCGCGTGTTAGTGCTATTCGCCACGCTCATCGTGCTTGGTTTGGGGATATTCACGCTGCGTCACACCCCCGTCGATGCCATTCCTGATTTGTCCGATGTGCAAGTGATCATCAAAACCAGCTATCCGGGGCAATCGCCGCAAGTGGTTGAAGATCAGGTGACCTATCCGCTTACCACCGCCATGTTGTCTGTGCCCGGAGCCAAAACGGTGCGCGGCTTCTCCTTTTTTGGGGATTCCTACGTTTACGTTATTTTCGACGACGATACCGAGATGTATTGGGCACGCAGCCGCGTGTTGGAATATTTATCTCAAGTTGCTCCAAAACTTCCCGCCAACGCGAAGCCTGAACTTGGCCCTGATGCAACGGGTGTAGGTTGGATATACCTGTATGCACTCGTGGATAAAACAGGAAAACATGACTTAAGTGAGCTGCGAGCACTGCAAGATTGGTTCTTGAAGTTTGAGCTGCAAGCCTTGCCAGGTGTTTCGGAAATTGCGTCTGTCGGGGGCATGGTCAAGCAATATCAAGTAGAAATTGACCCGAATAAACTGCGCGCTTACAACCTCCCTTTAAGCCATGTGCAACTCGCAATTCAACGGGGTAACCAAGAAGTTGGCGCTTCGGTTATCGAAATGGCAGAAGCAGAGTATATGCTCAGTGCCACAGGTTACATCGAATCAGTTGACGACCTTGCACACATTCCACTGGGCGTAAATAAGAATGGCACGCCATTGCTGCTGCAAGATATCGCCACTATTCGCCTTGGCCCACAAATGCGAAGAGGCATTGCTGAGCTAAACGGACAAGGTGAGGTAGCGGGCGGCATTGTTGTTATGCGTTTTGGCGAAAATGCACAGGATGTAATTAATGGCGTTAAAGCGAAATTGGCGAGCTTAAAACCCAGTTTGCCTGATGGCGTGGAGATCGTGCCTGTTTACGACCGTTCAGATCTTATTCAACGAGCGATCGATCATTTCTGGAGCAAAATAGGGGCGGAATTGTTAGTGGTTGCCTTGGTGTGTGCCGTCTTTTTGTTTCATATTCGCTCTTCCATTGTGGCCGTGCTCAGCCTGCCACTGGGCATTCTCATTTCATTTATCATCATGTATTGGCAAGGCATTAACGCCAATATCATGTCGCTTGGCGGCATTGCCATCGCGATTGGTGCCATGACAGACGGCGCTATTGTGATGATAGAAAACATGCATAAACACATGGAAAAAACGCCTCTTACCGCCGAAAACCGATGGCAGGTCGTGGCTAAATCGGCCTCAGAAGTTGGCCCTGCACTGTTTTTCAGCCTGTTGATTATTACCGCGAGTTTCTTGCCTGTGTTCATTCTTGAAGCGCAAGAAGGGCGCATGTTCACGCCCCTTGCGTATACCAAAACCTATGCCATGGCGGCCTCAGCTGGGTTAGCGGTGACTCTCATTCCTGTTTTAATGGGGTACTTCATCCGAGGAAAGGTGTTAAGCGAGAAGAAAAACCCACTGAACCGCCTTTTGATCGCACTTTATCGCCCCATTCTACAACGCGCGTTAACTTACCCTAAGGTGACGTTGCTCATCACATTAATGATTGCAATTGTCGGTTTTTACCCGCTTGATAAATTAGGCTCTGAGTTTATGCCGGAATTAGACGAAGGCGACTTGATGTACATGCCAACAACCTACCCAGGCGTTTCCATTGGTAAAGCGCGCGAGATTTTGCAACAAACCGATAAGCTCATCGCCACCGTGCCTGAAGTAAACAATGTGTTTGGTAAAATTGGGCGCGCAGAAACCGCCACCGATCCCGCGCCTTTAACCATGATCGAAACCTTTATTCAATTAAAGCCAAAATCACAATGGCGAGAAGGCGTCACCAGCCAGTCATTGCGCGACGAGTTTGAATCGCTGGTGCAAATTCCGGGGCTAACAAACGCTTGGGTCATGCCCATCAAAACCCGGATTGATATGCTGGCAACTGGTATTAAAACGCCATTAGGCATTAAAGTGGCTGGCGCAGATTTGGATGTAATTCAGCGCATTGGTCAAGATATCGAAACCTTACTGAAAACCCTGCCAACCACCGCTTCGGTGTATTCTGAGCGTGTCTCTGGAGGGCGCTATATAAAGATAGATATCGATAGGCAAAAAGCGGCGCGCTACGGTTTGAATATTGCCGATGTGCAACAGGTTATCGCCACTGCAACAGGCGGCGCTAACATCGCACAATCAGTGGAAGGTCTTGAGCGCTATCCCATTAATATGCGCTACCCTCAGCATTATCGTGACTCGCCTGAAGCGTTATCCGTTTTACCCATCATCACGCCGACGGGGCAACACATTGGTTTAGGTGATGTCGCTCGCATTTATTTTGAAGACGGTCCGCCAGGAATTAAAAGTGAAAATGCGCGTATTAACGGTTGGAGCTTTATTGATGTGCAAAACACCGACATGGGCAGCTATGTTACACAAGCACAGCAAATGCTAGATGAGAAACTGCACCTCCCTTCAGGTTACAGCCTAAGATGGGCGGGGCAATACGAGCAATTGCAACGCGCGCAAGAAAAGCTAACCTTTGTGCTGCCGCTTACTTTAGCGGTCATCATTGTGCTCTTGTATTTTAGTTTTCGCAGTTTCATCGAAGTTGCCATCATTATGGGAACCTTGCCTTTTGCGCTCATCGGCGGCGTTTGGTTGCTGTATTTAGAGGGCTTTAACCTGTCGGTTGCGGTAGGGGTAGGCTTTATTGCGCTGGCAGGCGTGGCCGTTGAAATTGGCGTGATCATGTTGGTTTACCTTAACCAATCTTACCATGCACTCATTCAACAAAAGCAAGCCGCACACTCATCGCCAACGGAATCTGAGCTTATCCAAGTAGTACTTTCAGGCGCGGCGCTTAGAGTTCGTCCCGTTATGATGACGGTAGCAACAGTGATGATAGGCTTACTCCCTGTGATGTATCACGAGGGAACAGGCTCTGAAGTAATGAGCCGCATTGCTGCGCCGTTAGTGGGCGGTATGGCAAGCGCACTGGCGCTGTCTTTGGTTGTTGTACCTGTGGTTTACTTACTTTGGAAGAAACGCTCGCTGATGAAATAGTCGTATCGCTCATTCATTATTTAGAAAATACATTAATGAATGGGCGATAAAGCATCGCGCTATAAAATCAAAAGCCAGAGCATCTTTGCCATCATTGGCATGCTCTGGCTCAGGGAGGTTACTGCTTATAGGATTTACACCACAAACTTACTCAGCACCGAATTCAGCTCTTCCGCTGACTCACTCGATTGTTTGCTGGTTTGCTGACTGTGATTAGCAGAACGTGCAATGTTCTCGCTGAAAGAAAAAACATTTTCGATATCCTGCTTCACCTTTTCCGTGACCTGCGATTGCTCTTCCGACGCCGAAGCAATCGATAGCGACATCGCCTGCATCTCTTCAACCGACATACGCACTTGGTTGAAAATTTCTTGTGTTTGGTCTGACGCATCTGCGCCTACCGCAGCGTGCTCATGACATAACGATACCGACTTCACCACGCGTTGCGACTCCGCCTGCAAGCGTACAATGCTATCTTCAATTTCATTGGCTGAATCTTGTGTACGGTTAGCCAAGGTTCTCACCTCATCGGCAACCACCGCAAACCCTCTACCAGCTTCACCGGCTCTAGCAGCTTCAATAGCCGCATTTAACGCAAGTAGGTTAGTTTGTTCAGCCATGTTCTTAATCACGGTTAAGACTTTATTGATCTCTTCACTTTCTCGCGCCAATGCTTCGCTGACTTGCGAAGTCATCTGCATTTCTTGGTTCAACAAGTGAATAGAAGAGACAGATTGTTCAACAATTCCCGTCCCGCGTTTTAACGCATCAAATGTGGATTCCACTGCTTGGCTAGAGGTTGCCGAACTAGATGCCACTTCATTCGAAGATTGCGCCAATTGCTCAATGGCAATGGCAATCAGCTCGTTCTTCGATTGTTGCTCTTTTAATTGCTCGCTGGATTCAGTCGCTAGCGCTAAGTTCTTGGCTGATTTGTCAATCATGCCACTGGAGGTTTGCTGTGCGTTTTTAATGATTTGATGAATCGCTTCAATAAAGTGATTGAGCGATTCTGCCAACATACCCGTTTCATCTTTGGTTTCAATCTCGATACGCTTGGTTAGATCCCCTTCACCTTGGCTGATTTCCGACACGCGGTTTAACAACACGTTCAAGCTTTTCACGATGCTGCGCGAAATCCACATCAAAATCCCCACGCCCACGGCAATCGCTATCAACAACACACAAATGCTTTGTAGCTGGTATGTGCTCATGAAGGACAGAATGTCCCCCGCTTGATGATCTAGGTCTCGCCACTGATAAATTTGTCGGCTCAGCATGTTTTTAATGATGTGGTTACTCATGTTTTCCGCTTCCGTACGGAAACGCGCCACATTATTCACATACACACTGCCCTCAGAAACTAATCCTTCAATACGAGATATGAACAACTCAAGTTGCGCATGATTTAAATTGGGGTCCTGTTTCATTTGAGGAGTGAAGTCGAAAAGCGCAGTTTTTGCCGCAAGCACTTCAAGCAACGCGCGCTGTAAACTGCTTTCATTCCCATTGGCAACATACTGATTAAAATAGGCTCGGGCAGAAATAGAGGAAGCTGCCATACGACTGCCCACATCGGAAGTTAACATGTCGCCGCGTTGAAACCCAAGATCGCGTACCGTAACGGCAATGCCCTCAAACACTGGGCCAATTTCGTTGTTGTACTGTTCTAATAATTGAGACAAGTTATCGGCGTTCACCCAAAGCTGAGTCTTGAGCAACGTAATGTACTGACGCTCGAATTGGCGAACCTCTTCCACCATTTCTCGGTTTTCAGCATTCTTGGCAAGCTCACTGGTCAGCAAATCAAATTCCTTCTCCAATAAACCAATAATTTCGATGGTTTGTGGATTTGGAGAAGCCAGATATTGCTGGTTTAATTGCTCACGACGGCTCACATTGTTCAATAAGAAAAGTGACGTGCCATAAGAGGCTTGTTCATTGATATGACTTTTAAGAGACGTTAGTTGATCGTTCGCTTCCATTAATTTAAACGATGAATACCCCAAATAAGCCAGCAGCAAGATAATCATGGGTACCATTCCCAGAATTATCTTTTTACTTATACGCATATTACTCAGCATCCCTAGGTCCTTCTTAGTTGATCAAAATATCAATTTTCTGCTGAATTTTTTTGAATTGTTGTACGACATTACTTGGCGTGACCGAATCCAATTCGACAGTGGCATTCGGCGCTGATGGCAACGACATATTCACATTAATACGAGTGAGTTCCGCCAAGATATTATTCGTGGTGTCATACACATCGGAAGGAGAAATATTCCCCGCAGGAAAACCAGACACTCGCAGCGGCGTCATGTTTAGCTTTTTCTCTAACGCAACCAACTTATAAAGGACCTTGAATCCTTCGATGTTAGCATCGAGTGGCTTTTTATTTTGAGGAAGAGCGGGAGACTCTACCGCGACTGACACACGCATTTTTTCAGCGATCTTATCTAATGCTTTTTCAATACGTAATGTATTTCGATAAACGTATCGAGGGCTAATTGCGCCCGTTAACCCATCCATTAAATAAGACGTTCGCCACATATTCTCATAAACATCAGACGGTGTTTTTCCCGTCGGCAACGGCGCAGCCTCGGTATATTTTACTCCCAATTGATTGGAAACTTGTTTTAATTCTATGGAAATATTTTTTACTAACTGCAATACATCAGCAGGTAATACGTTCTTATTTGGTAATATTGGTAACGACTTGGTAGAAATATTTCTTGATTCTTTAAATCGAATCACTTTTTCATAAACTTCCAAACCTTTTGTATAAGCATGTAGTGGTGTTTTAGCAATTTGTACGCCGGGTTGTCGTGCATTATTTTCAACATTTAAGTGAGAGCGGATCTCGGTAATATTGTTAGCCAGATTATCAACTGCCTGATAAACATGGTTCGGCGTATTTGCAAGTGCCTGAAATGAAAGAAAAAAAGAAATTAAAACAGAGAAGCGAAAATAGCTTTTAACGTCCCTAATATTAACAAAGTTTTCCACAGTGTACTCCTCACTGACATGCAATAAAACAAAATAAGACTTCGCATTATGTCCTATTAAAAAAACAATATAAATGCGACTTTTAGCTTAAAGAAATAGTATATTACTACATCATTAAGCACTAAATTAGTCACAAGAGACCGCCATTCAAGACCGCCCATCAATTACAATATATTCAATAATACATTGAATATATATATTGACTATTTATAACCACATAAAACACATAAACATTCATTTTATTTACCATATTATCATGGAAATAAATATACCCGCCTTATATTTTTTTATCATCACTTTCTAGCGACATCAAACACGAATAACGGCAATTTTTGTTATAATGTAACAGTTGATCTTCCTATAAACTTTGATATACGATATTTCATATATTCGTTTTGGTGAATATGTTGTGATGATGAATGAAGCTTTTTCCCCATTAACTTTTTATAAGTGTTTATCCGATGAAACACGGTTGAAATCTTTGATGTTGCTCGTCTCAAAGCGAGAATTATGCGTGTGCGATCTCATACAAGCACTTGAATTAAGCCAACCAAAGATCTCTCGTCATTTGGCGGATCTCAGAAAATGTGGCCTTGTTTTACCGGAAAGAAGAGGCAAATGGGTGTATTACAGTATTCACCCTGATCTGCCTGAGTGGGCGAAAAATGTGCTACGCTTAACAGCAGAAAACCAAGAGGAATATATTCACGATGAGTTGAATAACTTATCCAATATAAACAGTGAAGAGTGTTATTAAATTCTCCTTCATTAACTCTGTAGTTGAATTATGAAAGTTCTGTATATTTGTACGCACAATCGGTGCCGGAGCATTCTTAGCGAAGCACTAACGAATGCCTTAAATAGCCCGCATTTATCAGCGCAAAGTGCGGGTAGTCAACCTGCCGGAGAAGTGCACCCTCTCACGTTAACGTATTTAAAAGAAGCCAACATTCCCGTTGCTGGATTGAAAAGCCAATCGTGGGATGATTTTGAATCTTTCCAGCCCGATGTGGTCATTACCGTATGCGATTCTGCCGCGGGAGAAACCTGCCCTGTGTATTTTGGTCGTGCATTAAAACTGCATTGGGGTTTAGCCGATCCGTCAAAAATTCAGGGCTCTGAAGAAAACAAAGCACGCGCTTTTCGAAAGACCATTTCCATTATTCAAGCGCGCGTTAACGCTCTTGAAGAGATTGCTCAACAAAATTTACCTCAGTCGCAACTTAAAGATGCACTTCTTGCCCTGAGTAAAAACAATTCGCTTTAACCCCCCACTAACGAGAGCAAAATAATGGGTTTATTTGAACGTTACCTCTCCTTATGGGTGGGTCTTTGTATTTTGGCTGGCGTTGCGCTTGGTCAACTGTTTCCTTCAATGTTTGCACTGGTTGCAGAATTTGAATACGCACATGTTAATTTGGTGGTCGCTGTTCTTATCTGGCTGATGATCTACCCAATGATGATTCAAGTGGATTTCACCGCCATCAAAGATGTAGGCAAAAAACCCAAAGGGATTGTGCTTACCTTGGTCATCAATTGGCTTATTAAACCGTTTAGCATGGCGCTACTTGGCTGGTTATTCTTTAAAGGATTGTTCGCCGACTGGGTGGATCCGCAAACGGCAAATGAATATATCGCTGGCATGATTTTACTGGGTGTTGCTCCGTGTACCGCCATGGTGTTTGTGTGGAGTCACCTTACCAAAGGCAATGCCAATTACACCTTGGTTCAGGTATCCATTAACGATGTTATTATGATATTTGCTTTCGCCCCAATCACCGCATTTTTGCTGGGCGTAACGGATATCCAAGTCCCTTGGAGCACGCTGCTGCTTTCTGTGGCACTGTATGTGATTTTACCTTTAGTCGCGGGTGTTTTAACGCGCGCCAAGTTAGATAAAAAAGACGATCACAGCGCCCTTAACGGATTTGTGAACAAGCTTAAGCCCTTTTCCATGATTGGCTTGTTGTTAACGGTCATTCTACTCTTTGGTTTTCAGGCAGAAACAATCTTAGCTCAGCCGCAAGATATCGTATTGATAGCCATTCCGCTGTTGATTCAAACCTATGGCATTTTTGCTGTGGCTTATTTTGCCGCAAAGAAAATGAAATTGTCGCACGATATTGCTGCTCCTGCGTGCATGATTGGCACATCCAATTTCTTTGAATTGGCGGTCGCGGTTGCCATATCCTTGTTTGGTTTGCACTCTGGTGCGGCACTGGCAACTGTCGTAGGCGTGCTGGTTGAAGTGCCTGTGATGTTGTCCTTGGTGTATTTCGCCAACCGAACTCGACACTGGTTTGATTAACCAAAGTAAACACTGATGCAGTGCGCGCTTCTTGCAAATTTCAACCAAAAAGAAGAGCGCACTTTTTTTGCTTGATATTGCGCATAAGTCTCTACACTAAAGCCACTTTGTTTGTTTACTGTGTGAAATAAACACGCTATAACGCCCTTTCCTCATTGTCATCATGACTTCCTAAGGAGAGGTAGCAGTGTTCCATCGTTTCGCCTTTTATAAAACGCACAAAAACGCCTCTTCATGGCGCACCACACTCCCTACTTTGTTTTTGAGTTTGTTGGCGATGCTTTTTCAACACACGGCTTGGGCAAACCTCGAACCTCACGAAGCAACGACGCTCACCCGCACAACGGATGCGTTTCGTTTACCCGTTGACTTAACGCCTCTGTCGCAATACGTTGAGCTGAATCTTGATCCCGAAAAAGAAACCATCACGGGCTACACGGAGATCATACTTAATAAGAAGGCATTGAGTGATAACGTTGCTTTTCATAGCAAAGGGCTGAATATTCAATCGGTAAAAGTACTGCATGAGCACACGCCATTAACTGCACACTATTCCGCCCCCAATGCCTACGACATCATTACCGTAAAACTGCCCAAACAAGTTCATTCTGCAAAGCGTATTAAGCTAGTCATCGGTTTTACCAGCCACATTCGCGAAGACGATAACGGGCTTTATCGATATAAAACAGGCAACGACACTTATTTATTTAGCCAGTTCCAACCCATGCAAGCGAGAACCTTGTTTCCGTTACTGGACGAACCCGCATTAAAAACACGTTTTCGCTTTCGTGTGACAACGCCAAAGCAGTATCAAGTGCTGCACAGCACGCCCGCCGCATTTACTGTAGAAAGCGGACAAACCAAAACGGTGACTTTTACCGAATCTGAGAAAATCCCATCCGATGTGCTGGCATTCGCTATCGGCCAATTCGAAAGCGTTGAAATAGAAGGCTTGCCAATGCCTTCCACGTTTTACACCCTACCGGGGAAGATGGCTCAAGCACAAGACGCCATCGCCATGATCAAACCCTTATATGAAGACTTAGCTCATTACCTTGATATTCCGCTGCCTTATCAAAAAATGGACTTTCTAGCTGTGCCGGAATTTGCCAATGCCGGTATGGAAAATGTCGGCTTGATTTACCTCGCGGAATCTTATGTGTTGTCGCCGTTAGCGACCGATACACTCGATAGCGCAGGCCAATGTGACGCTGCTATTTTAATTGCGCATGAAATTGCGCATATGTGGTTTGGGAACCTTGTGACACTGGCATGGTGGGACCACCTTTGGTTTAACGAATCCTTTTCAGACTGGATTGCGATTAAATTTGCCTCGGCACATTTGGCATTACCTCACTGCGGCGCATTAGCGAGGCAGGATTCACTGACCAATGACGAGACCCAAGCGCCCTTACAGCGCAATATTAAAAGCTATGCAGATGTAGAAGCCTACGGGCAAATTGTGTATGAAAAGGGCTATGCCGTGTTGAACATGTTTGAAGATTACATGGGAGAAGCATCGCTTCAGCACATTATTAAACGCTTTTTGCACGATCATCACAACGGCACCATTACCTCTGAAAACATATTCACGTACTTCGATGCAAAAGACGTAAGCTTTGGGAAAATGGTGCGCAGTTTTGTGCAACAACCGGCTTACCCCATTGTTAAACTCACACCGCAAAACCAACAATGGACGTTATCTCAAACGCCGATTATCCAAGACGAAACCACTCTTTTATTAAACACAGAAGAGACAACGATTCCTCACCTAATTAACACGAAATCGCTACCGTCTAGCACATCGCGATTATGGACTATCCCCGTACAACTGAGAGTGCAAGGTGACACTCATTACAAAGACTTCACTTTACTGCTCGATAAGCCTTCGATGGCGTTACCGCAGGAAGTAACAGACAGCTTTGCGCGCTTTGAAAAGCCGCCGCTTTTAATTATCGACCCTTATAGTCGAGGCTATTTCAGGCACTATGTTCCTCAAGATCAACTGGATTATTACAGTGAAATTGGCGAGTTTTATCAGGTAAGTTGGCTTGATAACAGGCAGCATCTAGCGAAATTAGGGCATGTGGATTTAACACAAACCATTGAGCAAGAAGTCTCGTTGTTGCTCAAATCCATCGAAAACCAGCACACCGTGTTAGAAAATGAATTGTTGAACGTTATTATCGATCGATTCTACGAAACAATGCCCGTTGCCCTACTGCCAGCTTATCGCACTTATTTAACGCAAAGGCTTGGCGGTCACATCGCTAAAATAGATTGGTCACAAACAAAGGAAATCGAAAGCTACGAGGAATGGATGGAGCTTGCAGGCATTCACCTCCAACTAGCAGCGCCCCGAGAATACGTGCTTTCCAGCGCGCAAACGTTACTAAAACAACCCGTTATCAACCGAAACCATTATGCTCAACTGCAAGTACTCGCCCACTTTGCCGATGACGCTACCTACACGCAAATGGAAACGGCGTATACTCAAGCTCGCGGGCTAAACAAACGGCATTTACTTAACGCCATGGGCAGAGTTGCCACACCACAACGTGTGCAGCGATACTATGACTTTCTACTTTCCGATGCGACGCAAGATGATTTCATCGATTATCGTTTCCAATTTCCGTTCTTTCATCAAACACTTCGCCCTGCCGTATTTGATTATTTGAATAGCCGCGCAGAGAAAGTTCAAACTCGTATGGAATCTGAAAGCTTGCAGTGGTTTCCGTTTAATTTCATGACAGGGTGCAACCTCGACGTGGTGAAATCGATGGATCAGCTTCTATTGAAGTGGAAAGAGGTACCTGGATTTGCGGAAAAACACGCCGAAATTCGCACCCAAGTTGATCACTGTGCAAGGAACATCGCCAAGCAAACTCCCGCACTGAGTGTGTTTTTACATCACAGTACCCAAGCACAATAAATTTTTTGCCGATAGGATTGCATCTTTTGTCATCAGCGATTAAAAATTGTGGCGCACACTTGCAGCAAACGCCCTAACGAGCTCGTTCAACACCAACCACTTTGTAAAGATTAGGATATGAATAAAACGGAATCCCCTTTAACGCACGCCATCAACCCTTCGTTTTCTAAAAACCTTGTGCGTATTTTAGCTTGGCCAACACTGGTGACGCTTTGTGTGACGATTTCAGCTTACGGCTTTATGCAAGATAACCTGATTATGTATTTCAACTTAGCTTATACGGTGCTGGTGCTAAACCTGTTTTTCCTTGAAAAATGGCTACCTTGGGAAGCGCAATGGCAAAAGCCTGATGGGCAAAACACAGCCTCGATTTTGCATACCCTCACCTCGAAGGGCACAGTTCAAGGGCTCTTTGCTGCCAGTGCGGCAATTGGGCTTGCGCAATTACTCACACCTCTTAGCGAGCCGGCCACAGGAATTTGGCCACGGGATTGGGAGCTGGTTTCTCAAGTTATTTTGGGATTAGTGGTGGCTGAATTTGGTTTGTATTGGGCGCACCGTTTATCTCACGAGTTTGAGATTTTGTGGCGCTTTCATGCCATTCATCACGCCGTGACTAAATTGTGGTTTTTAAATACAGGACGCTTCCATTTTATTGATAGCTTGGTTTCGATTTTAGCGGTTTTGATCTTATTGGCGTCTTTAGGTGCGCCCATGGAAGTGGTGCAGTGGGTTTCCATTCTCACTGCATTCTTTGGTGTGTTAACACACTGTAATGTTGATATGCGTTGCGGCCCACTAAACTATGTTTTCAATACCCCTCAGCTACACCGCTGGCATCATTCCAAGCAATTGCATGAAGGCAACCGCAATTACGGGGAAAACATTGTGTGGTGGGATATGTTATTCGGCACTTATTACAACAAAAGTTATCGCCCACCCGCCGATATCGGCATTAAAGAAGTGTCTCCAAGTACCTTTTTATTGCAGCTTGCTTGGCCGTTTATGACACCCTCGATGCGCAAAAAACGCATTGCACACTACGAGCACTTACCCTTTTCTCGAGAAGGTCTTGGCTTTTTTCCGGAATTTAATAAGGATGCTAAAGCATTGCAGCAAGCAGCCTTACAACAATCGCAACATCAGGGATTCCCGGAGCAAGCAGCTTCGCAGCAAAAAGCAGGTTCCTCTGAGGCGCCATAAATACAATGATTTAACCTTGATTCAACCTTTGCCAAACTCGGCAAATCACAGGGATGTTATATCAAAGAATTAAGCAATCTTAGGCGTGACGTTGAATGCATCAACTCGCGCCCCAATTTGCTAAGCATCAGTTTGTAGCGCCAAAGTAGGCATGGCGTTTGAAGTCGCTGGTACTATTTCATCAAACCATTTATTGAGGTGTAACGTGTCAGACCCAACTTATACTCCCCCAAAAATCTGGACTTTCGACGAAGCAAACGGTGGCAAATTTGCCAACATTAACCGTCCAGACTCGGGCGCTCGTTTTGAAAAAGATTTGCCGCGCGGCAAACACCCTTTCCAAGTTTATTCTTTAGCGACACCAAACGGCGTAAAAGTTACCGTGATGTTTGAAGAGCTGCTTGCAAAAGGCTTTTCTGATGCAGAATACGATGCATATTTAGTGAACATCATGGAAGGCGACCAGTTCGGCTCAGGCTTTGTGGCTGCTAATCCTAATTCAAAAATCCCCGCGATGATCGACACCACAACAAACCCGGAAACACGCGTGTTTGAGTCTGGTTCTATTTTGATGTATCTCGCTGAAAAATTTGACGCCTTCTTACCCAGCGATGCCGCA
The DNA here is from genome assembly GCA_964228975.1 of Paraneptunicella sp. Lineage (GTDB taxonomy): Bacteria > Pseudomonadota > Gammaproteobacteria > Enterobacterales > Alteromonadaceae > Paraneptunicella. The sequence goes on along the minus strand of CAXRCC010000257.1, from coordinate 5,095 downwards.
GGCAGAACGGAAACCTTAAACTGGTTGTTCTGGCAAATGGGTAGCGCGCCATTCTTAGGTGGTGGCTTTGGTCACTTCTATGCTTACGCGCCAGAAAGCTATGAATACCCGATCAACCGTTTTGCAATGGAAGTAAAACGTCAATTAGACGTGCTCGATAAGCAATTGGCGAACAACCAGTTTATTGCGGGCGATGAATACACCATTGCGGATATGGCTATTTGGCCTTGGTATGGTGCGCTAACCAATGGCACATTATACAATGCAGCGGAATTCTTACAGGTGCATGAGTATGAAAACCTTGTGCGCTGGACGGATGAAGTCGGTGCTCGTGAAGCGGTCAAACGCGGTCGTTTAGTCAACCGTTCTTGGGGCGAAGATATCGAGCAATGCCTTGAGCGTCACGATGCTAGCGACCTAGACGGTCGTTATAAATAACACAGAAAATGGGGAGGCCAATTATTGTTAAATAAGGCCTCCCTAAAGAAAGTGCAGTCCGTTGCATTACAGTCCCTTCACAGGCGAACTTTGGAGAGGGTTAATGGAACTAGGGAAAGACAAAGCAGTGGTTCCGGATAGCGATTCGAGCCACTAAATTCGCTCTCTCGAAACCGACTGCTTGCCCCTGGACGAACTCTATAAACAAGCGTATTGCCTTCTCTAGCTACATTTTTTAGGTATTAGCGGCTCCCAACCGTTACTTGTAGTGCCGTGGGTAAAATGCTGACTTGGTTGCCGCTAAATCTGTTTTCGATGTACGAACGCATTGCGACTCGCATCATCGCTTAATCTTAACTTGAGCTATTCAATGAACAAGTAAGTGAAGAAGCGATACGACCCAACCCATTAATCGTCCTCGCTCCTCCACCCCTTGTTTAGCTCCAGTCACAACTCGTGAATCCTTGGCATAATCTTTATCGTGAAACAGCGTTATGGGGTGTTTGCTTCACTGCTATGCCTCAACATGTTTTTCATTCTTACTCATCCAAAATCAAAATGCAAATGAAAATTATTATCATTTGCGCTTGATTCGAAATTATTTTGAAAATACTATGTATTCCGAGTTCAGCAAGACTGAATTTCACGAACGACATCGACAGACTTCTAACCGGCAGGTCGAAATAAAAGGATTTGTTCGACCTATCTTATTCTCCGTCTCATTCATGCATTAACTCTTCTCAAACGCTATGCTATAACTGGGTATTCAACGACTTAGGAGCAGCACAGAAAATGGAACTCGCATCGAAGCCAAACGCCCCAGCCCCCACCTCGTTTTTACTCAACAATAAAATCATTGCGTGTATTGCTGTTATTCAAGGCCTGATATTAACGTACCTGTTCAGAAGCGCGGATCAGAACTGGTGGCTCGCTTCTCATATAGAATGGTTAGTCGGGATCAGCACTTTTTTCTTAGTATTTCCTGTGTTGGTTTACCTCAGTGCAACCCAGTCGAATATAAAAAAGCTCCTTGCTTACCTCATCCCGTTTTCCCTATTACTGGGTGTGCTAGGCGGCTATGTAGAATCCCAAAGCCGGCCCTATTACAACGACGTTGATTTTGGCGCACTCTTCTTATTTGCGCTCACCGCTGGCGTCGCGACGCACCACGCACTCATTTATATTCAACACCTTTGTGAGGGAGGCAAATTACAGTATGAGAAGCTGTTCAAACGCTCTTGGTACAACGCAGTGTTGGTTGCAGGCGCGTTTATTTTCAGTGGTATCTTGTTCGGCATATTGCACTTGGGCGCATCGCTGTTTTCCATGTTGGGCATTGAGATATTTAACGAACTGCTCAGAAAAGATTGGATTATTATCCCACTGCTTAGCTTATCCTTAGGGCTATCAATTACTCTGTTCAGGCAACGTATTCAGGCCACAGATAACCTTGTCGATACCTTGCAACCTCTGTTTAAATTCTTACTGCCTGTGCTCAGTCTCATGGTGATTTCAATTCTTACTGTTTTGCCCTTCACCGGGCTAAACAAGCTTTGGGACACAGGCAACGCCAGCTTTTTGATGATTTGGCTACAAGTGCTCACACTGTTTTTCGTAAACAGTGTTTATCAACAAGAACGTCATGAAACGCCTTACCCACACCTGATTAATCGCGTCATTATCTTTAGTATCGCGCTGCTGCCTATTTTCAGTGCGCTGGTGTTTTATGGGTTATGGCTGCGCCTTGATCAGTACGGGCTTTCGGTAAACCGCGCTTGGGCATTGCTTATTAACTTACTGATTTCTGGATTCACACTGGGCTACGCTATTGGCATTGTTAAACACCGTATGCAATGGCTTAACGCCTTAAGCAAAGTCAATATCGCCATGGGCGCGCTGTTATCGGTGCTTATGCTAGCAGTGAATAGCCCAGCACTTAACTTCAATCAACTCACTGCAAACAGCCAAATTGCTCGATACGAAAGGGGAGACATCACCTTTGATGAACTAGATCTTATGCATCTTCGCGATCATCTTGGTCGCCCGGGTTATGAAGCATTACAAGATTTACACGCCCGCTTAGCAACAACACAACCTAGCGAAGCACAACAACTCCAAGAATGGATAGAGCAAGGTAAACCAGATAACAACCAACCCACCTTGGCCCAATTTAAACAAGCAGCCATATTCTGGCCTGAACATGCCGATTTTCCCGATACGCTCATCGCGCACTTTTTTGATGAAAAGATCGATGTTAGCTGGGCCGATCCCACCTCAAATTATTACTTTTTAGCCATCGATTTAAACGAAGATAACGTGCCTGAATGGGTTTCGTTAGAAGCGTCTTCTCACAGCACATTTGCCTTACTTTGGACCTTCACTGACGAGCAATGGCAACAACAGAGTTTAGGCAATGTGTACCAGCGCGAAGGCATACAAAACGTTAAGGAGTGGATTGAGCAAAACCAAGTGGAATCAGTAAAACCTCAATGGAATAACCTCAAAATAGGCGAAATGACGTTTAAAGTAGAGGTGAATTAGATTCACTTTATAAACAACTCAAGCGCTTAACCTTTATCTGCTAGAGGTTGAGTGCTTTTTCAAACACGTACAAATCACGTCACTACTAGCCAATAAAATAAACGCAAACGATAACGATTATCATTTGTATTGTTATGTGATAAATCATCTGTTAGCATGCGCGCTCTTATTAAGCAGTAAAAGACACACCTAACATCATGGCACACACACTCAAGAAAACTTACGTTGCGTTGGCGCTTCAAGGCGCATTGCTGGCAGGATTCAGCACAGCGGCTGTCGCGGAAGAACAAAAATCAGATGATCTTGAACACATTCAAGTTGTCGGTAGCGTGAATAAATTTGGCGCATTAAAGGACGAAATTCCTTTATTAGAAACCGCCCGCTCTGTTTCTATTGAAACCGCCGATGACTTTGCCATGAAGGGGATGCTCACCCTCGATGACACGTTGGTTTACTCAGCAGGCGTTGTGGGTGAAGCCTTTGGATTCAGTACCCGTGGCGACTTTGCATCTGTACGTGGATTCGACGCGCCGGAATACCGTGATGGCATGCAATCTTTAAGCGGAAACTACAACAACACACGCCCTGAGCTGTATACGCTAGAGCAAGTAGAAGTACTAAAAGGCCCCGCTTCTGTTTTATTTGGCCCCGGCTCACCCGGCGGTATTATTAATATTGTTTCGAAGCGTCCTCGTACGGATGCCCAAAACGAATTGCAATTCGAATTAGGCAGCTTTGAGCGAAACCAGTTCGCAGCCGATGTATCATTAAACAGCGAAGACGGCACGATGCTTTCTCGCTTTGTAACGCTTTATCGCAACAGCGGTACACAAATTGACGAAGTGAACGATGACTCTTTTGTTTTTGCACCTTCATTCACCTACGCACCAAGCGATTACACCAGCGTTACAGTGTTGGCCGATTTTACTAAGCGCGACAGCGACACGGCGCAACAATTCTTACCTTTAACAGGCACGCTTTTCCCAAGCGCTTCTGGTGAAAAAATCAGTAATACCGCGTACTTAGGTGAACCTGGATTCAACGTTTTCGATACCGAATCATGGGCACTAACAGTGCTGGCAGAACATCAACTTAACGAAACATGGTCGCTGGATTTAAGCTCTCGCTACCGCGACGGTGAATCAGAATACAAGCAAACGTGGATTGCCTTCTTAGGCACGGGTGTGCCTCGTATCGATGCCAACGGCAATGGCGCGCGCACATGGTTTCAGTCGAACGGTTTCTCTAAACAGTTCCAATTCGATGCCAGAGCACGAGCAAACTTTGATTTAGGCGAAGCAGAACACCGTGTTCTAGTCGGCGTGAGTCACCAGCGCATCGATAACCGTGTAGACCGCTCTATGTTGCGCGGCTTTGATTTTGCGACAGGCTTTCCGCAGGGCGGCATCATTAACGTTTTCAACCCTGTTTACGGCAACCAACCCACTCTGCCTGAAATTCAGCGTGGATTAGAAACTGAAGATCGCATCTTCGGTGTTTATATCCACGACCAAATCAACTGGGGCAACTGGGTATTTAACGCAGGTGTGCGTTTTGATGACGTCACAAAAGACGACGGCACAGGGGCGGACAAAACCGACGAAAACGCCACCAGCTTAAGCGCCAGCGTGCTATATCAATTTGATAACGGCCTTTCGCCTTACTTCAATTACTCAGAGTCATTCCAGCCTGTGTTTGGTATTGATAACGTCACCAACCAGCCGCTTAAGCCTGAAGAAGGTGAGCAAATGGAAGTGGGTATTAAATGGCAGCCCGTTGGCACTAAACACTTCATTACTGTTGCTGCGTTTGATATTGAACTAAGCAACCTTTCTAACCCCGCTTCATTACCGGGTGGACCAAGCCAACAAGAAGGCATTTCTGAAGTACAAGGTGTTGAACTTGAAGCCTTCTTCGACTGGAACGAGTTCACACTAGAACTCAACGCCATGAGCCTAGACAGCGAAGAGCAAAATGGTTTCCAACGCTCAAGCATCCCGGAAAATGGCGCATCGGCATGGTTTAGCTATTCGCCAGAAAGTGCAGAAGGCTTAACCACAGGTTTAGGGGTACGTTACGTTGGCGAAAACCAAAGCACGGGGTTGAATCGCCTAAC
>CAXRCC010000256.1:0-6257 GCA_964228975.1 Paraneptunicella sp. | reverse complement strand
CAAATCTCCCGACATTAAATCCATCACATTATTGGCAATATATTGGCCTTGGCTATCGACCTGTGCAAAAACCGAAGAGCCCCAGTCAATCAAGCCGATGTCGTCGGTTTCTGGGTTGTACACAATGTTAGAAGGTTTAATATCACCGTGTACAATTGGCTTAGGCTGATCGTTCACTTTGTGTTGGCGAAGGGTAGTAAGAATGTCCGTGAGCTGCGCGGCAATCTTAACGATTAAACGCGGCTCCAACGGACCATGCTGCAAGGACAGCTGTTCTAAATCGATGCCTTTTGCCCGTTCCATCACCAAAATAGCTTGCTTTCCCACCCTCAAAAACTCAACCAACCCGGGTACTAAAGGGTGATCCACATTGCCCAACATAAAGGCTTCTTCTTCTAGCCGATCTTGAACATGTTGAGGCAAGTTAGCGCGTGAAAACTTAAACACGAGTTCTTGGTTTTGATGAGAAAGCCCACCAAATGCAAAACCGTACGCGCCCTTGCCTATCAATTCAATTTGCCGAAAACCCAATTTTTCCAACTGGGCAATACAGAGATTTATCCAATCTTTCAGCTTTTGCGCATCGGCATGTGATAACAAATAAATGGATTGTTCTTCAGGGATGTAGAAGTGCTTTAGATTGGAAACAGGCAAAGTGAAAAACTCCGATTTCTAGGTGGACTTTATCTCACGTTATCAGGAATTTATGAGGCTGAATAGCAAAAAAGCCCGCTTTTAAACGGGCTTTTTGATCTCAATATAGTGCGCGTTTTTTAACGAATTAACACCTAGGCTAATTCCGCTAAAAATGCACAGTGCGGACACCAACTAGCGTAAGTCGCTTAGCATACTTAATGGGTTCTCAAGATAAGACTTCCAAAGGTTACTGAATTTCACCATGGTTGCCCCATCGATAATACGGTGATCACCCGACCAACTGATGTGCATGATATTCACTGCTTTCACCTGATCGTTCTCATCAAAGCGAGGCAAACGTTGCATCTTACCGAGCGCCACAATCGCAGACTCCGGCTTATTGATAACCGGAACGGCAACCGTACCACCAATCACGCCTACGTTAGAAATGCTGATAGTGCCGCCTTTTAGGTCGTTTTGACCCAACTTGCCATCGCGCGCTTGTTCAACCAAACGGTTTGCTTCTTTTGCCACTTCTAACAATGACAAGTTCTGCACTTGTTTGATGTTAGGCACAACCAAACCGATTTTTGAGTCCACCGCCATGCCGATGTTGTGATCATCAAAATACGTGAGTTCAGTGCAATCCGCGTTAACTTGACTGTTAATGATTGGAAACTGCTTAAGCGCTAAAGACATCGCCTTAATAAAGAAAGGCATGTAAGTGAGCTTCACACCTTGCGCTTCAAACTCAGGTTTAAGCTGAGCACGTGCCGCAATCAAGGCATCCATTAACACTTCATCACTCACACTAAAGTGTGGAATAGTGTAAACCGAGTCCGTCATCTGTTTTGCCATCGCTGCTTTTATGCCGCGAATAGGCTCTGTGCGCTTACCACCGCTAACAGGAGCAGATACTACAGCGCTAGGCGCTTCGGTTTTTGCAGCTGGTGCATTTTGCTGTTCAAGGTGACGCGCCAAGTCTTCTTTCATCACGCGACCTTTCTTACCGCTACCTGCAACCAAGCTGATATCGATGTTCATTTCACGTGCGCGGCGACGAACCGCCGGACTTGCAATCGCTTTACCGGGGCGTTGATTCACTTGCTGAGCGCTTGGAGCAGCTGGCGCGACAGAGGATGCAGCAGGTGCGGAATCAGGCGACGCCGCAGTTTGCGATGCAGGAGCATTTTGTGCAGGTGCTGCGCCTTCCACTTCCATCGCATACAAAGGCGTATGCACTTTGGCAATTTCACCTTGCTGATAGTAAAGCTTAATTACTTTACCTGTGTGTTTAGCCGGAATTTCAACAACGGCTTTATCCGTCATCACTTCTGCAACAGGCTGGTCTTCTACAATGTCATCACCTTCTTTGATGTGCCACGTAACCAACTCACACTCAACAATCCCTTCACCAATATCAGGCAAAATAAAGTCTTCAACACCGGCGCTTACAGGCGCTGCACTTGGCTGCGTTTCAACAACAGGAGCCGCCTCAACAACGGGTGCTTCAGGTGCTGGCGCAGCCACATTTGCCGCGTCTTCACCTTCAACTTTCATAGCAAATAGCGGTTGATGCACCTTGGCAATATCGCCTTTTTGATAATAAAGCTCTTCTACCGTACCGGAGTGCATGGCTGGAATTTGCACAACGGCTTTATCCGTCATCACTTCTGCAACAGGTTGATCTTCTACAATCGCTTCACCCGCGCTCACTAACCATTCCACCAGCTCGCATTCCACAATGCCTTCGCCGATATCAGGTAAAATAAAATCTGTACGCATGGTTACCCTCGCTTAGAAGTTCATTGTGCGTTTAATGGCTTCATACACTTTTAGCTCATCAGGCATGTATTCTTTTTCATGCGCCAATGGGAATGGTGTATCTAAACCACAAACACGAGCAATTGGAGATTCAAGATATAAGAAACAGCGCTCTTGTACCTTCGCTGCCACTTCAGCAGCAAAACCCGCTGTTTGGGGCGCTTCGTGACTCACAACTAAGCGTCCTGTTTTCTCTACCGAGGCGCAAACGGTTTCCGCATCCCAAGGCAAGATACTTCTTAAATCCACAACCTCACAGGAAATGCCTTCTTTTTCTGCGCGAACCGCCGCTTTTTCCATGATTTCCATTTGTGCGCCCCACGCCAGAAGCGTCACATCTGTCCCTTCTTTCACGACTTCTGCTTTACCTAATGGCAACTCGTAATCTTCCTCTGGCACATCACCTACGGATGCTCGATAGATACGTTTTGGCTCCATGAATAACACAGGGTTATCATCACGAATTGCTGCTAACAACAACCCCTTCGCTTGATAAGGGTTACGCGGCGTCACGATTTTCATGCCCGGAGTATGGGCAAAATAAGCTTCTGGAGATTGAGAGTGGTATAAACCACCAGCAATGCCGCCACCGTAGGGAGTACGGATGGTCAATGAGCCTACCGAGAACTGACCACCTGAGCGATAGCGCCATTTTGCTGACTCGTTCACGATTTGGTCAAAAGCGGGGAAAATGTAATCACCAAACTGAATTTCAGCAACCGCAATGGAACCTTGAGACGCCAAACCATTAGCAAAACCAATAATACCCTGCTCCACAAGCGGCGTATTAAATACACGGTCACGACCAAACTTTTCTTGAAGATGACTGGTTGCGCGGAAAACACCACCAAAGTGCCCCACATCTTCACCAAACACCATTACGCGTTCATCTTCACTCATGGCTGTCATCAACGCATCATTGACAGCTTGTAGCATATTCATTTGTGCCATTATTTAATTCTCCCCGCCGTCTTTGGGTAATGTTCAGGGTATTTTTTGATGTGCGCTTTTAGCTCTTCAAGCTGCTCTTCTAAGTGCCAAGGCACCTCTGAGTAAACATCCGTTACTAGGTCATCAATTGGGCAAACAGGCACTTTTTCAACGCGCTTAAGTTCGGTTAATACGTCTTGGCGCATTGCCTCAACTTCTTTGCCGTTTGTATCTAAATCCAACCAGCCCTTGCTCACTAACCAATTTGCCATACGCGCGATAGGATCTTTCTCCTTCCACTGCGCTTCTTCTTCTTTTGAACGGTAACCTGTTGGATCGTCAGAAGTAGAGTGCGCCGCCAAGCGATAGCTCATCGCTTCAATCAACACTGGGCACTTTTCTGCTAATGCAATTTTGCGCGCCTCTTCTGTTGCGGCATAAATGGCTAACGCATCGTTACCGTCAACACGAATCGTTTTAATGCCGTAACCAATACCGCGCGACGCAATACCGTCGCCTTTAAACTGCTCATCAGCAGGCGTTGAAATGGCATAGCCGTTATTACGACAGAAGAAAATGGTTGGGCAATTCAGCACCGCTGCCATATTCAGACCCGCATGGAAATCCCCTTCTGATGCCGCACCTTCACCGAAGTAACAAATGGTTAGCGCGTCGTTGCCAGCCATTTTCTGGCCGTAAGCGTAACCCGCAGCTTGTGGGATTTGAGTGCCAAGCGGCGACGAAATCGTCATGAAGTTCAGTTCTTTTGCGCCGTAGTGAATCGGCATTTGACGGCCTTTATTTGGCTCTTTTTCGTTACTGAACATTTGATTCATGAACTGCTCAGTCGTGTATCCACGATAGGCTAGCGCAGCCTGTTCGCGGTACTGAGACATGATCATATCGTCAAAACTCAACGCAGCTGCACTGGCAGCAGACGCGGCTTCTTCGCCAGTCGAAGCTAAGTAAAAACTGATACGGCCTTGACGTTGTGCAGCAACCATACGCTCGTCAAGAACGCGAATAAACTGCATCGTATGGAAAATCTTAAGTGCGGTTTCTTTATCAAGGTTGGGCTCTTTCGCCCCCTCTAAAACAGAACCGTCAGGAGCAAGAATTTGCAGCATAGGAATATCAAGTAAGCCGTTTTCAATGACGTTGACTTGATTCACTACGCCGACATTGGACAAGTGATTTCTAGTTTTCATGTTAAGCCTCGCAGGGTGCCCACTATGTAATTGATAATGGAAATATGGGTTCGGGTTTGTTTTATTGAAGCGCCGTAACGGTGCTGCAATTTCACCCACATTTTGAGCATTTTTAACTGGCTTAATAGTAGAGCAAGCATGTAAACAAATTGTTGCTTTTTATGAATAGAAGGAAAGCTCCCAACGGAAAGATTTTTCGAATTATGGGAATAATTAGGATAATTCAACTTCTATATTGGATTTGTGAATAAAAAAATTGCATGACAGTAGAATACTTATCCTACAGGCAAAAAATCACTAGGTAGGGTTTTATTAACATTCGCAAGCGCCAGTACGAGAGGAAAGCCCTTCCTCTCGCCTAGGAGGAACATTAATATTCTGCGTTGCCTTCCGCTCTTGGGTTACTTCTCAACTGTAATTCTACCGTTTCAAGGAAAGGTAACGACTTCATTGCATTGTACTTTTCAAGCATATCTGTATCGGCATCAAATGAAATCTCGTAGATATCATCCGCCAGCGCTTTCACCTGACCAAACTCAGATAATTGATGACGCGCCGCCGTTAACGACACTTGCTTTGCCTTGGTGATCACCACAACGATTTGTTGGGTAACACGTGTTTTTTCATTCATTTTTGCGTCAAACAACGCAACACCAGGCTTAATCACGGGCGCATCGTACACAAACTTCTTACCGTTAATTAAAGCTGTTTTCTTCTTCTCGACTTGAGATACCAAGGTTTGGTTTTGGGGGATTTTAGATTCTTCTTCCATTTTGACTGCTGGCTCAACGGGTTTTGCTTTTTGCTCGTCATTACCACACGCCACTAAAAGAGAAAGCATGGCGCTACCAATGCCCAGCTTTAACGCTTTATTCATATCTACTCCATCTATGCACATATATTTGATGTGTTAATCGATTTAAACATAGCAAAATCACACAGATAAAACGAATCAAATCACGGCATAAATTAACTCAGCTTAAAAACGCGCTTGTGAATTCAAATTTGTTTCAAAAAACAACGAGATTTCTCGTGTATGTGAACTTTTACACTCACGAAGCCTGTTTTTTGTAAATTATATCAAAATGTCCTATACCACTCTGTGCTTCTCGGTTTTATTGAAGTTTGACGTAATTAATTACAATTTATCGAGAATTTTATTATCCAGATATGACTTTTCAGCTTTTGTTCATATTGCAATTGCCGATTCTTGCGAGTTAAAGTTAATCCCGATTCGTGAATGTCAGGGAAAGACGAAATAGAAAAATCGTTCTACGTTTTTACCCTAAAACATAGCAATGGTTAGCATAATAATGTGTCACCTGACATTGCGGATTACGGTTAAAATAATGATATTGAAGGAATTAAAATGAGAACTTACCGTCCAACGCTATTAGCGACATTAGTCTCTGCGGCCCTCTCCGCAACTGCCGCTAATGCAGCTGTAGAAACAACGAATAACAAACTTATCGCACCAAGTAACTTTGATAGCTCAAGCGTATCTCAGCGCGTTTTCTCTTCTGATGCATTAGCACAGAAGCAACTTGCAGAGAGAGCAACTACGACAGGAATGAGCAGTCACTTCGATGCTAATCTTGGTAAAGCAACGTTTGTTTGGGGTGGAAATACGTTAAGGAAGCCTGACTTAAGCTTGGTTGC
>CAXRCC010000255.1:0-17300 GCA_964228975.1 Paraneptunicella sp. | reverse complement strand
GAAATTGCAGTTGTTCCAGCAACACCCCCATTAAGGTATCAACATCTTGATCGTTAATGTTTCCTTGTTGTTTTACGACCCAAGGTAGCCATACGTCGGGCATAGGAATTTCAGGCGCAGCGCCAATTGCAAAAAGCAGCCCATCGATGTGCATACTCGGATGTAATATTGGCTGCCACTGGGATGATGAGCAAAGTTGCTCTAATGCTTTTAAGGAAATAACCTATACCTCTATCGTCGTTCACAAAATGGGTATTCAATAGTTTACTTGGTATGGTTTATACCAAAAAAAGCTAATATTTAGCCAAGGTTTTCTATTATGTTAACCCTGTGGCTTCTATCCTTAAAAGTTACACCTAAACACAAACAAGAGAAAGCAAGGATTACAATTGGACAAGATCAATTCAGTCACCATTGTCGGTGGAACGCATGGCAACGAGTACACAGGTATTTACTTACTCAAGAAGTGGCAGCAAGCGCCATCGCTCATCGAAAGAGAGAGCTTCTCCACTCATACTCTATTTGCTAACACCAATGCATTTAGAGATAACCGACGCTATCTCGACTGTGATCTTAACCGCCAATTCCGCACACCCGATTTAGAAACGGCAGCGCTTAGCAACTATGAGCAAAGCCGAGCCAAAGCCATTAATGCGCAAATTGGTCCAAAAGGGCAAGCCAAAACAGATTTCATCATCGATTTGCATAACACCACCAGCAACATGGGCCCTTCACTTATCTTGCTTCAATCTGATGACTTTAATCTTCAATTAGGTGCTTACGTTAAACAACATATGCCTGAAACGGTGTTAATTATGGAAGACCAAATTCCATTAGCCGATCAAGCGTACCTTTGTTCCATCGCCTCTCAAGGCATTATTATTGAAGTTGGTCCACAGCCACAATCAGTATTGCGACAAGACATCATGGACTGGATGGATGAATTAACTAAGCACGTTCTTGACTTTGTAGAAGCCTACAATACTAACCGTGTGACAAATCTACCTGATACTGTCGACATGTACGCTTATACCGAAACCCTGAAACTGCCAATGAATGAACACGGCGAACGAGTGGGTATGGTGCATCGAAACGTGCAAGACCAAGATTTCAAACCGCTTAATCCAGGTGATCCTATTTTCAAATATTTCTCGGGTGAAGAAGGGTATTGGGAAGGTAACTATGTGGCTTACCCACACTTTATTAATGAAGCGGCGTATTACGACAATAACTTAGCTATGTCGTTAGCGAAAAAAGTAGAGTACGCCGTGCCCTAATTGTCACCCTGTCCTCATGCTTTCTTGCTCGGATAACCCATTTGCGCAGATGATTAATAAAAAACACCCGCTAAAAATGCGGGTGTTTTTTATTTGAGTTTAACGACTAGGCTAACGCTTAAGCCTTTCAATCGCCTGTTCTAAATGGCTTCGAGGGCAACCGTAATTCAAACGTACAAACTGTTTATCACCAAAGTCCGCTCCGGGAGAAGGCCCTACACCTTTTGACTCAAAATAGGCTTGCGGTAAGTCAACACCTAATCCAGAAGCATCAACCCATGCCAAGTAAGTTGCTTGTGGTGATAACATCGATAACCCATCAATTGCGTTAATTTCTCTGTGCAGGTAATCACGGTTATCTCTTAAATAGGCGATCAAGCCATCATGCCAATCGTCACACAAAGTAAATGCCGCTTCTGTTGCAACCAATCCAAGCACATTAGCCCACGGCATGTGCCCCATCGATGCATGCACATATTGCCTTCTTACTTTTGCATCAGGAATAATAGCAAAAGAAACACCTAGTCCAGCAACATTGAAAGTTTTACTCGCTGCCATCAACGTAATGCTTTGATCCGCCATTTCGTCAAACTGAGACAAAGGTAAGTGCTTAGCGCTTGGGTCTAATACAAGGTCACAATGAATTTCATCTGAGCACACGAACACATTGTTCTCTTTGCAAATGCGAACGACCTCATTCAGCTCTGCTTCGCTTAACACAGAACCAACCGGGTTCATTGGATTACACAATATGAACAAGGTACATTTTGGATCTTTTGCAGCTTGCTCTAACTGCTCGAAGTCCATGGTCCAACGGTCGCCCTTTTGAACCGTATGAATATCAACACGCTCATGACCGTTAATACTCGGCGCAGCCAACATAGGTGGATAATTTGGCGCTTGCACCATGACTTTATCACCCGGTTTACAATAAGCCTTAATGGCAATATTAAAGGCAGGCACAACACCGGGCGTCCATACAATCCAATCTAGCTCAATGTGCCAGTCGTGCTTGTGAGCCAACCAGCGCTGAACCGCTTCATTCGCACCAACATGGTGAGCGGGCAGGGTATACCCTAAAATGCCATGATCAACACGGTTCGAAAGCGCATCTAATATAGGCTGAGCACACTTAAATTCGGTATCTGCAATCCACATTGGCAGGATGTCTTTACCCGCGTATTTTTGCCACTTGATAGAAAAGGTTTTATCTCGGGAAATTTCTTGAGAAAAAGACATATTTAGCCGCACCTACTCGATTATTTGATACAAAGGGAGAGCTAGGATTGTATCTAAATTGCCATCAATGCATAGCGCTAGTTAGCTATAAAGTATGCTCTTTTTAACGCTTAACCAGCTTTTCAACTTTCCCTAATAAATCCCTTGCTGTGAATGGCTTAGCCAGAAAATCACTCACCCCCGCTTGAATCGCCTCCAAAACAAGATCTCTTGACGTATTACCTGTCACCATCAGCACAGGTGTTTTTTTATCGAATTGACGAAACGCCCGCAAAAACTCTAAACCATTCATGCCTGGCATTTCCCAATCACTGATCACCAAATCAAATACATCCGGTGATTTTTGTAATTTCTGTAAAGCTTTTTGAGATGAACTGAACAGCGCGACTTCACCACAATGAATATCATTTAACATGTGTTTAATGAGTTCTTGTGTGAGTTCCTCATCATCAATCAAAATAATATTGGGACAGCTATTTTTATTTAAATCAGACACAATTTCCCCTTTCTGATATAAGCATTACCTAAGATATTTTAATTAACCATTGAATTATTCTATAGCCGAGATATTTTTTCTCTGATCAATTATCAAACAATTTATTTTTCTTGATCTTAATCAAGCTTACTCAGTCAGACTTCTGAAATAATCTTCCTGTATTCAATTGTAGGAGAAGAAACATGGTTGATCGAGATAATGTCGGCGTCGTAGATACTGCGGTTCGCGCACTTCTAGCTTGTTTTTTTCTAGCCGTAGCAGTAGAGCAAGTATTGCCAGATAGCGTAAGCGTTATCTTACTCGTGTTAGGCTCAGCGCTATGGCTAACTAGCGCAACTGGCACGTGTTACCTATACAAATTACTGGGTATTGACACTTACCACGCTAAATAAAAACAAAGTACCACCTGCACCCATCTATTTTGTTTTTATTCAGCTAAAAAAGGTTTCTATTACGGAGGTCAAGGCAAGGACGCAACCTTTTTTAAAAAGTGTCCGCACTGAAAATAAAAAACGGCAGACGAACAACGCTGCCGTTTTTCCAACTTCCCCTGAGATATAATTTAATTATAGCTTACCCTCATTATTTGCCACTTTTATTTTTATCACTTCATGATAATTAGATTAGACTCTTATTCACTTCGTTTGTGAAAATAAACAACTTAATTGCATTTAAAATACGCGGGATATTAAGAAATAAAAGGGATTAAAGAGAATTGAGTACTCACATCAAACTCATCAACTAAGCGCAAATAGCGTTCAATACTTTAGCCAAAAGTATGATGACATTGAGGGGAATAATAGAGAAAGAAATTGAAAGGCCGCGATAAAAACCAGCACGGCCTCAAAGAAAGACTACTTACAACAGAGCGTAAGCAAGCACAGCAGTCAATACCAGACCCGCAGCGCCAAAAAAACCATACTCAATGCGGTGTTGCATTGCAGGAACACCTTCAGCAGGTTTCAAGAAGCCAGTAATAACACTGGTTAAACCTAAAGCAAATGCGGCGACCATTACACCGAAAACAATTGCTAAACCCCAATCGCCCATAACAAATACCTTCGTTGAAATCTTTGGCGGTATTATGACGCAATATCATAATTTTCATAGTGGATCAGATCAAAAAATCACTTAAATGTGCGGGATCAGATCGATTTTATCGCTTCCAGAGTAAATAATTGACGTCTTATCCACGGCACTTCGCCTCTCATGAAAACAAGCAATCTCATAAAAGGAGTCATTCATGCAATCAATTAGCATTATCGGGGCAGGGTGGCTAGGTACATCGCTAGCCCATGCTTTAAAAAACCAAGGGCATGAAGTGCGCATTACCAAACGTCAGCAAGAAGATGTAAACCAATTCAAAGCACAGGGGTTTATCGCTGCCAGTTATATTTTGGGCAATCCCCTACCTCAAGCTATCGGTCATACCGATGTGGCTGTTGTTAATATTCCGCCTAACCGCAAAACCATTAAACCTGAATTTTTTACGAAGAGTGTTAAAGCACTGTGTGATGCCTTAATTACGTCAGGCACTCAGCGATTGATATTTATTAGTACAACATCGGTATTTGGTGAACAAGATGGCACCGTTACGGAATCAACGCCTGCTTCGCCAATCACCGATTCAGGAAAAGCCCACAGTGAAATCGAATCTTACTTACGCTCTACTTACCCAAACCGCGTCAGTATTTTACGTTTATCAGGGCTTGTTGGCGGTGAAAGACACCCGGTTAAGTTCTTATCTGGCAGAAAGGATATCGGGCAGCCGCACCAGCCCGTGAATTTAGTGCATCGAGATGATGTTATCGCCATCATCACTGCGATTATTCAGAAGCAGGCGTGGGGACAACACTTCTTACTCAGTGCAACATCGCATCCATCACGCAAAGACTACTATTCTTGGGCGGCAAAATCGCTTGGGCTAGCGTTGCCCGAATTCAAAGATGAAGCCGAACCCGGCAGTCCTAAAGTTATCGATTGTCAAAACACACTCAAACAATTGGGTGTACAGCTACAATATCCAAGCCCTTACGATATGGTTCCACTGGTTTAACGCTATATTCAGCATAAAAAGGCCTCTACATCGAGAGGCCTTTGTCATTTCTATAAGTGTGAGTGACAACGCTCAATCACCAACAACGTATCTTTCTAACCGATTAACCCTTGCCCAAAGAACTTAAGAGCAACCGTGTTGATGAAAATCAGTAGCAAAATCACAGGAATGAATGTCCCTACTGAGAAATCCACATACTTTTCAAAGAAACTGCCTTTATAGCTAGGCTCACCGTGATCTAGCTCCGCATTAAAGTTTGCCTTCTTCCAACGGTAGATAACAAAGATACAAATCAAGAAGCCATTAAAAGGTAATATGGTGTCGTAAAACACATCCACCAATACATCAAAGAAAGACTTGCTTTGCCCCGCATACCCCACAAAACTCGTGAAGAAGTCCACCATACCAAATGACGTGATCGAGATTAATGCGAGCACTAACATTGCCGCGCCTAACACAATCAACGACGATTTACGGCTTAAGTCTTTTTCATCCATTAATGCCGCATTAGGCACTTCAAGAATCGAAACAAGCGACGTAATCGCAGCAAAGAAAACCAATAAGAAGAAAACGGAAGCCACAACGCTTGCGCCTGTGTAACCAATCGAGGCTTGAAGCGCCAAGAAGATTTTAGGTAAGAAAGAGAAGATTAAGCTTACTGATGAATCACTTAAATCCGCTGTGTTGGTATCTGGATTGAACGAGAATACGGCAGGGATAATCATCAAACCAGCAATGAAGGCCACAGCCGTGTCGGTTAACGCTACCAGCTTTGCAGAACCCGGAACACCATCATTACGATTCAAATAAGAGCCGTAAGTGATCATAATTCCCATTCCGAGACTCAATGAGAAAAACGCCTGCGATAACGCCGCACTGACGGTACTTGCCGTAATCTTGGAAAAGTCTGGAATAAGGTAGTATTCAACACCAGAAAATGCGTTATCCAAAGTTAAAACAAAGATAACCATTCCCACCAGCATGAAAAAGAGTGTTGGCATCAGCAATTTTGCCGCTTTCTCAATCCCTTCTTGCACACCGCCTAGCAAAATCAAGTAAACAATCCCCGTTACAATAGCCAAGAAAACAAACACGCTAGGGGAGTTAATGAACGTACCGAACGTAGCAGGATCGGCAAGCATCGCAAGGTTACCCGTCACAGAATGGTATAAATAACCAAATATCCAAACGGTAATTACCATATAGAACACGGAAATCATGAATGGCGTGAGAACAGCTAACCAGCCCGCAAATTTCCAATGCTTCTCTCCTCCTGAAATATGATTGTATGCGCCAGCAGGATCTTTTTGAGAATGGCGACCCACCGCCATTTCAGCCAACATAACAGGAAGACAGATAACTAGTACGAAGATGGCGTAAATGAGTAAAAACGCGCCACCACCATTTTTTGTTGCAGCAACCGGAAAACCAACCATGTTGCCAATACCGACGGCAGAGCCGGCCGCGGCGAGAATAAATCCGAGTTTTGACCCAAACTGCTCACGAGGTGCACTCATACCCTCTCCCTTCAAATTCTTTATTATTTTTTTCACAGCAACAGCGCTTAATAAATGAGCTTAATGGCCCAATTCAAAAGGCACCAATGTCACACTTGGAGGCCGATGTTAACAATTGCCTAACAAAATGTCTTTATCCTCAATTAAAAAGACATTTTGTTAACAATTGCCTAACAAAATGTCTTTTTAATTGAGGATAAAGTCTTGGAAAAATATGTTTACCAAGGGATGACGTCGCCTTTCCAGTCGATGTAATGGGGGGCACCTTCTACATTGCACCGTTGCAGCAAATCAATCAGTTGTGATGCCGTAAATTCAGGGGTAAACAGCTGTTTTGCAGGCACATTAGCCTGAAAAGGAACGGAGAGTCTTGTATCAACTGTTCCTGGGTGATATAGCACAAGGGCGCACTGCTTTAGCCGACGATTTAACTCAACTTGCGCGGTTTTAATCAACATATTCAATGCTGCCTTGGCACTTCTGTACCCATACCACCCGCCTAAATCATTATCGCTAATACTGCCTACTCTCGCACTCAAAAACACAACTTGTGTTTCATCGCGTCGAGACATCAATGCCGGAAGATGTTTTAGCCACAATGCAGGCACCGTCACATTTTCGTGGAAGTAATAAGCCAACTGTTCAGAAGATAAATCTTCAAGTTTCTTCTCAGGGAAAACACCGCATTTTTCATCGTGAAGCACACCAACACAACATATCACTTGCATGACTTTTCCTGCGGGCATCAATGAACAAGCGGCACGAATGTGCTCTTCTGAATAATCACGCACGGCAATATGATTAAAGCATGCGTGTTCTTCTAATACTTCAACCTTACTTTGGCGAGAAACCCCATACACTGTTGCGTATTCACCTGATTGAAGCAGCGCTTCAACAACCGCTTGACCAATACCGCCTAGCCCAATCACAACCGCACATTTTTCATTGTTCATCACGATTTCAACTCACAACGCTCGCAACGAGACTTACCGGTTAACAACGCAGAAATGCGATAACGGTGCTTGGCGAATAATAAATACAACCAATCCGCACCAATGCGAACAAGCGGCCAACGTAAAGGCGCAATGAGCCAGCCCCGGCCAACAAGCTGCCACGCCTTGTGCGTAACATCTAGCCCAACGAGTACTTGATTATGCTCATCAATCGCATGTAACCGAATCAGTGCAGCTGCTTTATTAATTTGAGGATAGTCATCCAATGCACCTTCCTCATGCACATCAACAAGCTTCATCCGATGTTGTTTATCTTTCTTTGCCAAACTTTTCATTTCGGCCACACATAGCGGACAAAAACCATCATAAAAAAGGGTAAGAGAATGGGCCTTCAAATTTGATTGTGTCATGAGAGCACCGTCATCCTGTAACAATAAGAAAGGTTAGCAAACTTGGTACGTATCCAAGTTCAATTTAGATTAGAGAACAGAATCATTATATTAAGCAGCGATTTTCACCTCTAATCATGGTTACACTCAAGTCATTGACCTTTAATAAAGTACAAAAATGACACTTTTCATGCGCTCATTTTCAGAACAGTTTAACATTCAACAAAACAATAATTCACAGAGTTATTCACAAGGCATAGCAGAGCCCCTCTTATCGTGCTGGGGATAAGTTTAGGATAAAAAACAAGCTCATTAAATCGCCTTCACTCTTAAATCACCCCACTTTTCTTAAGGTTAAAGAGTACAAAAAACAGGCTCACTGACGCACAAAAGAATACTCAGGAACAGAGACCAAAAACCAAGAAGATACGCCAAACCCCCTATTTTTATTGGGAGTAAGCACAACATGAACAGAACACAACATGGATATTTTATGATGAAAAGGAAAAAGAAAGCCTGATCATTCCGTCTATTAATCGTACCGATTTGCTCAACAGCAATATCATGTTATTGCATATCACTTTTCTCAAACCGTGCTCCGCTCTAAAGTGTGAATAGAAGCACAAACACCGTTTTTTTTAATCTTCACCTTGCTTTTTCCACAGAGGTAATAATTCTTTCCAAGAGGACGATTGCGGTTCCCATATTTAAAGAATACCCATAGAGGAATTAGCCCTATTTTATTCTCCTCAATGCAACCTTCCTTGCTTTAATACGTCACTTTTTGATGGGTAACTACACAACATTTTAAGCCAAACGTTTCATCGTTTAGCTGCCTCGCTTTTGGAAAAAAATAAGGCAGTCATTTTCAGTCTATAGAACTGTATAACGTTCTCATTTACTCACTTGGGTAACTCTGCTAGAAATACAAAATCAATAAGCGTACATGGGTAGACAAAGGAAAATGAACAAGACACAACAAGCAACTCTTGCGGGCGGCTGTTTTTGGTGTATCGAAAGTGCTTTAAACAGTATTCAAGGTGTGGAAAAGGCCGTTTCTGGTTACGCAGGTGGGGAAAAGGCAAATCCGACTTATGAAGAAGTGTGCTCAGGCAATACTGGACATGCTGAAGTTGTGCGTGTTGAATTCAATCCAGATGAGTTGAGTTATCGTGAATTGCTCGAAATCTTCTTTTCCTTACACAATCCAACACATTTGAACAGGCAAGGTAACGATATTGGTACGCAATACCGTAGTGCCGTGTTTTATCACGATGAAACTCAAAAAGCGGAAGCAGAAAGTATCATTCGCGAGATTGAGCAAGATGGCATTTGGGATGAACCAGTCGTGACAGAAGTTGTCGAGATCAATAATTACTTTGCTGCAGAAGATTATCACCAAGACTATTTCTCGAATAATCCGGAAAATCAGTATTGTAATATGGTCGTTGCCCCTAAATTGGCAAAATTTAAGAAAACGTTTGCTGAAAAGCTCAAAGTGTAGAAATTGATTTGGTGTGATAAATACCTGAAGTAGGTAGGAGAGATGCTACTGGCGTAGCTCCTGCCACGCCCTTCGCACTTCAGTTCCCTCTCTGTCTTTTCCCTGTCGTATCCTTACAACTAGCAGACTTTATAAATCCTTGATTCCTTTTCCTTAACAAACCAATCTTCCTTGACTGGCCGACATCCTATAATTCCCAATCTTCCTTATTGGGGCATCCATCCTTGAATGTGTTCCTTCATCTTCCCTAATTTAAACATCCTGTTTGCGTCATCCTTAAATGCTATATACCTATTGCTTCCTGCAATCTCACTTTCCCTTAGTGAGTTTCAACATCCCAGTCAAACCGTTATTCCGTTAACTTCATTCCATTGTTCAGTTCCCTTGACTCCCTAAGGTATCCATCTTAGGGTTAAATCGATATCCATTTCGATTGTACGCGTCCTTTCTATGCAATCCCTGCTTCGATAATTCCGTTTATTCGCTCGCTTCCTTATCCGTAAAGAAGCATTCGTCCTTGAGCAAATGTGTCGTCCCTTTATTCCCAGTCATCCTAACCGGGGCATCTTTCGATGTGTTCCTATCACTCCGTGATTTTGTCCTCGTAAACAACCCTTTCCCTTGAGTTGTATTCTTCTTCCTGAAGTTGTCCTGAGTTCTTCCTGACCTCGGTGTTTCCTTGTGACGTGTATAACTATAGTTTTTTTGCTGTTCTTTTCTATGAAGCAAAGGAAAACAGCCCGGTCAATAACTTAACCGAATCACATATAACATATTATTAATCTGTTATATTTCATAGAGTTAATGATTTCATATTAGTGCAGGAAGACACGGATTTCCCCGCTTTTCCTACACCAATGTAAGATATGTCTTACATTGGTGTAAGTCGATCTCTTATTAAAGAGCTTCGTGTAGAATTGAGGTCTGTGAAAGGTTATTTAGGAGCGGCAAAAAGATCGTTGAGGTACGCTGCTAAACGCACGCCTGCCTGAGATAAGCGCAATTTGACTTGCGGCGTATGATCGTAGGCGTACTGCCAATTAATTTTGATTTCGTCATCACCAGATGGTTTTTTAGGATAGATCTGGTCACGCAGTTCAGTGCTTTCTTTAATCCACACATTTGGATTCGTTTCTTGCCAAGCATTAAATTCTTCTTTGGAAATGGCTTTCGTGAGCCAGTTCGTCCATTCTGTATAGGAAAGCTGCTGTTTATCGATCATTCCGCTATCCCATACACGATGTAAATTGGAGTCTTCCCAGAAAAATTCAAGTTTTACGTCATTTCCGCCTCTATCTGTGCCGTTTCCTGCGTGCAAAGGTTGGTGTAAATCACCCACAATATGCACCACAAATCTCAGCGCCAACTGTTTATCTTCTTTGCTTGCTTTGGGATCGCGCAACGTTTCACTGAACTGTTTTAACGCCGTCATCGCATCACCTTGCTTCGGTGCGTGCTGATGGCCGTACTCTTCTCCTTTTGGCACTGTTACGTAATGCCAAGGACTGGCTGTTTTTCGCCAAAATGTAGATGGATTTGAACGCTGTTCATCAGGATAAGTAGACGCCTGTGCAAGGCTTTCGTTTCCGATCAGCTTTTCAATAGCCGACTTCGCTTCACTTGAAAGATAGTGTTCTGCAATGGCCCCAGTGACTCTATGTCCAGTTTGCCCCCAAGCCAAAGCCTGACCGCTGACACATGTGCCCAGCAATGCCATCACGATAAAACGTCGCATTTTATTGTCCTATTCATATTGATGTAAAAAAGGATTGAGCGTTGAACTAACTTTTGTGGTCATAACCCCAACGCATCATCAAGTCTTGTTCTACGCCAACATGATCAAGTATACGTGCAACCACGAAATTTATAATGTCGTCGATAGATTTAGGTTGATGATAGAAACCTGGCGCGGCTGGCATGATCGTTACGCCTTGATTACTTAGTGTTAAGCAATTTTGAAGATGAATACTTGATAATGGCATTTCCCTTACCACCATAATCAATTGACCGCGCTCTTTAATGACAACATCTGCGGCTCGTTCAATTAACGTGTTGCTTGCGCCCACGGCAACAGAAGACAGGGTACTCGTTGAACAGGGGCATATCACCATTTTCTTCGGCGCTGCAGAGCCACTTGCAACGGGAGAGAACCATTCTTCTTTCCCGTACACCCGGATTTGCCCCTCTTTACTTTGGCAATATTCAGTAAAAAATGCCTGCATGGCTTCAGGGCTGCCCGGAACAGAAATATCATGCTCTGTTTTAAACACAACTTTTGCCGCAGATGAAATTAACAGATGAACGTTATATTCTGCTGCCACAAGCGCCTGCAATAAACGCAGGCCATAAGGCGCGCCAGACGCGCCAGTGAAAGCAAGTGTAATCTCTTTAGAAGCCATTAAAACTACCTACAAACATGTGAGTGGAAAGACGATTGCTAACGCCTTTATAGCGATTAATCGGCACTCATGATACTGACCTAAAGCATTAAAGCGCTTCAAGCAACTGCTTATGAATCCCGCCAAAACCGCCATTACTCATCACTAATAAGTGATCTCCAGCATTTACACACGCTAGCACAGCTTGTTTCAATTGCGCTAAATCACTGTGAATTTCACAGCTTTTACCTTGGCTTTGTGAGGATGTTAATTCCCACTCTTGTCCCGAAGGTTTAAAAATGAATGTGTGGTCTGCCTGCGAAAGCGAATCCATTAAGGTTGCTTTGTGATACCCCGATTTCATGGTATTGGATCGCAATTCAAGTAACGCAATGATACGCGCCTTGCCCACTTTCGCTCGTAATCCGTTTAACGTCGTTTCAATGGCTGTTGGATGATGAGCAAAATCGTCATAAACCGTCACGCCTCCCGCTTCACCCAGCACTTCCATTCTGCGCTTAACGCTTTGGAATTGCGCCAAGGCTTCAATAGCAAACTGCGGTGTTACGCCCACATTGCGCGCGGCGGCAATTGCCATCAGCGCGTTATCAACATTATGCTGACCAATCAGCGCCCAGTTCACCACACCTTGAACTTCGCCATTGAAAATCACTTCAAACTGACTACCTGCATCATCTAGCGCATTGGCCTGCCACTCTCGACCAACCTGCTCATTCGCACTCCACAAACCCTGTGCTAAAACCGCATCGATATGTTCATTTCCTTGAGGAGATAACACCAAACCATTTCCCGGTACCATGCGCAGTAAATGATGAAACTGGCGTTGAATATCTTCGATACTGTTAAAGATATCGGCGTGATCAAATTCCAAGTTGTTGATCACTAAGGTATTGGGACGATAGTGAACAAATTTACTGCGTTTATCGAAAAACGCGGTGTCGTATTCGTCTGCTTCAATGACAAAGAAAGGAGAGTCGCCAAGGCGAGCAGAAATCCCAAAGTTCTCTGGAACACCGCCGATCAAAAAGCCCGGCTTCATATCGCAATATTCTAAAATCCACGCCAACATACTACTACAAGTGGTTTTACCGTGAGTCCCTGACACAGCAAGCACCCATCGGTCTTTGAGTAGGTTATCAAGCAACCATTGTGGACCACTGGTATAGGGTAATTTGTGGCTTAACACATACTCAACAGCGGGGTTTCCTCGGGACATGGCATTCCCCACTACCACCATGTCTGGTCTGTTAGAGAATTGCGCTTCGTCATAGCCTTCATACAGCTCGATTCCAAGCGCTTCTAACTGCGTACTCATTGGGGGATAAACGTGTTGATCCGATCCGGTAACGGTATGGCCTGATGCCTTGGCTAATGCGGCGATGCCCCCCATAAAGGTGCCACAAATTCCGAGTATGTGAATATGCATAAAAATTCTTTTTTAAATATTTCCCACGGCGTGAGTTAAGTATTTAGATGCAGTACAATATCAGCTTGAACTCCAGTTACCGAGCAGAAATTGCAAATAAGAACAATAATATTGGTAACCACCCCTACAAAAAAGAACATCACTAACACAAAGGCTGTATGATTTTATGAAGCGATTGAACTCCCAACTTCAAGAAGACGGTTGCCCATTAGAACTGATTCTCCTCATTCGTACCTTATTAGCGGGCTGTAAAGAAATTTCTTTCCGCGTAGGTCAAGGCGAGTTAGCGGGTGTATTAGGCTCGACGCTAAGCGAAAACGTACAAGGTGAAACGCAGAAAAAGCTCGACGTTATTTCTAATCAAATCCTAAAAGATATTTTAAGTGAATCGGGATACGTTAAAGCCCTGTCCTCTGAAGAAGAAGATACGGTTGTTGGCTGTAATCCAGATGGAAAATACCTTGTTAGCATCGATCCGCTCGACGGCTCATCAAATATCGATATTAACAGCCTAATTGGCACCATTTTCTCCATTCAACACGCACCACAATGGATGGAACCTGACGACCCGGAAGCCTTCTTGCAGCCGGGTTCACAAATGGTCGCTGCGGGTTATGTGCTTTACGGTCCATCCACCGTTATGATGTTAACCACGGGTCGAGGCACGCATCTTTATACTCTCGACAAAACCCACGGTGGTTTCCTTCTCACTCAAGACAACGTTCAAGTCCCTCCTCAAACTAACGAATACGCAATCAACGCATCAAACCAGCGTCACTGGGATAAGCCCATGCAAGATTACATCGCTGATTTGCTAAAAGGGGAAGAGGGTCCTCGTGGGAAAAACTTCAATATGCGTTGGATTGCTGCAATGGTTGGTGACATTCATCGGGTCCTTACTCGTGGCGGTATTTTTACCTACCCATATGATAAACGTGATCCGAATAAACCGGGCAAGCTGCGCTTGTTATACGAAGCCAACCCAATGTCATTCTTGATTGAACAAGCTGGCGGCATGGCATGGTCACCAGAAAAGCGCATCATGGAAATTATGCCAACCGAAATTCACCAGCGCGTACCTGTCATCATGGGTTCAAAAGACGAAGTACAAATGTGTTTGGATTATCACAATAAAGCAAAAGAAGCTGAGTCCAACTAACAATATGTAAGACAAAGAGGAACAGAATGAAACCGAGCATTAAACCAGCTAACCCGCATTTTTCCTCGGGCCCTTGTTCAAAGCGCCCAGGTTATGATGTGAGTCAACTTGATATATCCACTCTGGGTCGCTCGCACCGTTCCTCCATCGGCAAAGAAGCGCTAGGCTTGGCCTGCTCCAAAACTAAAGCGCTCTTGAATCTGCCTGAGGACTATCGCGTGGGCGTTGTACCTGCATCCGACACAGGTGCAGTTGAAATGGCCTTATGGTCATTATTAGGCGAAAGAAATGTAGATGTTTTAGCGTGGGAAACCTTTGGTAAAACATGGGTAGCCGACATTAAGAATCAATTGAAGCTAGACGGTGTTAGAGACTTCGTCGCAGATTACGGTGTTCTGCCCGACCTTTCTCAAGCTAACTTCGACAACGACGTGGTATTCACTTGGAACGGCACAACATCTGGTGTGCGCGTGCCTAATGGCGATTGGATCCCTGATGATCGCAAAGGATTGAGTATTTGTGATGCAACTTCAGCCGTTTTTGCCATGGAATTACCATGGGAAAAGCTAGATGTCGTGACCTTCTCTTGGCAAAAAGTGCTTGGCGGAGAAGGCGCCCACGGTATGCTAATACTCAGCCCTCGCGCAGTAGAGCGCTTGGAAAGCTACACACCACCTTGGCCTTTGCCGAAAATCTTCCGTATGACCAAAAATGGCAAGCTCATTGAAGGTATCTTCAAAGGCGCTACCATCAACACTCCCTCTATGCTTTGTGTCGCGGACTACCTCGACACACTCAATTGGGTGGAAAGCATCGGCGGTGCGCAAGCCACTATCGAGCGCTGTGCAGCTAACCTTGCGGCGGTAAAAGCCTTCGTTGACCAAAACGATTGGATTCACTTCCTTGCAGAAGACCCTAATACCTTAAGCGAAACCAGTATTTGCTTGAGTTTGGATGGCGGAGAGGAGAAGGTCAAAGCCTTGGTACAGCTGCTTGAAGAGGAGGGTGTCGCTTACGATATCGCCTCTTATCGCGATGCACCATCAGGCATCCGCATTTGGGGTGGGGCAACCGTAGAAGCCAGCGATGTAGCTTGCTTAATGGAATGGATTGGCTGGGCTTACGATCAGGTTTAAGGTCGAACTTACGGATCGGTTTCCACCTCATCCAATTAAGCCAAACCAACTACAGTAAAAACTGAACTCAATATGGCTAAAAGGCTGTCCTCGTTGACAGCCTTTTTTCTAATGGCAATATGAACACAACTACGAGTTCAACTCCCCAAAAAAACTACCGAATGAAGGTTGCGATTATGCGTCGTCTATTAATAATAACTAGCGCTTTTTTCTCCGTGGCTTGTGCCAACGCTCATGATGGTTCTGGAAAGAAGCATACTCATCACCACGATGCGCCTGAATACGTTCAGGTATATCAATATGATGGCTCTAAGCAGTGCGAGAAATTCAATGAAGTTAGCCTAGGCAAAATGAGCCAATCACTTCGAGATATCGGCGTGCCCGTTATGTGCTCATACAAAGCAAGCGATGGCATGATGCGTCCACAAATGTGCGGTCATAGCACGGGTAAAATCAACGTTTATGAGATTCCATCCAAGCACCTTTCTCGTGCTGTTGAAGCTGGATTTAAATCAGTAAAAAGCATTAAAAATTTCGAGCCAAAAGTGTGCGCAGAGCAACAAGCGAAAAAGCTTAACTAAGCACCCAAACTTGCCTTAACGAATAAACGCTCGAAATAATACAAACATAAAAAAGCGCGGATTTCCTAACCGAAAGCCGCGCTTTTCATTTTTAATTCGTAAGCAATTAAACCCTAGCGAGTTAGCTCAAGCACTTTATTCACAAGGTTGCTAATGCCTGCATCGGCCTCAAGAATTGAACCTGCTAGCATGTAAGCAGGTGTGCTGACTACATTGCGCTCATCATCAACCACAATATCCTCTACTGCACAGTTGACGTGTTCACTACCCATCGCGGCAAGCGCTGAAGCCGTTTCTTCATCCGTACCAATAGTCGCTTTCGCGCCTTTACCGTACACCATCGGAATCATAGCTGGCGAAATACAAATGTAACCAGCAGGTTTACCGGCATCAGCAAACGCCTTACACGCCGCTAAAACATCATCTTGCATTTGTGCTTCTGCGCCTTTCACTGCGAAGTTACACAAGTTTTTTGCACCACCAAAACCACCAGGCAAGATCACGGCATCGAATTCATTCACATCCAGCTCTGTAATCGCCTTAATTTCACCTCGAGCAATACGCGCCGATTCCACCAGCACATTACGATTTGGCTGCATTTCTTCACCAGTAAGATGATTGATGGTATGCATTTGCTCAACATCAGGAGCAAAACAAGCGTAACTTGCCCCCGCTTTTGCAATGTTAAGCAACGTGAGCACTGACTCGTGAATTTCTGCGCCGTCGAATACACCGCAACCCGATAAAATAACTGCCACTTTTTTCATTTTTGGTAGCCTCAATAAGTCGAAATAATCGAAGATCTGTGCCGTAAAGCGCACTGTTACGCTTCTCGCACAGATAAAAAATTATGCCAGAGTGTAACACTCACATTCAGGGTCAGCCAGAATCGGAAAAGATTTCACTTGAGCGTTAATGCCTTGATATTGAATGAAACGGCTCTGTTGCGCTTGCCCCAAAAGCAGATTTATCGCCAAGTTAGCCTGCATTGCCCCAAGTACACCTAGGACCGCCCCTAACACCCCTATGGTGTTGCAGTTATCGGTAGGCAAGGGCGAATCTTCAGGGAACAAACACGCTAAACACCCCGGCTTTTCTTCTCTTGCCCCAAGATGTTGAGCTAAGCACTCAGCAGTCGCACTTTGCTCAGGCGATGCATATTCAATGG
>CAXRCC010000254.1:0-2649 GCA_964228975.1 Paraneptunicella sp. | reverse complement strand
CACGACTTTTATCCGACTTAAAGAATTCACGCAATCTAAAAACAATAAAGCCTAAAATGCCAACAACAATAATGATTGATAAGTATTCCACAGCTTTCACCCTTTAACGAAAGAGTGGATATACTAACAACAAATTAGGTTATTTTTAATACCTTATCTACCACTAAAAACTTATGCTTTTTATCGCAGCTTAATCATTAAAACGTGTTTTGCAGAAGGCGATCACTCCTTCCACAAAACACCCATTTCAACCGCTTTTAAGGCGAGAAAAACAAACCGTGTTTTCACTTGCCTTTAGCGAAATTCTGCCAAATAGTCATCCGGCAAAGACGTTACCTTAGCAACCCCTGTTGCAATCGCAGCATCGGCAACGGCTTTTGCTACGCGATAGCACAAACGCGGGTCCATTGGTTTTGGAATGATGTAATCCTTACCAAACGTTAAGTTATCCACTTGCGCAGCAGATAGCACGGCTTCTGGCACTTCTTCTTGCGCTAGGCTGCGAATGGCTTCCACTGCCGCAAGTTTCATTTCGTCATTAATAACTGATGCACGAACGTCTAACGCGCCGCGGAAAATAAACGGGAAGCACAACACATTGTTCACTTGGTTAGGGTAATCGGAACGCCCTGTTGCCATGATGATGTCATCACGTGCGGCTTTGGCCAGTTCTGGCTTTATTTCCGGGTCCGGATTAGAACACGCAAATACAACCGGGTTAGGCGCCATTTTTTGCAGCTCTTCTTCCGATAAAAGATTAGGGCCTGATACACCCACAAACACATCCGCTCCTTCCAGCGCGTCACCTAATGTGCGCTTGTCTGTGTTATTAGCAAAGAGGCGTTTATGAGGTGGAATTTCATCACGACGGGTATGCACCACGCCTTGACGATCTAACATGTAGATGTGTTCACGCTGCGCGCCGCATTTTACGAGCATTTCCATGCAAGCAACCGCAGCAGCACCCGCGCCTAAACACACAATAACCGATTCCTCGATTTTCTTGCCTTGAATTTGCAAAGCATTCAATAAACCTGCAGCGGTTACAATGGCTGTACCGTGCTGATCATCATGAAAAACAGGAATGTTGCAGCGTTCAATTAGCGCTTGCTCAATCTCAAAACAATCTGGTGCTTTGATATCTTCTAAGTTGATGCCACCAAATGTGTCAGCAATATTTGCAACAGTATCGATAAAGTCGCTGGTGCTTTTATGCTTTACTTCGATGTCGATGGAGTCTAAGCCTGCAAAGCGTTTGAATAAGAGCGCTTTTCCTTCCATAACAGGTTTTGACGCTAATGGACCTAAATTACCTAAACCCAAAATTGCTGTTCCATTGGAAATGACTGCCACCAAATTTCCCTTTGCGGTGTACTGATACGCCGCCTCAGGATCGTTAGCAATTTCTCTCACCGGTTCAGCAACCCCAGGGCTATAAGCTAGGGCAAGATCTTGGGCACTCTCAGCAGGTTTAGTGATGGAAACACCAATTTTACCGGGTACGGGTTCAGCGTGATAACGTAACGCTTCTGCTCTCTTATCAGACATAAATGT
Organism: Paraneptunicella sp.; assembly: GCA_964228975.1. Classification (GTDB taxonomy): domain Bacteria; phylum Pseudomonadota; class Gammaproteobacteria; order Enterobacterales; family Alteromonadaceae; genus Paraneptunicella. Next base: position 1,095 of record CAXRCC010000254.1, on the reverse strand, counting down.
GCCTTTGGATGTTCTAATTGTGTTGACGTAGGGATGAAAAATCGCGAATTTTAGCAGTTAATTGAAAACCAATCGTCGTACCAGTTGGATGAGGATCTTGCGCCCTTTTGTTTAACCGATAAGACTAGCACTACACACTTCGCTTACTTCATAAATCTAAAGGGATATGGTTAAAAGATCCATTTATTTAATGTATGAAGAATATAAAATTTTCCACGTTTCAAATGGGGAAATGAAGGGTTCTGAATAAATATTTACAAGAGAGCGGGACTGGGCGAATAATTATGTATAAAAGCGGGAAATTCGTTGAATAATCAGCAGATACAAAAAAGGCATCCAAGTGGATGCCTTTTCGAAGACGTTCGCAGCTTACTTAGAGCTAAGTGCGCCAAAACGCTTCTTGAAGCGGTCAACACGACCACCAGTATCAACGATTTTTTGCTTACCTGTGTAGAACGGGTGGCAAGCAGAGCAAACGTCCAAGTTTAGGTCTTTACCTACTGTAGAACGGATTTGCATTTTATTACCGCAAGAACAAGTTGCCGTAATTTCATTGTATTCAGGATGGATACCTTCTCTCATGGGAAACCTCGATATTCAGGCCGCATCGCTAACCAACCCGAAGCTGGCCACCATACGTTGTTAAGTTCAATGGCCCGCTTTACCAAGGTTCAGCGCACCTAATTTAAATTCAGTCATTGCCACAAGCTAACAAAAATAGATTTAGGCTTGCCGCAAAGAGGCGCGCATATTAATGTATCAGCCCCAGTTGTTCAAGCTTTACGGCGTTTTTTTGATCAACTTTAACTCGAGGAATTCATGCAAGCCCCCATTGTCGAAGTTGCCCTGCCCGTTCCCTTACGCAGACGGTTTGATTATCTATGGCCTTTCGCCACTGAAATCCCTCCAAAAAAGGGGCAAAGAGTCACCGTTCCTTTTGGCTCTCGGCAGCTTGTTGGTGTTATTCTTGAAGTGAAACAAGACAGTGAATGGGATATTGCGAAACTCAAGCCCGTTCGCGAATGCCTTGATGAATCCCCCGTTTTACAGGAACAACAATTCACCCTGCTGCACTGGGCTGCTGGATATTATCAG
>CAXRCC010000253.1:0-14898 GCA_964228975.1 Paraneptunicella sp. | reverse complement strand
CATGTCACCTTGGGTAAGTATTGTTCTCTATCGACACCCCCCGGCAATACTTACCCCTTTTTTCCCTTTTCAATTTATTCTGTTGGGCTTCTTATTTATTGAACGCTTTATTTAATAAGCGCCTTATGCATTGAGTGTTTTAGTCATCGAGCCTCGGCTTTGAAACAGTAAAAAGCAGTTAAAAAGTGCTTTTGTTTTATTTCGAAAGGCCTGAGCTCGATAGTGTTAACGCGGTTTGGTAATGCTGTCTCTAAGCACCAAATGTGGTGTAATTTGATTGGTATTAAAAGCGATGTCTTGACCGTATACATTGGCAAGCACCCAGCGAGCAGCCTGCTCACCTAATTCTCGGGTTGAGTAATGCATCGTCGTTAACCTTGGAAAGGTATACTCCGAAAATTCAACATTATCGAAACCCATCACAGAAATATCAGAGGGAATAGATAGGCCTTTTTCTCGGATAGCACCTAATGCGCCGTAAGCCATTTCATCGTTGGCGCACACAATAGCCGTGACATCTGGCATGGCTTCCAAAATCTTTTTGGTTTGCTCGTTACCGGAGTGTGCCTGAAAATTACCAGGATAAACGGTGTTTTCATCGAAGGGGATTCGGGCTTTTTCTAACGCATTTTTATGGCCTTGAAGGCGCTCAACCGCATCGTCTTTTTCTTGCGGGCCCGAAATGTACGCTATGCGTTTGTGTCCTTGAGACAAAACAAACTCAGTGGCAGCTTGCGCACCTTGAATGTTATTAATGCTAATGCAATGTTCGGCAATTTCCGGAATAAAACGGTTAACTAAAATGAACATGACTTTTTCTTTAGCCAAGTTAATGAGGTATTCGTTACTTACCGCTTCTAAGTGAAGAATAAGGGCATCACAGCGTCTGTCGCGGAGTGATTCAATGGCGTCTATTTCGTCTGCTTCTCGGCTGTGACCTGCTGAAATAATCACGTGTTTGGAGGCGTTTCTTAGAATTTGTTCAGCAGGGGAGAGCATGGCTCCGAAGAATGCACCGTGCAATTCAGGTACAACATAACCGATGGTATTACTTTTATTCGAGGCGAGTGACTGCGCAATATGATTTGGGCGATAGCCAAGCTCTTTCATTGCTCTATCAACACGCTCCTTGGTGTGTGGCTTTACCTGACCCGTGTTGTTTATTACGCGAGAAACGGTGGCAAGCGATACGCCTGCCAACTCTGAAACTTGTTTAATCGTTGCCATTGTTGACCATCCATAAGCATAAATGTTCTATTCCAATGGCTATTTTACGACTTTTTCGTGATTAACCAATGGTTTGTACGAGTGAGTGCGATTGATTAGGCGCTAAAGACTTTCCTTGTGTCACCGCGGACTCAATACATAAGAAGTATTTGTAACCCTCATCCGGCACATTGGAAATATCTTTAGCGGTTTCCCAAGGATTCCAAATAACGATACTGTCGTGGCCCGCAGCATTAACAGAAATAGCGGCGCCGGATGCTTGTTCAACCAGTAATCTTGCATTACTTGAGAAATGAATACAATCATTTGGCGCTTGAATTCGATATTCGTCAGGCGCGTCGAAGGTATTCATATCACGGTTTTTGTCCAAGTAGTGTCCATCTACGCCGTGAATTTCAACGTCATTGATGTCGTTTACGGCGAAATAAGTATGCAGTGCGCCTGTAAATTCAAATGCCTCATTACCGGTATTACGTGTAATTAGCGTGAGTCGTAGTTGTGCGCCGACCAATACTTCAAGCGTTAAGTCTGCTTCGTATTCAAACCCTTTTGCCGATGTCGTTGGGCAGGTAAAAATCAGCAGCGTATGAGAATCAATGTCCTTTGCAGAGACCAGCTTCCATTCTTGGCTTCTGGCGAAACCGTGTGTTGGCAAGCTTGTGTCATTATCGGGAAATTGGCTGGCAAACCAAGGCCAGCAAACTGGTGTGCCGCCTCGAATATTTTCACTTGCGTCTGTATGCGTTAATGGGCTTAGCCAAAGCCGTTCTATTTCGTCTTGCTTCGGAATAAAGCTAAAAACATGCGCGCCAAATAACGATATTTTGGCTGTGGCCAGTTCATTATCGATCACTAATATGGTGTTGTTGCCGTGTTTCTCGGTAGAAATAGATGCCGGTAGTTGCATGGCGACCTCTTAAGGATAGGAAAATAGAGTTTGTTTTAAAGCAGATATAAAAAAGGCGGCAAATGTGCCGCCTTTCATTGCAAGAAGCATTATTTACTAATGTGCTTCACTAATTCCAGTACTTTATTGGAGTAGCCGATTTCGTTGTCATACCAAGAAACCAACTTCACAAAGTTGTCGGTTAATGCGATACCGGCTTTGGCATCGAAGATTGATGTGCGCGTATCACCGATGAAATCTTGAGAAACCACTTCGTCTTCTGTGTAACCCAAAATACCTTTCAATTCATTTTCAGAAGCTTCGCGAATAGCGCTGCAGATGTCTTCGTATTTTGCGCCTTTTTCAAGGTTCACGGTTAAATCCACAACTGATACATCTGCTGTCGGTACGCGGAAGGCCATACCCGTAAGCTTGCCGTTTAGAGCAGGAATAACTTTACCAACAGCTTTTGCTGCACCAGTAGAAGAAGGAATGATGTTTTGGTAGGCACCACGTCCGCCGCGCCAGTCTTTTACAGATGGGCCATCAACGGTTTTTTGCGTAGCCGTTACTGCGTGTACGGTTGTCATTAAGCCATCAACAATGCCGAAGTTATCGTTAACGACTTTTGCTAGAGGTGCTAAACAGTTAGTGGTACAAGACGCATTAGATACGATTTCTTGTCCGGCGTATTCGTTGTGGTTAACACCCATTACGAACATTGGCGTCGCATCCTTAGACGGGGCAGATAGAACAACTTTCTTCGCACCTGCTTGTAAGTGGGCACGCGCGGTTTCATCTGTTAGGAATAAGCCCGTTGATTCAACCACTACATCAACACCAATATCGCCCCATGCAAGGTTTGCAGGATCGCGCTCTGATGTGACGCGGATAGCGTTTCCGTCTACAACGAGTTGATTACCTTCGGCAACAACTTCGTGTTTAAAGCGGCCATGCGTTGAATCATACTTCAACATATAAGCCATATATTCTGGATCGAGTAAGTCATTAATACCAACAACTTCAATATCGTTGTGCTCTAGGGCAGCACGAAAAACGAAGCGACCAATTCGCCCGAAACCGTTAATTCCAACTTTAATTGTCATGAGATTTCCTCAATGGTTGAGCTAATTATGAAATAAAATTACAAAAATTATGGATCAATTCGCCTTAAATAGCAAAATAAACCTTTAATATGTTGCAAAATTACAAATTTCCTTCGTGCAAATCTATGCATTTTCTAATATTGTAGTGGGTTCTAATTCAGACTCTTTGATCCAAACACCTAAAAACATTCCCTCGGTGTAAAAGAGTCACTAAAAAGTTAAACGATTAAGAAACGCTTACAGGAATTTAAAAAGCAAATGACTAACTCTGTAATTGAAAAGCTAGTTGAGTTAAGAGGCATTGAATCTAATTACGTTGATGCCTGGGGCGATGCAGTAGAAATCAGTAGTGAAACAAAGTCTATGTTGTTAGACGCAATGGGTTATGACGTAGGTAATGCAGAGGTATTAGAAAAACGTTTGTCAGACGATATTGATAAAAGTTGGATGACACCCCTAAACCCAGTGCAAGTTAATCGTTCTCATGAAGCACTTATTGTTCCTGTAAGGTTTCCGATTGAGTTGGTTAACGATGAATTTGAGTTTGTATTAACCCTCGAAGATGGCAGTGAAACACGTTTGTCGTTCATCCCTTCAGACGGCGAACTCATTAACTCTGTTGAGATTGATGACGCAGAGTTCCAAGAATACATTGTTGAATTTAAAGAAAAACTACCGCTTGGTTACCATCACTTAGTGCTTTTCGCAGAAGGTGAAGATAAGTTAGCTGAAATGCGTTGGATTATTGCACCTGAGCGTTGCTATATTCCTGAAGACATAGATAACGGTAAAAAAGTATGGGGATTGAGCGTTCAATTGTATTGTTTGCGCAGCGAACGCAATTGGGGCGTGGGAGATTTTACTGATCTTCGTTTTTTACTTCAGCAAGCGGGGCGTCAAGGTGCTCAGTTTATTGGTTTAAACCCTGTTCATGCGCTTTATCCCGCCAATCCTGATGGCTGTAGCCCTTATTCTCCTTCATCTCGTCGCTGGTTAAATTTTATCTATATCGATCCGACGGTCATTGAGGGGTATCACCATGATTCTGTTCAACGCATTGTTGAATCTTCAGAGTTTAAGCAGACCTTTAACCATGTTAGAGAGATTGATTACGTCGATTATAGCGCCGTAACTCGCATTAAGTTACAGGTATTAAATGCTATCTTCGATGCGCAATATGAAACACTTATTGGTCAGAAAACCGAGCAAAACAAAGCATTCACGGCCTTCATAGAAGAAGGTGGAGAAAGTTTGGATATGCTTGCAACTTTCGACGCGATTCAAGAAGATCTCGCCAAGCAAGGTAAAGCGTCGTGGGGCTGGCCTGTCTTCCCTAAAGAGCTGAATGAGTTCCAAAATCCGGCGGTCGCTAAATTCAAGAAAAAGCATGAAAAGCGCGTACAGTTTTTCATGTTCCTGCAATGGCAAGCGGCACTTCAGTTAGAAAGTGCGAATGTTGCGGCTAAAGAAGCTGGCATGGATATTGGTATTTATCGCGATTTGGCCGTTGGCGTAAGCGAAGGCAGTGCTGAAATTTGGGGCAATAAGGACTTGTATGTGGTTGATGCAAGTGTAGGAGCGCCACCAGATGTATTAGGTCCTTTAGGTCAAAATTGGGGATTGCCTCCAATGGACCCGCAAGTACTGTATCAACAGGCTTACCAACCGATTATCGATTTATTCAGTGCAAATATGCAATCGAGCGGCGCATTGCGTATCGATCACGTGATGGCGTTATTGCGTTTGTGGTGGGTGCCGAAAGGGCAAAAGGCCGATAAAGGCGGATACGTGTACTATCCCGTTAATGATTTGTTGGCGATTTTGGCGCTTGAAAGCCACCGTCACCAAAGCTTGGTTATCGGTGAAGATTTGGGCACAGTGCCAGATGAAATTGTCACGATGTTGAGAGAAAACGGTATTCATTCGTATCGTGTTTTCTTCTTTGAGCAATCAGAAGATGGCGGATTCTTTTCACCCGATCATTATCCAACTCAGTCTATGTCAACGCTGACAACTCACGACATGCCAACGCTAACGGGCTACTGGCACTGTTTGGATTTGGAGTTGGGTAATCAGCTTAATTTATATCCGAACGAAGAGGTGCTTCGCGGATTATATGAAAGCCGTCACGACAACAAACAACAAATCTTGAATACCTTACACGGGCATCATTCTATTCCTGAATGGACAGATAGAAACGCCGATCACATGGCAATGCATAAAGAGTTGAATCACGGTATGCAATATCACATGGCGAAAGGCTCTAGCGCGTTGTTATCTTTGCAGTTAGAAGATTGGTTAGAGATGGATAAGCCAGTGAATATTCCGGGTACCTCCACGGAATATCCTAACTGGAAACGCAAACTGTCACGCAATCTTGAACAGATATTTGTAGACCCGATCCTCAATAGTTTGGCACTTGGGTTAACTGAAGCAAGAAACAGTGTTTCTGAACATCAAAAATAACGCGAAATTGGCATAGAGGTCAGTATGCAATTGGATCAAAAGCTGCTTCGAGCACAGTGCTCTCATCCTTTTCAATATCTTGGATTGCAACATCAAGAAACAGGTTACGTGTATCGCGTCATCATGCCAGGTGCGGATGCGATTCAAGTTTACGGTAAAGGTGGTCAATCTCTTGGTGTAATGACAGCAATAGACGATACGGCTTTATTCAGCATTAACTTGGATGAAAAAGCGATAGACAATATCGTAGAGTTGGAAGTCACGACGCCAGATGGGCAATTCCAGTGCATTGACCCTTATCAATTTCAAGAAGATGCGTATCACGCGGTTCATTTTGTGGATCACCATCCGCAGAACATTTACCAGCAATTAGGTGCGCAGCTCACAACCGTGACTAAACACGAGCAAGACGTCGAAGGCGTGCGATTTGCAGTGTATGCCCCCAATGCTTCGGCAGTCTCGGTCGTTGGGGACTTCAATTGGTGGAATGATCTTCGCCATCCTATGCAAAAAACCGACATGGGGTATTGGGTGCTGTTTATTCCCGGCGTGGAAGCATCGCAAAAGTATAAGTATCAAATAAAAGACAAAAACGGCAACGCGCTACCGCACAAAGCCGATCCCGTTGGCTTTTATGCTGATCAATACCCTTCTCATGCTTCCACGGTATATGATCACGATACTTATCAATGGCATGATGAAGATTGGATGCAGCGAGACGCGGAGAATCTTTATCAAAGCCCAATGAGCATTTATGAAGTGCATTTGGGCTCATGGCGTCGCAAAACGGTAAACAATGAACAGGTATCGCTGAGTTATCACGAATTAGCCGATACCTTGATTCCTTATGTAAAAGAAATGGGATATACCCATTTAGAATTACTGCCCGTGAGTGAGCATCCTTTTGACGGATCTTGGGGTTATCAGCCCGTTGGTTTATTTGCGCCTACCAGTCGTTTTGGCTCACCCGATGACTTCAAGTATTTTGTAGACCAATGTCACCAGCACGGTATTGGTGTGATTATGGATTGGGTGCCTGCGCATTTTCCAGAAGACCCGCACGGATTGGCACGCTTTGACGGCACTTGCGTGTACGAATATGAAGATCCGCGCAAAGGTTGGCATCCCGATTGGAATTCCTGTATTTACGATTATGGCAAAAACGAAGTTCGCCAGTTCCTTGTGGCAAACGCGCTGTATTGGCTAGATAAGTTTCATATTGATGGATTACGCGTGGATGCTGTGGCGTCAATGTTGTATTTGGATTACTCACGAAAAGAAGGTGAATGGATCCCGAATGTTGATGGTGGTAATCAAAACTACGAAGCAATTAGTTTGTTGCAGTGGATGAACCGCGCCGTTTATGAACAATTCCCTAAAGCCTTCACCATTGCGGAAGAATCGACTGCTTTTCCCAAAGTGTCTCGTCCTGTTTATGAGGGCGGCTTAGGCTTTGGGTTTAAGTGGAATATGGGGTGGATGCACGATTCGCTGCACTATATTTCTAAAGATCCGGCTTACCGTCATTATCATCACAACGAAGTCACTTTTAGTTTGGTTTATGCGTTCGACGAGAATTTCGTGTTACCGATTTCACATGATGAAGTGGTCCACGGAAAAGGCTCGTTAATTCGCAAAATGCCAGGTGATGAATGGCAGCAAGCGGCAAACCAACGCTGCTATGCAGCTTTCATGTATGCTCATCCCGGAAAGAAACTTAACTTTATGGGGAATGAGTTAGGGCAAAGTGAAGAGTGGAACCACTCCTCGAGCCTAAGCTGGCACTTGCTGGACTACGAAAAGCACGAAGGCATTCGTCAAACATACAAAAAACTGAATGCCATCTATAAAGACTATCCCGCTTTGCATCAACAAGATTGTGCTCACGAAGGTTTTTCATGGATTGATAATCAAAACGCTGAGCACAGTGTGCTGTCGTTTATTCGTCGGAATCAATCTGATTCACAAAATGTAATTGTGATCAGTAATTTCACGCCTGTACCAAGGGAACATTACCGGGTAGGTGTGGACAAGTCAGGGCGATATCAGTTGTTGCTCAATACTGATAGCGGTGACTATTGGGGCAGCGACTTTGACGTCGCGTCGAGTGTACAAAGTGATGAGGTGGAGTGGAACGACAAACCACATTCGATTGTGCTGAACTTGCCACCGCTGGCAACCTTATATTTAGTGATTAACGACGAGTCAAAAATAAGCGAGAAATAAGGCATGACGAAGGATTGGGCTGTAAGCAAGGGGCAAGCGTATCCTTTTGGCGCGAAACTTACTCAAGGTGGCTGTAACTTTGCTGTTCACAGCCCGGCGGCGGATAAGGTTGAAGTTTGCTTTTTCGATCCGCAAACAGAGGCTTTGATCACGACCGTCACCTTGCCAGCAAAAACGGGAAAAGTATGGCATGGTCAGGTTTCAGGTGTGAAGCCGGGCATGCTGTATGGCTACAAAGTTCACGGTCAAAATCAGCCTGAGTTGGGGCTGCGTTTTGATGCTAAAAAGCTGTTGATTGACCCTTATGCTAAATCCTTGAATAAACCCGTTATGTGGGATGCTTCAAAGTATCACGCGAATAATGAGGCTTGGGCTGCTAAAGCGGTGATTGATGAGTCTGAATTTGATTGGCAAGGTACCACGCGGCCTGATATTGCGATCAAAGATACTATTTTATATGAAGCACATGTAAAAGGAATGACGCGTCTTCATCCGAAAGTGCCTACGGATTTGCGCGGCACTTATCTGGGTTTATGTGAGCCTGCGGTTATTGATCACCTAAAAGCATTAGGTGTGACATCGGTTCAGTTGTTGCCTGTCGCGGCATTTATGTCTGAGCCTTATATTACGAATAAAGGACTAGGAAATTACTGGGGCTATAACCCTATTAATTTCTTTGCGCCCGATCCCCGATATGCCATCTCTCATCCTATCGTTGAATTCAAAACAATGGTGCGAACACTGCACCAAGCCGGGCTAGAAGTGATTTTGGATGTGGTCTTTAATCATACGGCTGAAGGCGGCGGTGATGGACCAATTTTGTCCTTCAGAGGATTAGACAACAGCGCGTTTTATCTTTTTGAACAAAACGATGCCGGTGGCAGTTATTTTGGCAGGAACGTGAATAACTCCGGTTGTGGCAATAGCGTGAATACCGCTCATCATTATCCTATGAGGATGGTGCTTGATGCCCTGCGTTATTGGCATGAAGAAATGGGCGTTGATGGATTCCGCTTTGACTTAGCCGCGAGTTTAGGTCGAGACCCGCACGAATTTTCTAACAATTCCGGTTTTTTCCGTGCATTAAGGCAAGACCCTGTTTTACAAAGTGCTAAGTTAATTGCCGAGCCTTGGGATATTGGCGTGGGCGGTTATCGCCTTGGTCAATTTCCCAGCAACTGGTTAGAGTGTAACGATAAATACCGCGACAATGTACGTGGTTTTTGGCGAGGTGATAAGGGCCTAACCAGCGAGTTTGCAACCCGTTTATTTGGTTCTCGTGACGTATTTTGGAAAGGGCATAGGGATCCAAAATCATCGGTTAACTACATTGCCTATCACGATGGCTTTACGCTTCACGATTTAGTGAGTTACAACGAAAAGCACAACGAAGCTAACTTGGAAAGTAATCGAGATGGTCACGGCCATAATGTGTCGTTTAATTACGGTGAAGAAGGCGAAACGGTAAACCATGATGTGAATTTAACCCGAGAACGCCAGAAGCGTAATTTGCTCACGACTCTGATGTTGTCGCAAGGCGTGCCGCATTTCCTTGGGGGCGATGAACTAAGTCGCACGCAAAAGGGGAATAACAACGCTTATTGTCAAGACAACGAAATCAGTTGGTATAACTGGGAATTGTCGGATCTTGGTGAGGACTTCTTAGGATTTTGTTCGCATGTAATTAGTTTGCGAAAGCAAAGTGAGCTAATTCGCAATTTAAATCAAAGCGACGATGCTTATTTAAATGGCAGCAATGTTGAACGTGTGGCTTGGCTACGTCCTGATGGGCAAGATAAGGTTGAAGATGATTGGCATGACCTTGATAACCAGGCTTTTGCGGTGCAGCTAGAAGGAAACGATTCCACACCTGAACATTGGTTTATTTTATTTAATGCCGCCGATCACGATGTGAAATTCACGCTGCCGACATTAGCGGCAGGCACGAATTGGTTACTGCAACTCGATACCCGCTATCAGAAGTTACATGAAGTGCCCAAACTCATTGTCAAAAATACGTTCGTTCAGGCGTATCGAAGTATTGCGGTGTTTAAGGCGAGTTAATCCAACCGCCGGTTGCTTGAATCGGCACGCCGTTGCGCTCTATCCAAGCAGCCCACGCTAACTTACCGGCTTCCTCTGAAATACTCGGTACTTTAGGCAAGCGCCCTTGGTAATCGAGTGATTTATTTATTGCGCGATAGCTTTTGTGATTTAGCACGACAAAGTCATGTTCCAAGGTTTTGCTTTTGTTCTCGCCACGGGTAATGTGACTGCTGATATCGCTTGCGAGTAATGCGACATGCAAAAGGTAAGTGTGATCACGCTCGCCTTTGTTATCAAATGATGCGCTTACTTTTTCACCTTCTATACGTAGCGATAAATTGCCTGGGTTATCAGCAATTTCAGGAAGCGTTACCCCATCTTGTGTACGGTGATAAAACCAACCGTTCCACTCCGCGCCATTTACCACAAACTGCGGTGTATAAACTTGTCGCGTTTGGCCTTTTCGTTCGTATTGATATTGACGGCGACTAAATCGCTGCTTGGCGAAGCGGTCTTTCCAACCGATGAAGTCCCAATAATCAACGTGAAAGGCAAGAGGTACATACTGCTCCCAGAGTTTGGGATGCGTGGTGTATTGTGACAACCATTTATCCGCAGGCGGGCAACTGTGGCATCCTTCTGAGCTAAATAGCTCAATGACCTGAACCCTTTCATCACCGCTTTCGGCAGTAAATATGCCTTCGTTCGACGTATTTGCCGCAGCAGATAATGAAGCGGAAAAACCAATGCTGGTGGTAAGCAAAATCGCAGAGACGCAAGATAAAAATGACTTCACAGGCTATCCTTTTGATGGTGTGGTATGAATAGGACCTCGCGAGCGAGCAAAATTGTTCTATCACTGTGTGAAAAGGGGCGTTATTGATTGCATATCAAGGTATTATCCCGAGTGCAAAACCGTTATAATTTGTGCCCACATCGGACATCATGTCTAGTTAATAAGCAACCTCAGTGTCAAGGTATTTAAAATGAGTTCTACGGTTAACAATACTCTGTGTGATATTGGTTTTATCGGTCTAGGTGTGATGGGTAAAAATATTGCACTCAACTTGGCGGATAATGGATATAAAATCGCCTGCTTTGATTTAGACAAAGACAAGGTTGCGGCTGCCATAGCACAAGATCAGGAAGAAACAGGCCAAGGTGAGCCTCGCTTGTTTGCGTGTCGCTCATATACTGAGCTGTTAAGTAAGTTAAAAACACCCCATTTAATTATTTTGTCTGTTCCCGCCGGCGAGCCTGTTGATCATGTTTGTCATCGATTAATTGATGCAGGTATTGAGCCGGACGACATCGTCATTGATACCGGCAATAGCTTGTGGACAGATTCGGTCGAACGTGAAGAGCAATACCGTGGCAAATTCATATTCTTTTCTACTGCTGTTTCAGGGGGAGAAGTTGGCGCAAGGTTCGGTCCATCGTTAATGCCATCGGGCGACCCGTATGCGTGGACGCGCATAGAGCCTATTTTCGAAGCCATTGCTGCTAAGGTCGATCCTAAAACAGGAAAAGCCATTGAATCTTACGAGCCGGGCAAACCCGTTAAAGAAGGCGAGCCGTGTGCAACTTACATTGGTCCTGTCGGAGCGGGGCATTACGTAAAAATGGTGCACAATGGCATTGAATACGCCGATATGCAGCTTATCTGTGAAGCGTATCATTTACTGCGTGATGGTCTTGGCATGACACCCAAAGCCATTGCTGCAATCTTCAGAGATTGGAACCAAGGCTTACTCGACAGTTACCTGATGGAAATAAGCGTTGAAGTACTTGAAGAAGAAGATGCTGAAACGGGTAAGCCATTGGTTGATGTCATCATGGATAGAGCGGGGCAAAAAGGCACGGGCCGTTGGACCGCTGTGAGTGCGTTGGATGTGGGCAGCCCTGCTACAAGCATTACTCAAGCTGTATTTGCGCGCAGTTTATCGAGCTTCAAACAAGAGCGTGTTGCTGCAGCGAAAGTATTGCAAAAACCAGAGGCTGTTGCGTTATCTGATGAAGAAAAAGAAGCCTTCATTACGTCTTTACGAGATGCATTATATTGCTCGAAAATTTGTGCTTATGCGCAGGGTTTTCAATTAATGGATATCGCATCTAAAGAGCATGGCTGGTCCTTAGACTTTGCCGCAATTGCTCGAATTTGGCGTGCAGGCTGCATTATTCGCGCTGTATTTTTACAGTCGATTGCAAAAGCTTACGAAAAGAATGATGACTTAACGAACTTATTGTTAGACCCTTTCTTTGTAGAACAAATTGGTCAGTATCAGCAAAACTGGCGTAAAACAATAGCGAATGCGGTATTAATGGGGATTCCGGTTTCGGCCATGTCTTCTGCGTTGCATTACTATGATGCTTATCGAAGCGAAACCTTGCCTGCTAATTTATTGCAAGGTCAGCGAGACTTTTTCGGGGCTCATACGTTTGAACGTGTAGACAAAGCGCCAGGCAAAAAGTATCACGTAGAGTGGAGCAAGCCGGGCAGGCCACAACATCCTATTAAGAGCTAAAAGCCAATGTAAAGCAGACATCGAATTTGTGGAGAACATTGATGAAACTAACAGATCAAGAGTGGAAGAATCGATTAACTGAAGAAGAGTTCCGAGTATGCCGAGAGGCTGGTACGGAAATGCCTTTTTCTGGCGACCTGTTAAACGTTGATGAGCTGGGGCAATACGTGTGCACGTGTTGCCAAAAAGTGCTGTTTGTTTCCGAACACAAATTCGATGCTGGTTGCGGTTGGCCTTCGTTCTACGATGAAGCGATGGTGGGTAATATCGAATACAAAGAAGATTTTAGTCACGGTATGCATCGCGTTGAAATAGTGTGTTCAAATTGTGATGCCCATTTAGGTCATGTTTTTGATGATGGCCCTAAGCCGACAGGTAAACGATATTGTGTGAATTCTGTTTCACTGAAGTTCAACCCTGCCACTTAATTGGGTTAATAGAGTGAAGGCGGGCGCTGATTCGGTTCGATAATTGACCGTTTTTCCCGGCGCACGCTTAACTTTACATCTGTTGTAAAAATATTCTGAAAAAATTACATGTAATTGAATTACAGGTTTAGTGAATATCGCGGCGCGTTAAAGTCGCCTTCTTTCAGTTTGTCGACGTAATATTCAGCTGCTTTTTCCAGCGCTTCTACGTTCCCACCATTTCGAATCACTAAGGTTTCTACTTCAGGCAAGTCTAAATCTTTTCCATCAAATTCTTTCGCAACGTACCCCCATTTATAAGCAGTAGAAAAATCTTCAAGCTTAATAAAAATGTTGGTTAAACTTTTAAATATTTCAGGGTTGATTTCATCGCCTTCTTGATAAAGCTCTAACGCATGAAACAGCGCATCGATGGTTTTTTCTTGATCGAATTTTACGTAATAAGACGCTAGCGCAACTTGTAGTTCGGGAGTTTCTAATAGACCTTTATCGCGATAGCTTAAGAACTTATCAAGGTGGGATTCAGAGCCAAAGCGAGACCAGTGGAAATACACCAAGTTAGGGTTGTCTGAATCGCGTGTATCGCGAGCTAATAACTTGAGTTCTTTTTCCGCAGCAAGTAATGCTTTAACGCGTCCTGTTTTCTTCTCTTTTAACTTTATATGTTCAATTTGAGAGGCTTTACTAATACACGCTTTATAGTCCTCAAAACCTAGCAAAAGCTGGTATTTATATTCTTCATCTGGTGCGAGAAAGTGGTGATAACGGCTCTTAATGATGCGAGACTTTTCAGCGCGACACCACCCATCTTTATTTAAATTTTTGCACATCTGAGGGTGATCTTCGCAAATATCGGCAATGCTTTTTTCGAAGATATCGGTACAACCACTGAGGAGGAGGCTCCCTGCGATAAGGGCTATAAAACGCATACGCACTCTCTTTTTTATGAAAAATTACGTAAAAAAATCCATTAATTCCAAGCTTGTCGTGAAAACTGAAAATTTTCAACAATTTGGAACATCTACGTACTGCTTTTAAAATAGTGCCCCTTTGATTGATAAGCAATATTGAGTATCACTAATTGATCCATGGCGCGTTACTTTGACTAACATAGTAACAGACCAATGACTAAGAGGTTGTTATTTAGAATGAACCAACAGTATGAACAAGCCCTTCTTGATAGCTGGCAAGAAAGACAAGAGTATGCTGAACAGATGATCCCTATGTTAGGGAAGCTTTATCGCGAAAAAGCGGTAGAGTTTACTATTTTGGGTAAACCTCTTTTAGGTGCGAGCACAATCGACATCATTAAAGCGCACCGTAGCGTTCGTTTACACAGAGAGCAAAAGTTAAAAGTACGTTATAGCTGGTCTTTGCTAGAGCAGTTAAGCCACATGGAACTCGCGCCTGCGACTATCGATCTTGGCCAATTGGCTTATGGTTTCTACCATGAAGATCGCGCCCAAGGTCAAGATATCAAAGCTTACCTAGAAAAAGAATTAAGCGACATCGTTAACACTGATGATGAACACGAAGCACAAGACATCGTGCTTTATGGTTTTGGTCGTATCGGTCGCTTGTTAGCGCGCTTACTCATTAACCGTCAAGGTAAAAACAATAAAGTGCGTTTACGTGCCATTGTTGTTCGTGGCGGTAAAGACGGCGATTTGGAAAAGCGTGCAAGTTTATTACGTCGCGATTCTGTTCATGGTCCCTTCAATGGCAGCATTACGGTTGATCACGAGCGCAGTGCGTTAAAAGCAAACGGTGCTTTCATCCAAGTTATTTATGCGGATAAGCCAGAAGATGTGGATTATACGCAGTATGGCATCAACAACGCGTTGGTGATTGATAACACTGGTGCGTGGCGCGATGAAGAAGGCTTGGGCCGTCACTTAAAAGCCAAAGGCGCTGGAAAAGTGTTATTGACTGCGCCAGGCAAAGGCGATATCAAAAACATCGTTTACGGTGTTAACCATGACGATATC
>CAXRCC010000252.1:0-11258 GCA_964228975.1 Paraneptunicella sp. | reverse complement strand
AGAAAAATGTAGTGAGCATGAGGCTTTTAAAGTGATGACAAAGTGGGTGGGGTATGCTGCCAATGCACCTGAAGATAATAGAAAGCTGTGAAGGACGAGTAGGAGGCAGCTTCAAATATGTCAATATTTTCCGGAAAATGTCGCTTCTACACCTTTGCTTCTTTATCTCGTTTTATCATTTACGTAAACGCGCCATTTTGGGACCGATGTTTCGATTGCATATGATTTTTGGTATATCTTTCCGGCTTTTTGAGCATTTAATATGTAACAATTTGGTATCGAGTTATTCTATTTTTTCACTAAAAAATATTTCTAATAACTAAAACCACCATCAAAAAAAACCACTATTTCTCTCGCTTTCCTCACCTAAGTTCCCCCATTTGATCTAACTCAATCGCTTCGCCTATGTTCAGATAAGAACCTATGTAACTTAGTAATAGAATATTCACACCTACGTAATTTCGGATAAGAAAAAATGGATATAAATATTTTAATTAATGCAAATATATTTTAGCATTTATTAATACGCCAAATTTTTTACTTTACATTTTAGAATGGAGAACACTATGAGCTATGTATCAGGTTCCGACCTGCGTAAGATTCGTATGCTTGCTGGGAAAACAACAAAGCAAATGGCAGAACTTGCGGGAGTAAAGACCCGTAAAACCTACGAAAATTGGGAGAAAGACATTGGTACGCCTAGCTTTAACCAATTTGTAGAATTGGTTCATAAATGCGGATTCAAGCCTGCTGACATCATAAAACTGTTCGTCGATAGAAAAGAAATGGAGAATGAAATGGATTTTTCATCGGCACTTTTGAAGATGTCAGAGCTGCAAAGAGCTTAAAACACACGCACCAGAGAGTGTAATTATTTTTACTTTATATCGTAAATTGGAACAGGATATAGATATAATTTTTTTCACCTTGATTCGCGCAAGTGAAAGAAAGCATATGAAAATACGAAGAAAGCACATCGAATGTGTCAAAGGATATAAACGAAAACAAGGTTGAAGCGCTGACAGAATTTTTACAATCTCACTAGAATCAAAAAAGGCTGGTAAAAACCAGCCTTTTTCATTCCTCGATAAAATTAACCTTTAAGGCATTGCATCAAGGTCTGCACCTTCTTTATCAACTTCTTGAGGGATTAAGTCTTCACGGCTAATGCCTAACAATAAGGCCACTAAGCTTGCTACGTAAATTGACGAGTAAGTACCAATTAACACACCAAACAATAGCGCGGTTGCAAAGCCGTGTATCAAGGCTCCCCCCACATAGAACAATGCAAGCAGTACCAATATCGTCGTTAATGACGTAATGATGGTACGGTTTAGGGTCTGCGTTAACGAGATGTTGATAATCTCTTCTGCTTCGCCTTTGCGGATCTTACGGAAGTTTTCGCGAATACGGTCAGACACAACGATGGTATCGTTAAGCGAGTAACCGATTACCGCCAGTACCGCCGCCAATACCGTTAAATCAAACTCTAGCTGTAAAACGGAGAACAAACCAAGGGTGATAATAACGTCGTGCGCAAGAGCCACTACAGAGCCCAGAGCGAAGCGCCACTCAAATCGCATGGTTACGTATACGAGAATACATAAAAGCGCCACCAGCATCGCCAGGCCGCCTTGCTCGGTCAATTCTTCACCAACGCTCGGGCCAACAAACTCAACTCGACGGGTATCAACGTTGTCTCCGTTGCTTTTAAGCGCGTTAACAACTTGGTTACTGATTTCCGATGACTTCACTCCGTCTCGCGGTGCAAGACGAATTAACACATCTTCACTCGAGCCAAAGTTTTGAACGATAGCGTCCTCAAAACCGTTTTGAGCAAGCAATTCACGCATTGCCGGCAAATCAGCGGGCTTGTCATAACCCACCTCAACTAACGTACCGCCGGTGAAATCCAATCCCCAATTCAGTGAATTTGTGAATAACGATACTAACGAGCCAATAATAAAAAAAGCGGATAGAAACATCGCGAAAACGCGAAGCTTCATAAAGTTGACTGTTTCATTTAACTTAAGTAATTGCATGTATCCCTTTCCTTAAATCGACAGCTTATTAAGACGCTTACCACCAACCGTTAAATTAACGATCGTACGCGTGAAGATAATGGCAGTGAACATTGACGTAATGATCCCGATCATCAAGGTTACTGAGAAGCCTTTGATAGGCCCTGTACCCACAGCAAACAAAATCAATGCTGCAATCAACGTGGTGATGTTGGCATCTAAAATGGTGGAGAATGCACTGTCATAACCCCAATGAATGGCCTGTTGTGGACTTCGCCCTTCTCGCATTTCTTCCCGTATCCTTTCGAATATGAGTACGTTTGCGTCAACCGCCATACCAACGGTAAGTACGATACCTGCCATCCCCGGTAAGGTAAGCGTTGCGCCAGGAATCATCGACATAATGCCCACAATCATGACAAGGTTGGCTGCTAGCGCCAAGTTCGCTACTAAGCCAAAGCCTTTGTAGTAAATAAGCATAAAGAACAACACCAACACAAAGCCCCAAATGATAGCTTGCATACCTTGGTCGATGTTTTGCTGACCCAAGCTTGGCCCAACGGTTCTTTCTTCCACGATTTGAATCGGTGCAATCAGGGCACCTGCGCGAAGTAATAACGCTAAGTTGCGCGCTTCAGCAGGTGAATCTAGACCCGTAATACGGAAAGAGGCACCGAGCTGAGCTTGGATGGTTGCAACACTGATAATGCGCTCTTTACGCTCGAATTTAAGTTTGCCGTCAGGACCGCGCTCACGAAGAGGTTTAAACTCAACGAATACTGTTGCCATTGGCTTACCGATGTTGCGCTTCGTACCGCGAGACATCTTAGTGCCACCTTCAGAGTCAACGCGAATATTTACCTGAGGACGGCCGTATTCATCAACACCGCTGTTTGCATCAACAATGTGATTACCTTTAAGCATAACTTGCTTTTTCAGCAAGTAAGGCACGCCTTGCTCGTCTTTAACGTAAATGGTACCTGGAGGAACGCGATCTTCTGATGCATCACGCGCGTCGTGTTCTTGGTCAACCATATGAAGCGCAAGCGTTGCGGTAGCATTTAGAATCTCTTTTGCACGCGCGGTATCTTGAATACCAGGAAGCTGCACCACGATGCGCTCTGCGCCTTGACGCTGTACAACCGGTTCTGCAACCCCTAGCTGATTCACACGATTACGAATAATGGTAATGTTCTGTGTGATTGCATCGGTTTTGGTTTGCTGGAGCTTTTGCTCAGACATTTGCGCCACAAGTTGGAAACCATCGTTTTCAACGAATACCCAATCAGGGTTGTTGCCTTTTAGTAGCGACTCGGCTTTGTCTAAGTCTTCTTGAGAACGGAATGTTAGCTCAACAGAACTGCTTTTTGCTCTAACACTGCGATAACGAATTTTTTCTTCGCGTAGAGTGGATTTAAATCCTGATGAAATCCCCTCCACTGAGTCTTTAATGGCTGAATCCATATCCACTTCCATTAAGAAGTGAACACCACCGCGTAAATCCAGACCCAATTTCATCGGACCTGCGCCGATAGCTTCAAGCCAGTCTGGCGTTAGCGGAGCAAGGTTAATCGCAACGCTGAAGTTTTCACCCAAGGATTCTTCAATAACCTCTTGAGCACGTAATTGTGTGCTGTTATCAGGCAGGCGAACAAGGATTTGCTCATTTTCCAATACCACACTCTTACTGTTGACTCCTGCTTCTTCTAACGCAGCTTGGACTTGGTCCATAGTTTGTACATCGACGACCGCATTTCTTCCAGCAGAGATCTGTACTGCTGGATCTTCACCGTACAAATTGGGCGTGGCGTACAATGCACAGAATGCGATTAGCAATAACACGAGTATCGCTTTCCACATCGGTGTTTTGTTGAGTACTTGTACTTTATTGTTCATTGTTCAATGGGCTAATGCCCGCCTTCCTGTTGTAGTTATTGCCAAAAATGCGGCCTATTCAGCCGCATAATGATGCTTTATTTCCTCAAACAACACGCAGAGACTAAATGCTCTTCATTGTGCCTTTTGGCAGTACCGCAGTGATTGCCGACTTCTGCACAACAATGTTGTTGTTTTCGTTCAGAGAAATTTCGATGAAGTCTTTCTCTTCATTCACTTTTGTGATTTTGCCAACCAAACCACCTTGAGTTAGCACTTCATCACCTTTCGACAATGAAGAAATCAAGTTTTTATGCTCTTTTACTCGTTTTGCCTGTGGGCGGTACAGCATGAAATAGAAAATCAAGCCGAAGATACCCAGCATCACGAGAAGTTCCATGCCGCCACCTTGTTGCGCAGCAGGTGCTGATTGAGCATATGCGTTACTAATAAAAAAACTCATTGTGTTCCTCTAACAAATAATTAATTAATCGTTTTCTTTTTTATCCAAAGACGGGACTGGCATGCCTTTTTTCGCATAGAAATCGGCGACAAACTCATCCAGTTTGCCCTTACCAATCGCGTCTCTTAACCCTTCCATGACGCGTTGGTAATAACGCAAATTATGGATGGTGTTTAATCTTGCACCTAAGATCTCATTGCACTTGTCTAGATGATGTAAATATGCACGAGAATAGTTTTTACAAGTGTAACAGTCACAACTTTCATCAAGTGGTGATGTATCTGTCTTGTGACGTGCGTTACGAATTTTGATCACACCTTCGGATACAAAGAGGTGTCCGTTACGTGCATTTCGCGTAGGCATAACGCAGTCAAACATGTCGATGCCACGACGCACTGCTTCAACAATGTCTTCAGGCTTACCGACACCCATTAGGTATCGTGGTTTGTCGGCGGGAATTTTATCTGCGGTGTGATCCAAAATACGAATCATATCTTCTTTGGGTTCACCAACCGATAAACCACCGATGGCATAACCGTCAAAGCCAATTCCAACGAGCCCTTCTAGTGACACATCGCGCAAATCTTCGTGCATTCCACCTTGGATGATACCAAACAGTGCAGCCGGGTTTTCACCGTGTGCGTCTTTGCTTCGCTGTGCCCAGCGCAGTGAAAGCTCCATCGATTCACGCGCGGTTTTATGATCGGCAGGGTACGGCGTACATTCATCGAAAATCATAACGATGTCTGAGCCTAAATCGCGCTGCACTTCCATTGAACGTTCTGGTGTGAGCAGGATTTTTTCTCCATTAATGGGAGAGCGGAAGGTTACGCCTTCTTCTGTGATTTTGCGCAAATCCCCAAGGCTGAACACTTGGAAACCGCCGGAGTCGGTTAAGATAGGCTTTTCCCAGTTCATGAAATCGTGCAAATCGCCGTGCAATTTCATGATCTCCGTACCAGGACGCAGCATGAGATGGAAAGTATTCCCTAAACAAATATGGGCACCTGTTTGTTCGAGCTCTTCTGGCGTCATGCCCTTAACAGTGCCGTAGGTACCAACAGGCATGAAAGCAGGTGTTTCCACCACGCCGCGATCAAAGATTAATCGACCGCGTCTTGCTTTACCGTCTGTTGTGTCTAATTCAAATTTCATAAATAACCTGAGTTCAAGTTAGCCGTAAATTCAGCGGGACGCAGCTCTTCAAAAGAATTCACGTTTACGCCAAAAAATTCGTGGGATTATATACAAAATGCGATGTCCGGTTAACCGTTTATTACTATCTAAGGTATGCCCGCGCCTTAAGTGGGCATCAGATTCGTAAAAATCGATGACAAAACCTGACTAAATCAGGTTGGCAAATTTCAGACTGTAGGCCACTCTATATACCTATACGGGTAATTTGATGCACTTTCGGTCATAAACTTAAGTTTAATTCGTGAATTAAGTTGAAAGTTACCCTATGAAAGCCTTTACAATAATCGGCATAGGTACGCATTTTAATGCACTAAAACGAACGCAAAACACGTTATCATTGCTATGCACAAACTGATTTCATTAAACATTGCCAGTTTCCTTACTCTCTTGCTCATTGGAGCAAAAGCAAGTGTGGCTGCTGACTTTAAAATTGTTGATGTAGCAGTAGGTTGGGCCAAACCGCCATATATTGATCAAGACAATAATTCGGGTTTTGAAGTTGAATTAGTGGAAAACATAATGGCCCCACTGGGCTACCGTATTAACCTCATTTATGTGCCTTATGGACGTTCACAGCGCATGGTTCAAAATGGGGAAGTCGATATGATGCTTACGGCCCATGATAGGTTAATGCTCGACCCAATCATGCTCAGCGATAAGTATATTGTTTACGAAAATGTTGCGGTATCGTTGAAACGAAATAATCTGAAAATTGAAAAAATAGAAGATTTGAAACGCTACTCGTTAGTGGCATTTCAAAATGCCTCACTCGTGCTAGGCAAACGCTTTAAACGCACCTCCCAAAATAGCAAAAGCTATATCGAATTACCCGAACAAGAAAACCAAGTAGAAATGCTGTTTAAAGGCAAAACGCAAGTCATTGTGCTGGACATCAACATCTTCACTCATTTTCAACAAGCGCTGTCCGATATCCGTGAACAAGAAGCCTACACCGTTCATCACATCTTTCCCGAAAACCAATACAAAGTGGCTTTTAAAGACCCAGATTTAAAGCTCGAATTCAACCGCTCTTTAGCCCAATTTATCCAAACCGACGCCTATCACGCATTAAGAAAAAAGTACTCTTTAGCGCCGCAAAATCTCGACTAGCATTCACCTAAACCCAAACGCTCACCTCACTTGTAGATGCGACACTTAGGTGCGACGCAAAATTGCGACATATTGTCGCAGGCCTTTGTTTTTCATTGCTTCAGCTGCCCTACTCCCTAAAAATAGAGGGAAATAAATTTAGTGCATTTAACTAACTCATTGGGGGCAACGCCTTGTTTCAATTAAATCGAGTACATATTGGATTGCTAAGTGCAATGTGCACTTTTGGCGCGATTGCAGAAGATCTCGAAGTCATCACGGTACAAGCTCAACAGCAAAGAATGGTTGTTGAATCAAATATTGCGATAGGCAATACAATTAATGCAGACAGTGCAGATTGGCTAGCCAGTGTCCCGGGCGCTAACGTCAATAAAAATGGCCCTATTTCTGGTATCGCACAATATCGCGGTATGTTTGGCGATCGCGTTTCCGTTAAAGTAGATGGTCATAAACTGACGGGCTCAGGCCCGAATGCAATGGATGCTCCCCTCAGTTATGTGGTGCCGGTCATGATGGATTCGATGTCGGTTTATCGTGGCATTGCTCCTGTCTCCGCAGGATTCGACACTCTTGGCGGTGCGGTTGACGTTAAGATGAAAGAAGCGGAATTTTCCGTATCTGGCACAGAGTTTTCAGGTCTATTTCAGTTCGGTTATCGCAGCAATAATGAGGCGGACTCGTTAGCGGTTGCAACCAATGTAGCAAGTGAAGATCATGCCCTTCTTACCTACTACAGTTACTACGATGCTGATCATTACGAGTCTGGTGACGACAACCTCGTTTACCCAACTCAATATGAAAAAGAGCAATTTGGCTTGGACTATCGTTTCCAATATGACAGCGGCAAAATTGGCTTTAGTTACCACAAAACCGAAACGGACGATGCGGGTACGCCTGCACTTGCGATGGATATTGAATACATTTCAGGCGATCGATTCGGATTATCCGGCACGCAAGCCTTATCTGGATGGGATATCGACTGGTCTTTAGGCTACATGGAATCCGATCATGGCATGGCAAACTTCCTGTTTAGACCGGTCGCCAACCCTGCAGCATTTCGTCATACCACGGCAGCAGCCGATGCCTTCGACTTTAAAGTTCACGCCAAAACAAAGCTCAATATGGGATCGTTATTAATTGGTGCAGATGGCTATTTTGCCGAACATGATGCTTACATTACCAACCCCAATAACGCGGCATTCTTCGTGAATAATTTTAACGATGTAGAAGATCATCGATTTGGTTTACTTGCTGAATGGACGCACTATTTTGGCAAACATAAAGCATCGGTAGGCGGTCGCCTTAAATTCAATCAATCTGACGCGGGTTCCGTGCATCACTTTATGTCAGGCCTAAACCCAATGGTTGCCAGCTTAGTAGACCGCTTCAATGCTGCCGACAAAGACGACACAGAAACCAACTTTGATTTAGCAGCAACGGTTACCCGTATTCATAATGCCAACTTATCGTTCACCGTGGGAGCAGGGATTAAACAGCGCGCCCCTTCTTATCAAGAACAGTTTTTATGGTTCCCATTGCCCATTACAGGCGGTTTAGCAGACGGCAAAGTGTATGTGGGTAATTTGGATTTAGATTCAGAGACCGCTTACCAGTTAAATTTGGGCCTCACCTACGACAATGGTAATTTCGATATTTCCCCTAACATCTTCTATCAGCGTATTGATGACTACATTCAAGGCACACCAAGCCAGGATGAAACCATCATTCGTGTTGCCACTCTACTTTCTGGGGACAGCTCACCACTACAGTTCAATAACGTTGATGCCGAAATTTACGGGCTAGATGTAAACTGGCACTACAAAGTCAGCAAGCAATTCCTTATTTCCGGTGTTGCCAGCTACATTAAAGGCGAAAGACGCGATATTGACGATGACTTGTATCGCATTGCCCCGCCAAACGCGAACATTACTTTTAGCTATTACGGCGACAGATGGCAAAGTGCGCTTTCGATTACCGGGTATGCGGAACAAGACGATGTTTCCGTGACGAACACAGAGGAAGAAACGCCAGGCTATGGTGTGATCGATGCGTCTGTGAGTTACTTCTTCGACAAAGTCACCCTGCAAGCCGGTGTTGATAACTTATTCGATAGAGAATATGCACACCACTTATCGGGTATTAATCGCGCATTAGGAGGCGATGTGCCAGTCGGCAGTAAAGTACTCGCGGAAGGAAGAAACCTTTTTGTGAAGGTGCAATACCAATTCTAAAAAGAAAGGGCTTGCTGACTTAAGCAGGCCCTTATCATTAAACCCATTTCTAGTGCTACTGCTTTCGCGACTTACCTCTTATTCTAGTGCAAAAGCGATAAGCCTTTATTCCCTACATAATAAGGTCGACTTGCTTTTTAGACGTGGCCGTTTGTAAGCCGAAATGGCCTAGAATGTATGTGAAAGTATCATCTTCGTTCCAGATTCGGCTGCTGTGAATACCACCCACAGTACAAACACCTGTTGCACACACAATTTGATCGCTATAGCTCTTAATGGAATACACGTTACGTCCAAACTGGTCACCGTATAATCCATCTAAAAACGGGCTACTGACCGATAAACCATGACGTCCACACGTTGATGAAAATACGTTAAATGGGTATGTTCCACATGTCCATAAACCTCTAAATGCACCAGCAATTCCAACAAAGGTTTCCACTTGACTCGCTACTGCCAACTTCGAGATTTGCTGAGCTGCCAGCGTTGATCCCATCGAGTGGCCAATGACGTCAATGCTACCAGTACAGGATTTTGCTAAAGCAGATTCAATGGCTTCTCTTACAGGCGTTTCTTCTGAGCCGCTATGGTCATTGCATCCAGCGCACGATTTCGATCCCCAGTTGGGACGAAAGATTTCACTTGGGTTATAACCTCGAGAAAGTAGCTCCTCATAAGTGTTATCCCAACTAGACGGATCCGCGGTATTTCCATGTACCAAGACAACAGCATCACGGCATGCAAAGGCCGAAAATGCAACTGTTGAGAGCAGAACTAATCCCCACTTTACTATTGATAAGTATTTATTCATTGTTGCTCCAAATGGTTATTTTATGAACCGCCATGTTAACCAAATGTAAAACAATAAAAGACACTACTTTAGTACTGAGCAAAACCGGCTTAGCCACATCTCATCCATTGTGATCAAGCAAAATTTTGCCGTGAACCTCTGCTTTTGACAGCGCCAACATGGCATTTTCCACCTCTTCAACTGGCATTGCGGTAATCCCCATTGGGGATAAATCGATACGACCTTCGCTCAGTAGCATCAAGCTAGAATGGAACTCTTCGTCGCTGTACCCGTTCACAAACTGAAGCAATAGCGCTTTTGAGCTGGCGAAAAAAGGTGAAAAGGTATCGGGCATCAGCGACATGCCAATTTGCATTATTCTGGCGGCTCGCGGCACATGCTGCATCACCTCACCAAGTAACCCCGTTGCCCCAGCACAATTGAAAATGACCCAAGGAGACGCATGAACAGGTGCACGGTCTTGTCGGTGCGCCTTAACGCTCTGTCGGTTTTCTTCAATCCAATGAGGTAACAAAGCACTTAGCCCCGATTCAATAATTTGTGTCGCGCCCATTGCTAACGCCTTTTGCTGACGCGCCTTAACAGGTTCAATCACACTGATAGACTGCACACCTCGCTGTTTTAATACAGCAATTAACGCCAGCCCAATAGGGCCACATCCCACAACTAATGCAGCATCATAAGGTTGAAGACGAGCTTGATTCACCGCGTGCGACACCACCGCCAGCGGCTCGGTTAACGCCGCCGTATGCGTACTCACCCCCTCGGGCACGACAAATAGCTTGTCTTGTGATAAGACCATGTATTGAGCAAACCCACCTGGCAGGTGCTGAGAAAAACCAACATACTCCATACTTGTTGGCCGCAATACAGCCGGTACTGCACACACCTTTTGTCCCACTTTAAATTGAGAAGAGCACGAGGCACCTAACTCAACTATTTCAGCACAAAATTCATGCCCTAGCACCACACCTTCAGACCAATCCAACGGCGTGGGATGCCCACTTATTGCCTGCAAATGCGACAACTGCTGACCGTGATGCCAACAGCCTAAATCTGAGCCGCAAATGCCACACGCCAACGTTTTCACCAACACTTCATCAGGGAGAAATTTAGGAAGGGGCATATCCTCCCAAGAAAAGTGTTTTTCTCGTAACACTGCCGCTTTCACGAATTCAGGCCTTTTATAACCGCTTCTTTGACTGAGGCTGAAACGCTGGGGATTGGGCCTTGCATCGATAACACTGAAGGCACTTTATCAGGATAAGCAAAACGCAGTAATTGATAGCCGATACCAGAAAGCCCCACCATAAACCCGGGCGTTTCTAGGTTGAACATTAACCCTGTTTTCCAGCCCGAAGTTTGCGCTGCGCTAACCGCTTGGCTTACCACTTCGTTCACCTCTTCTATCAATTGAGCGTTCGATTGCGCCAGCCCCACTTGTAGTAACAGCTCTAGATTGCCTAACACGCCATGACACAAAGAATGATTATCGTGAAACCCGTGACTGCGTGTTGCCGCCAGCGCTCGTTCAATGTCGGCTTGAATGA
>CAXRCC010000251.1:0-45679 GCA_964228975.1 Paraneptunicella sp. | reverse complement strand
ATAAGAGATAAAGAGAAAATGGCGCGTGTGGAAGGATTCGAACCTCCGACCGCCTGGTTCGTAGCCAGGTACTCTATCCAGCTGAGCTACACACGCGCTGAAGATAACATTTTGCGAATTTGAAATGGCGCGTGTGGAAGGATTCGAACCTCCGACCGCCTGGTTCGTAGCCAGGTACTCTATCCAGCTGAGCTACACACGCGCTGCCTGCAAAATGCATTTTCACCACTCAACAACACTTGTTTGTTTCGACTTGATGTCCCTGAGTGCGGAGCGCATTGTACAATTCACCTAAATTAAATCAAGCATTAATTTAATAAAAATTGCATATTTCCACTCCTTCACTCAAATAATAGTCAACCTGATAAATTATTGAACGCTTAACAGGTGTTTTATTGTTTTATGAAGCTTTTTCGCAGCGCGTCGCTTACTTCTGTGATCGGGATGCAACCCATCACCAATGTGCGTCATCCCTTGCCATAAATCCATCATGATCACACCGGGTATCGCTGCAATTTCACTTTCGAAGGTCGCTTTATACAAACGATATTGGGTTTCCGATGCAACTTTAAAGCCGGGACTGATTTCACTAAAAATACTTTCTACAAGCGGTAAATCCATATCTTCATAATCCAACAAGCTTGGAACAATTACCAAAACCCCTTGGCGCTGTAGATATTGAATAGCTTGTGCCGTATTGGCTACAGGGCCATCTAAAACAGCTTGCTCATCACATAAACCAGCAAGGGTATGCAAACAATCATTAAACCGAAAAATGACTGCGACTTTCATGTGTGTACCATCAGACCATTGAGTCGTATGCTCTACTAACCGTTCTGCTTGCTCTTGTATGCTTAAAAAACCATTTTGACCACTCGTAGTCGCCCCTCCCTCTGCTTGTTCCCGGTAAACGACACCACGAGCATTATGAATAGACAATGCTTTTAGATAATCGGCGATGCCCCGGTACGAAGAACCGTTTAAGCTCGTTAGCCCTACCGTGTTATAAGGCGACGCTTCAGGATCGACAAAGCTCGCGCCAAGAAGCCCTACAACAGGGTTATTAACGTCTGGTGTGATGTTGTGCTTAGCTGATGATTGAAACGTCCAAAATACTAGCGCTACCGCGCTTAAAAGAAGTGCATATCTCATATCCATACCCTTAAATTTTGTGGCTTATTCCTAATGCCAACGCCTTATCTACTGATGACCACCAGACGCTCGCATATCATAAAGCGCTTTTAAATCAGCGCTTAACTTCAACTATAGACCAATAAATAAAACTCGCTGCATTATTATGAGAATACCGATAGTTTGGATTCTCCCTAGGCGAAAACCAATAACCAGTAAGAAATATACAAAGTCAGGTAAACGGGTAAACGGGTAAACGGGTAAACGGGTAAACGGGTAAACGGGTAAACGGGTAAACGGGTAAACGGGTAAACGGGTAAACGGGTAAACGGGTAAATAAAGTGTTTAAGATAGAGGAGAGATGTAAAGAGAAATTTTATAGAAATTAAAGAAATATAAAATGGCGGAGAGGGAGGGATTCGAACCCTCGATACCAGTATTAGGTATGGTTCCTTAGCAGGGAACTGGTTTCAGCCACTCACCCACCTCTCCGAACTGGAAATGATTGTTTCGACTTCTTTCAAAGTGCGACTCAATGTGGAAGCGAAGTTTAATGATTGATGAAAGGAAGTCAACGACTTTTTAGATAAAAAAATGCGTCTGCTGACTAATTGTTCAAATCGTACAAATTCAACCACTTCACTGCGTTACAAATGAGCAAACTATTGAAGATGCTACTATTCAATGCGACGCGTTTCACCGTGGTTTTGGCTTAATCAAAAATCAAGCGCCACAAACAAAAAAGGCCCCTAATGGGCCTGATTTGCTAACCGCACTAACTGCCAGTTATTCGTTGCCGTTTTTCTCGGCAGCAGCTTGTTCATGAGCGGCTAATTGCGCATTCTTTTCTGCTTGAATACGCATATAAATTTCTTCTCGATGAACTGATACTTCCTTAGGAGCATTTACCCCAATTCGTACCTGATTTCCTTTAACGCCTAATACAGTTACGGTCACTTCGTCACCGATCATTAGCGTCTCACCAACACGTCTGGTCAAGATCAGCATTATATTACTCCTGTTCCGTTAGTCCGAAATTCAAGTGTCCTCTTAAAACTAGCTCAGTTTAACCAATTAGCCAGTCAAACTTCGCCTCAACCATTCCGTGTTTTTGTTGTCACCGCAAAAACTGGTTAGGGCGTGAATTATAGCTTATCTTCTAACCATGTCGATACCGAAGATAACGCTTTATCAAGGTTTTCAGGCTGATTTCCGCCCGCTTGAGCCATGTCAGGACGACCACCGCCCTTACCACCAACTTGTTGTGCTATAAAATTAACCAATTCGCCTGCTTTCACTTGTTTAGTAAGATCTTTTGTTACTCCAACAATCAAGCTCACTTTTTCACCAGATGCGATAGCAAGGACAATAACCCCTTCTTTAATCTGGTTTTTTAGGTCATCGACCATGGTACGTAACGCCTTCGCTTCAACCCCTTCAGGTTGAGCCACTAAAACGTTCACGCCATTGATTTGTACCATTGAAGACAGCATGCTTGAACCTGCACTTTCGGCCAGCTTCTGTTGCAGTGCTTTGTTCTCTTTTTCCAAAGCTTTTTGCTGTTCTAAAACTTGTTGCAATCGCGGCAGCACAGATTGAGCATCCGTCTTCAACTGCCTCGCTAATTCATCAATAACATTTGCTTGAGATTGCACATCATCGAGTGCAGCTTGGCCTGTTACCGCTTCGATTCGACGCACACCGGCTGCGATACCGCCTTCAGAAACGATACGGAATAAACCAATATCTCCTGTGCGCTCTACGTGCGTTCCGCCACACAGCTCCATCGAAAAAGCGCCCATTGAAACAACACGCACATCGTCGTCGTACTTTTCGCCAAATAAAGCCATCGCACCTGCGGCTTTAGCTTCATCCAAATTCATCAACTGAGTTTGCAATGCATGGTTTGCGCGAATTTGATCGTTCACTAAACC
Organism: Paraneptunicella sp.; assembly: GCA_964228975.1. GTDB lineage: Bacteria > Pseudomonadota > Gammaproteobacteria > Enterobacterales > Alteromonadaceae > Paraneptunicella. Next base: position 42,614 of record CAXRCC010000251.1, on the reverse strand, counting down.
TTCAACTTGCTTTAACTCGCTTGCTTTCATTGCTTCTAAGTGAGAAAAGTCAAAGCGAAGCTTATCATCTGTTACCAAAGAGCCTTTTTGATTAACATGCTCACCTAACACTTGCTTTAACGCAGCGTGTAGCAAGTGCGTTGCGCTGTGATTCAATTTGATGTTGGCTCGTCGAGCTGCGTCAATTTGCGCGTTGACGCTATCACCAACATAAAGGGGTGCTTGCGCACTCCCTTTATGCGCAATAGCTTGGCCCAATTTTACCGTATCAACGACGGTAAACAGTGCAGACTCAGTGGCCAATGTTCCCGTATCACCCGCTTGTCCGCCGGACTCAGCATAGAATGGCGTTTGATCAAGGATAACAATACCTTCTTCGCCAGCATTCAATTGTTCTACCTTGTCAGCCCCTTTATAAAGCTCAACAACCTTGGCATTGCCAAATTCGTTTTCATACCCTGTGAATTCAGAGGCCTGATCGGTTTTCACAACGGCGTTGTAATCCGTACCAAATTGGCTGGCTTGCTGTGCGCGTTGGCGCTGCTTTTCCATTTCCGCTTCAAAGCCTTTTTGGTCTAGCTCAAGATCTTTTTCTCGAAGCACATCGGCAGTTAAATCAACAGGGAAGCCGTAAGTATCGTAAAGCTTAAAAACCACTTCTCCCGATAAAACCTTGGTTTGCATCGACTCAATCGCTTCTTCAAGAATTGCCATACCGCGTTCAAGCGTGCGAGCAAATTGCTCTTCTTCAATTTTCAGCACTTTCTCGATAATTTCGCGTTGCGTGAGTAGCTCTGGATAAGCCTCACCCATTTGTTCAATCAGTGCAGCCACCAGCTTATAAAAGAAGATATCGCCCGCGCCCACTTTGTAGCCGTGACGAACAGCACGACGAATAATGCGACGAAGCACATAACCTCGACCTTCGTTTGATGGCATCACACCATCAGCAATAAGGAAAGAACAAGAACGGATATGATCGGCAATAACGCGTAAAGACTTGTTGTCCAAATCTTCGGTACCACAAACCTTCGCCGATGCGTTAATCAACGCTTGGAAGATATCAATTTCATAGTTGCTATGAACGTTTTGCATAATGGCAGAAATACGCTCAAGCCCCATGCCTGTATCGATAGATGGCTTAGGCAATGGCGTCATTTCACCGTCAGCAGAACGGTTAAATTGCATAAATACAAGGTTCCAGATCTCAATAAAGCGATCGCCATCTTCTTCTGGTGTGCCAGGGCGTCCACCCCAAATATGTTCACCGTGATCGTAAAAGATTTCAGAGCAAGGACCACAAGGCCCCGTATCACCCATCGACCAGAAGTTATCTGAGGTATCGATACGGATGATTTTGTCTTCTGACAAGCCGACTTCTTTATGCCAAATATCGTAAGCTTCATCATCGGTGTGGTAAACCGTCACTAGCAGCTTATCAACAGGAAGTTGCAGCGTTTCCGTTAAGAAAGCCCACGAGAATTTAATCGCATCTTGTTTGAAATAATCACCAAAGCTGAAATTACCAAGCATTTCAAAGAATGTGTGGTGCCTGGCGGTATAACCAACATTTTCTAAATCGTTATGCTTACCACCTGCTCTTACGCAACGCTGTGAAGAAACCGCTCGTGTATACGCGCGCTTGTCGTTGCCTAGGAAAACGTCTTTAAATTGATTCATACCGGCATTGGTAAATAACAATGTCGGATCATCAGCAGGTACGAGGGAGGAGCTTGCAACTTCTTGGTGCTGATTAGCAGCAAAAAAGTCGATGAAAGCACGTCTTATTTCAGCAGTACTCTTGTACATTACAAATCCTGTTCAAGTGATCTAATTTCTCAACAAAACTAAGCGCGGGAAGATAGCACGGTTAACCCTAAATGACTAATAAAAGCGATCGTAAACCGCGTTGATTTCACTCAGTCCAAACCCTCTGTTACGCAGGAAATTGCACCGCTTTGTGTAGTCTTTTCGATCACTGATTGGTTTCTCCCCAAACTTGCGTTCAGCGGCCTCTTTTGCCAACGCAAACCAATCGGGCGATAGTTCTTCTAAAATCGCCTGAACGACCTCACTACTCACCCCTTTATTTCGCGTTTCACCCAAAATATATTGCAAGCCATAGCCTTTATCTAATCGACGCTGAACAAGCTGTTTGGCATAACGTTCGTCCGACTGCCATCCTCGCGCTTTCACCTGTTCTAATTCAGATAAAATCAACGCTTGGGGAAAGCCTTTTTGTGTAAGCTTGTTTAAGATTTCATTGAAACCGTGCTCTCGTTGTGCAAGATAACGGGTTATTGCTTGGCGGATCAGCCTTTTAGATGTGTCGATGTCTTCGGACTGTCCTTGTTCGAATTCGCTGTATTGGTCCATAGCACTTCTATTAAATCAAAATGGATTCTGGAATATGGCGTTAGAAGTTAAGTTTATCAACAATATTGAGCAAATAAACCAAGAGGAATGGAACGCTTTATCCGCTTCTCCCTACCCCTTTACGCGCTACGAGTTTTTATCACTATTGGAACAAACTGGCGCGGTAAATGGTGATAATGGCTGGTTTGCTCTCTACATGTGCATTTTTGAAGACGACACACTCGTGGTCGGTTTACCGCTATATCAAAAAACCTCTTGGTTCGGCGAATATGTATTTGACTGGGCTTGGGACGAAGCATACACCCGCTATGGGCTAGCCTATTACCCAAAGCTTACCTGTGCCATCCCCTTTACCCCGGTTCCCGGTCCGCGAATTTTGACCCAAAGAGCACTTACACCTGAGTTAATTTCGTTGATTACCGAACACATAGAAACCTTGTGTGAAGAAGCAGATTATTCATCCTGCCACCTCCTCTTCCCCACATTATCGATTTCAGACGAATTGACGAAACAAGGCTGGCAACAAAGAAAGAATGTTCAATTTCATTGGTTTAACCAGAATTACCACACTTTTGATGACTTTTTAGCGACATTTACCGCACGAAAACGTAAAAACGTGAAAAAGGAACGAGAACGAGTGAAACAGGCAAATGTGACGATTCATCGCTTATACGGCGATCAAATCGAAGAAAAGCATTTACAGTTTTTCTATCGTTGCTATCAACAAACCTATGCTAAACGCAGTGGTCACATCGGCTATTTAAGCCAAGCTTTCTTTACCGGATTACTCACTCACCTGCGCAATAACGTGATGCTTGTCATTGCCTCGCAAGAAGAAACACCGATTGCCGCTGCACTCTATTTTTATGACGAAAACTGTTTATATGGCAGATATTGGGGCAGCTTAAAAGACATCGACTCATTACACTTCGAGTGTTGTTACTACCAAGGCATCGAGTTTTGTATTGAAAATGGACTTCGTTGTTTTAACCCTGGGACTCAGGGAGAACATAAAATACAACGAGGCTTCGTTCCTACAGAATGCTATTCCAATCACTGGTTGAAAGATAGAAGATTCCATCATGCCATTACGCGCTTTATTCAAGAGGAATCATCTCATATCGAACACTACAAAAAACAAACCTATGAACTTCTACCCTTTAAGGAACCGAACTAAATGGATTGGATAGAACCCGGCTTTGGTGCTTTGTTTATCTTGTCTTTTGCCGCAGCCACGCTGTTGCCTTTAGGGTCCGAATGGTTACTGATATTAATGCTAACAAAGGGGTTTTCACCGATAACCAGCCTAATTGTGGCCACTGCGGGCAATACGCTTGGAAGCTACGTGAATTACTTTTTAGGTTATTGGGCACACGACTGGCTAGAGGAAAAACGATCTCAGCCTAACCGCTCTTGGCTACGCGCCGAACGCTGGTTTCAAAAATACGGTGTTTGGAGCTTATTATTAGCATGGGTTCCCGTTGTTGGCGACCCGCTTACGTTTATTGCGGGCATTTTAAAAGCGCCATGGCTTAGAGCATTACTGTTAATTTTGGTTTCTAAATTGGGGCGTTATGGAATGATTATCGCCACTTTTGTTTGGCTTGAACATTAAACACAATAGGCAATTATTTATCACGAAAAAATCACTAAAAGAGTCAAAATGAAACTCATATATTTAAAATTATGTCATAACATAGAAATTTGACGAATGTTTACACTACCCCACCCATTATAAGAAATTTTTTTCTATCTATATTCCGATATTACCACTGAATCTTTGTGCATACTGACAGCTTGCCAAAAATCATAACCCATTGTTTTAAAAAGAATTACAATTCAAGTAGCACAAGTTTTTAATTCTGTTTAGTACATTCTCTTACTTTTATATAACTTCTTATTACTTCGAGCTATTAGATGAAGTTGAAATTATAAAGTAATATTTTTACCGCCCATTTTTTATAAATGAGCGGTACTTTAAATAATTAAAATACTGTGACCTCATAACAAATAAATATGTTTAGCGATTAACAACAAGAGTTTGATTTGTAGGAAAGAAACGCTAAACGGCCTTGTGGAGCGTATTAACAATGGCTTTTTATTTGGAGTGTTACGAAAAACAATAAGGTGGTCTATTTATTATGGCATTTTACAAGTCGATTGTGTCTAGCAAAGCAGCATTAGGTGTTTGCATCGCTTTAGGCACTGTAAGTTCGCTACAAGCCGCAACTAACAACCTCACTTTAGCAACAGCGCAGCCTGCTTCTGTTAGCCAAGTGGGTACTTTGAGTGAAACCAAAAAGCCTTTCTTTGCAGCAAGCCAAAAAGCGACTTACATCGTGAGCTTGCACTCTCCAGCAGTTGCAGCCTATAACGGGGGCATTGGTGGAATGGAAGCAACAAGCTTAAAGGCAACTGGTCTAAAGCGTTTAGATACAGAAGCGCCTTCTGTTAAAGCTTACAGCGGTTTCCTTAAGCAGCAACAAAAGACCGTTTCTCGTGCGATTGAATCTACTATCGGTCGTAACATTTCGATGAAGCATCAATACAGCCACGTATTTAACGGTATGGCGATTGAGCTAACGGAAGAAGAAGCAAAAACAATTGCGAAAATGACTGGCGTTAAAAGCATCGAAAAAGAGCGCTTTGAACAGCCAACAACAGACGCGGGTCCTGCCTGGATTGGCGCAAAAAACTTCTGGAATTTAGATAGTCGTGGACTAAAAGGCAACATGGGTGAAGGCCTTGTTGTTGCTGTATTAGATACGGGTATCAACCACGACCACGCCTCATTTGCTGATATCGGCGGTGACGGCTATGACCACACTAACCCACTTGGCAGCGGCAACTACATTCCTGGCAGCCACTGTGATGTGGTTGACCCAACATTCTGTAACGATAAGCTAATCGGTGCATGGGATATGGTGAGATCTGCACAAGATGCAGGCGCACCAGAAGATTCTGATGGCCACGGTAGCCACACGGCGAGCACAACAGCAGGTAACGTCGTTAAATCTGCAACACTGCGCTCACCTACAACTGACCTAAACGTAGAAACATCAGGTGTTGCACCTCACGCTAACATCATTGCATATGACGTATGTATCGACAGCTGCCCAGGCTCAGCACTGCTTGCTGCCGTTGAGCAAGTTGTTATCGATGCTGCTGCGCTACCAAATGGTATCCAAGCATTAAACTACTCTATCTCTGGTGGTGCGGATCCATACAATGACGCAGTTGAAGAAGGTTTCCTTAACGCAACAGCTGCTGGTATTTATGTTGCTGCTTCTGCGGGCAACGATGGCCCTGGTCCAAGCACAGTAGCTCACGCTTCACCTTGGGTTTCAACAACAGCGGCACTGACACACAACCGTTCAGTCAATAACTCACTTGTTGACTTAACAAGCGATGGCGCAGGCTTAGATGCACTTTCAGGTAAAGGTTTCACAGCGCCTTACGGTCCTGCAAAAATCGTTTACGCGGGTGACTTCCCAACAGCAAACGGTTCATCCAATGATACCGATCCTGCGCAGTGTTTAGAGCCGTTCCCAGCGGGCCACTTTAACGGTGAAATCGTTATCTGTGACCGTGGTGCAATTGCTCGTACAGCTAAAGGTACTAACGTGCTTGCTGGCGGTGCTGGTGGCTTAGTATTAGCGAATGCGGAAGCAAATGGCGAATCAACCAGTGCTGATGGTCATTTCTTACCTGCTGTACACCTTGGCTTTACTGACGGCCAACGTCTTAAAGATTGGGTTGCTGCCAACCAAAATGCAGAGGGCTCAATTGCTGGTGCCCAAACGGTTCTTGATGACGCATTAGGTGACGTTACTGCAGGGTTCAGCTCTCGCGGCGCAGCCACAAACGTAGACATCATTAAGCCAGATATCGGCGGCCCTGGTGTGGATATCATCGCAGCGGTAAACAGCTCTGCAAGCACATCTGGCGATGAGTTTGGTTTCTTATCTGGTACATCTATGTCAAGCCCACACAATGCGGGTTCTGGTGCGCTAGTAGCGGGTTCTACTGATTGGACACCGTATGAAATCAAGTCTGCCATCATGATGACAGCGAAAGACCACCGTGTATTCAAAGAAGACGGCACAACGCCTGCCGACCCATTTGATACAGGTGCAGGTCGAATTGATCTGAACAAAGTCCTTAAATCTGGTCTTGTACTAAACGAAACTCCTGAAAACTTCCGCGCAGCTAACCCTGATTTAGGCGGTGATCCTAAAACATTGAACATTGCTAGTATGCAAGACAGTTCATGTGTTGAAGGTTGTAGCTGGACAAGAACGGTGACTAACCGCTCTGGTCGATTCGGTGCTTGGACATTGTTCGGTAACCCTGAAACACAAGGTATGCACATCTATGCAGAACCGTTCATCCTGCTTCTTGCTGACGGTGAAAGTGCAGAAGTGAAAGTAACGGTAGATACTGCATTCGCTAACGAAGACTGGGCGTTCGGTGATTTAGAAATGTTACCGCTATTCGGTAACCTTGCTAATCTACACATGCCAATTGCAGCATTTGCGGGCAAATCGTCTAGCCCATTCCTTGAAACAACGGTAGATAAAGACCTTGTTAGACGCGGTGAAGAGCAAACTTACACCGTTAACCTTTCAAATGGTCCTCTTGGTGACCAAATCGACTTAAGCACTAACCTACCGCGCGGTCTTAAGTATGTTGAAGGTTCAGCCACTCAAACCGTGACCAACGGTACAACTGTGGCAGACTTCGCATTCGACGGCGATAAGTTCACTTGGAGCGGCTCGTTAGACGTTTCTGGTTTAGAGCTTGCCCCTTCTGCGGATTCACCAGCGGGTTACCTACCATTAGCTGCGATTGGTGTTGCGCCTGCAACTTGTCCAGCTAACTGTGACGATGGTGCTTTGATCTTCAACGTTGCGCCATTTAGCATCGGTGGAAAAGACTACTCTTCTGTAATCTTCTCTATGAACGGTACATTAGAACTAGGTACTGAAAGTGGTTTAGCCGTTTCAGCAGCTAACGTAAGACTACCAAGTGATGCAGCACCTAATAATCTACTTGCGCCATTATGGACGGATTTAGACATGGGCGCGGGTGGTAACTTCTACGTGGCAACGTTGAACGACGGTGTTAATGACTTCAACGTATTCGAGTGGGCAAATGCACCTCGTTTCGGTACAGATCCTAGCGATCCTGCAAACACGCACAGCTTCCAGATTTGGATCCAAGCTGACGATAGCGAAAACATCTGGTTCACATATGGTCCTCAAGGTGACCTAACAGGTGTTAATGCTACTGTTGGTCTTGAAAATGATTCTGGTACAACGGGTACAACACTATATTTCAACGGTGAAGGTACACTTCCAGCAGCTAATTCAGAGCTAAAAGTGAACACAGTTGAAGGTGGCTCAGCAAGCTTCACATTTAAAGCTGAAGTTGAAAGATGTAAGTTCTTGAGTGGCTATGTTACTCGTACAGACATCGAAAGCGCTGGCACAAGTGAAAGTGCAATCGCTGCATCTAAGTGTACTCTTAGAAGATAATTGAATCGCTTTATATAAAGCGCAGAAACAAAAACGCCAAGCAAATGCTTGGCGTTTTTTTTAAATATCGAATGTTATTTAGCTATTACATATCACCTAAATTTGACAAAGCGTTGTAATATTTGCAGCTTGGCTTTAGCCAAGTAACGAATCTAATTTTTCATTCACTTCAGAAACAGCAACAGACGCATCAACTTTGTGATACTGACAACGACCATCATTTGCTTCTGCTTGGTAATAATCAACAAGAGGCTTAGTTTGCTCGTGATAAACACCTAAACGTTTTCTTACTGTCTCTTCTTGATCATCTGGACGAATAACAAGCGCTTCACCTGTTTGATCGTCTTTGCCTTCTACTTTAGGTGGATTGTATTCAACGTGATATACACGTCCAGAACCTGGGTGAACACGACGACCCGCCATGCGATTAACAATGATTTCATCATCAATATCGAACTCAACAACGTGATCAACATCAATACCATTTTCTTTCATTGCATCTGCTTGCGGAATTGTGCGCGGAAAACCGTCTAAAAGGAAACCGTTTGCACAATCTTCTTGAGCTACACGCTCTTTAACCAAACCAATAATAATCTCATCAGAAACGAGCTTACCTTCATCCATGATTTTTTTAGCTGCTACACCTAGCTCAGAACCTGCACTGATAGCCGCTCGAAGCATGTCACCAGTAGAGATTTGAGGAATTCCAAATTTCCCCATCAAATATTGAGCTTGAGTACCTTTACCAGCACCCGGTGCACCTAAAAGGATGATGCGCATAGTGAATATTCTCCAATTTGTTAAATAATCCGCTTCATTCAAACCTGTTAAACTCGAATTTGGCTCTTTATGGGAAAGTCAGCAAAAACGACGTAGCATGATCAAATTGCTACTGAAAAATAGAGCGGCAACGTGTATGAGCGTTAACAGGTTCTACAAAATTCTTTAAGCATAAGAGCTAACACAACGCGTGGGAATCGGACTTCAGTCTTAGTTGTGCTGCGTCTAAGATCAAAATAAGCAGCAACTTTAGATTAACTGCCGAAAGTGTCAACACAGGAGCGTAAAAAAACTGTCAATTTTCTATACGCTCCATAGACTTTTTTGAGTTACATCAGAAGTTTTACTACTTTGATAACTGCATAAGCAAGCTATTTAAGTTTTGCACAAAGCTTGCTGGATCTTTCAAGTTACCTTGTTCAGACAGCGCGGCTTGATCGAACAGAACTTGCGTCCATTTGCCAAACAACTCTTCATCTTGAACATCCGCTAAAAGCTTAACAAGTGCATGCTCAGGATTGAGCTCAAAGTTATATTGAATTTCAGGAACTTCTTGACCTGCTGCCAGCATCATTTTACGCATTTGAGTGCTCATGCCTTGCTCATCTGCAACAACACATGCGGGTGAATCCGTTAATCTATGCGTGAATTTAACGTCTTTCACTTTATCCGATAAAACGTCTTTCACGCGCTCCGCCACACCTTCAACTTCTTTTTCCGCTGCTTCTTGCGCTTTTTTGCTTTCTTCGTCTTCCAAGTCACCCAAATCTAGAGCACCGCGTGCAATCGACTGGAATTGCTTCTCTTCGAAGTCAGTTAAATGTGACATCAACCATTCGTCGATACGGTCGTACATCAAGAAGACTTCGATGCCTTTCTTGCGGAAAATTTCTAGATGTGGGCTGTTTTTCGCAGCCTGATAGCTATCCGCTGTGGTGTAGTAAATTTTATCTTGACCTTCTTTCATGCGGCTAATGTAATCTTCAAGCGACACCGTTTGCGCATCAGAGTCATTATGCGTTGACGCAAAACGAAGTAGCTTAGCCACTTTGTCTTTATTGGCGAAGTCTTCGGCGGGGCCTTCTTTCAATACATTACCAAACTCTGCCCAGAACCCTTGGTACTTTTCAGCATCGTTATTCGCCATGCCATTAAGCATTTGTAATACACGCTTAGTACAGCCCTGGCGAAGTGTTTGGGTAATCTTGTTATCTTGAAGAATTTCGCGCGATACATTCAATGGAAGGTCATTGGAATCCAGCAAACCTTTTACGAAACGCAGATAACTTGGCATAAACTGCTGAGCATCGTCCATAATAAAGACGCGCTGAACATATAATTTTAAGCCGTGTTTTTGATCACGATTCCATAAATCGAAAGGCGCTTTAGCCGGGATGTACAATAAACTTGTGTATTCGGTTTTACCTTCTACGCGATTGTGTGACCATTGTAGTGGGTCGCCAAAATCATGGGAGATGTGTTTGTAAAACTCGTTATACTCTTCTTCTGAGATATCTGATTTGTCACGAGTCCAAAGCGCTGTTGCTTTGTTGATGCTTTCCCACTCGCCTGGAACAGCAGCAACTTTCTCTCCGTCTGGCCCTTCGCTTTCAGGCACTTCATCACGCCACATTTTAACAGGAATAGAAATGTGATCTGAGTATTTGCCAATCACATTACGCAAACGCCAGTCATCTAAAAACTCTTTTTCGTCGTCTCTTAGGTGAAGCACAATTTCGGTACCACGAGTTTCTTTTTCAATTTTAGAAACCGTGAAGTCACCTTCGCCTGCTGATTCCCATTCAACGCCTTCATTTTTATCAGCACCCGCTAAACGTGTTCTTACTGTTACTTTGTCTGCAACAATAAATGCTGAGTAAAAGCCAACACCAAACTGACCAATAAGCTGAGAGTCTCTGGCTTGATCACCGGATAACTTACTAAAGAATTCTGCAGTTCCAGATTTAGCGATAGTGCCTAGGTTTTCGATCACATCATCATGGTTCATACCGATACCATTGTCTGCGATCGTTACCGTGCCAGCGTCTTTATCGACAGACAACCTAACATGCAGATCGCCATCACTTTCATACAATGAATCGTCAGATAACGCTTTGAAACGTAGTTTGTCTGCAGCGTCTGCTGCGTTAGATACAAGCTCTCGAAGGAAAATCTCTTTATTTGAATAAAGAGAGTGGATCATGAGTTGAAGAAGTTGTTTAACCTCTGTTTGAAAGCCGTGAGTCTCTTTTTGACCAATATCAGCCATCTTCAAACTGCTCCTAATTCTTTTGCACAATTAATTTCTTACGCTGGTACGAGGTTTGAAAAAACGACTCGTAGCAGCTAACCAATTGTCAAAATAAGGGCACTCAAATCAAAATCAATAGCTAAAGAGGAGGATATTTAAAAAAAGTTACAGCTGTTGGCGTCCTTGGAACGCATGGCTAAGTGTACTGCCATCAATGTATTCCAGTTCCCCTCCCATGGGAACACCACGAGCGATACGGCTTGCTTTTATTTCATGAGATTTACAAATATCACTGATGTAATGCGCTGTTGCTTCACCCTCTACGGTAAAATTAGTCGCTAATATCACTTCGTTTATCTCGCCGCCTTTTAACAGCGATTGCAAAGCCGGGATACCAATTTCATCGGGCCCCACTCCATCAATTGGAGAAAGATGCCCCATCAAAACGAAATAACGCCCCTTAAACTCAGATGCTTGCTCAATTGCAAGTACGTCCTGAGGCGTTTCAACAATACACAAAATGCCATTTTCTAAGCGTTTTGGGTTACTGCAAATTTCACACAAGCTGGCTTCAGTGAAATTACGGCACTGATCACAATGACGAACATGTTCCATTGCATCATGCAAAGAACGACTTAACTTCAACGCCCCTTCTCGATTTCGTTCCAATAACTGAAACGCCATACGCTGCGCGCTTTTTGCGCCGACTCCCGGCAGTGTTTTGAGGTCTGAGATGAGTTCGTCGATCAGTGGACTAAATTTCATTAAAGCAAGGCCCTGTTATTACATCGGAAATTTGAAGCCAGGAGGAAGCGGCATGCCTCCCGTTAACGATGACATCTTTTCTTGATTCGCTTCTTGTACTTTACGAACTGAATCATTTACAGCCGCTGCAAGCAAATCTTCAAGCATTTCTTTGTCTTCTTCCATTAGGCTATCGTCAATTTCGACTTTGCGAACATTGTGGTTGCCTGTCATGGTTACTTTGACTAAACCAGCACCTGACTCGCCTGTAACTTCTAGGTTTGCTAATTCATCTTGGGCCTTTTGCATACGCTCTTGCATTTGCTGAGCTTGCTTCATGATGTTGCCCATTCCACCTTTAAACATAAACGTTCTCTCTTATCTTGGTTTAATACTGTCGTTAATAATGGATGCGCCAAACACGTCGCATAGCATATGTACAGTTTCGTCTGTACGAATGACGTTGTGCGCGTGCTGCATCCGCATTTTATTAATACCTTGTTGTACGATGTAAGGCGTTTCCTGGACCTCTCCTACAACAATTTTCACATCGATGTCTTGCTGAAATAATTCGCTTAATGCGCCTTTCAATGATGTTTCCGTCGTTGGCCCTAACAAATGTTTTTGCCCATCAGCCAACGTTAAAACAACATGACCATCATGGTTTTGGTATGTGCTGTGTACTGCAATTTGTTTTGTTAAGCCAACCAATCCCATTTTCTCAATGAGCTGACTCCATGTATCAAGCTGCGATGCTTTAGTGACTTTGTTTCCATCGTCGAGTCGATAGGGAATGTCAAAACTCACTTCACTATTTATTTCTTGGTTCTGAACAACCTGTTCGTCGTCACTTACAGCTGAAAGTGCTTGTGCTTCGTAACTTACCGTTTCTGAAACGTGTTCCGGAGTCTGCGTTGGCTCAGTAATGGGTAAATCGAATCCCATCGGTTCATCAAAATGATAATCTGAGGCCATTTCAGACTGAGACAAGTATTCATCAGGAAAGGTCTCTTCTGATACTGGCATCGAATATGGGTGGCTCACAGCCTGAGGATCAAAACCCTCGCCTTTTGAAGTAAAGCTAGACGACACATCATTTGATTGATGAGGCGCACGAGCATCAGTCGGAGCATTTCCCGGAACGGGCTCGTCGTTAGCCTCAGCGCTAGGTAACTCACTGATTTTTAGGGCACTAACAGTGTGATCACTCTCGTTATGGTGACTCTCGCTGTGGTGACTAACTTGCTGATGACTAAATTGAGGCTGCTTAATTTGAGTATTATCAACTTGAGCATCGAGGTTTTGTTCACCAGAAATAGCAAGTTCATTCGATGAAATCATCTCATCTGATTGCTCACTGGTGCGACTCTCTTCATCGTTACTCGTCGCCCTATTCTCTCCTGCCAAGTTTCTACGTAACGCTGGAGAGATTTCCTCATCGCTACCTTCAGCGCTCTCTAATTCATCAGAAATCGTTTGGGAGATTTTATTTCGAAGCGCCAATAACTCTGCAGTATTTAGTAACCCTAGTTGATTTTCTGGCTCTGGCTCTGGCTCTGGCTCTGGCTCTGGCTCTGGCTCTGGCTCTTCAGAGTGTAAAAAGGTGGGTTCAGATGTAAAGGCGTTTGTTGACAGCTCTTCAACTACATTCGGCTCTAAAGCAGAGGGCTCTACTGGTACCTGAGACGCTTCAAACTCACTGGCAATAAGCGTATTTGCTTGCTCAAGGACACTTTCACGTTCCAAAGCAAGTGCAGCTTCTGCTTCTGGTTCTGGTTCTGGTTCTGGTTCTGGTTCTGGTTCTGAATTTACAGAGCCAAAATCAAGCCTTTTTTTTTCGATCTGTTGTTGCTCAATAGCAAACTGTTGCGCTAACGCTTCGCTATCTAGCTCAATGCCTTCTGGAACAAACGCCAACATTCTTAATAAGGTCATTTCAAGACCTACACGCGGCTCCACCGCATAGGGCAAGTCTTTACGACCCTGTAATGCAATTTGATACATCAACTGAACTTGTTCTGGAGGGACTGCTTGAGCCAGCGCGTAAATCGCTCTTGCTGCGTGTGTTTCTAGTTTACAGGCCTCTGGAACGAATTGTGTTAACGCAACTTGGTGCAAGTAACTCATTATTTCCGAGAGCACTTGCGAATAATCCGGTGCCTGCAGCGCTAACTGCGCAACGATATCTAAAGTGGTGTACTTATCTTTCTTAAAAAGACTGTTGATGAGCTTGAGTACAACATTTCTGTCTAATAAACCCAACATATCCGAAACGATTTGATTAGAAACGTTGCCATTGCCCTGGGCAATTGCCTGGTCTGTTAAGCTTAGTGAATCACGCATGCTTCCTTGTGCTGCACGCGCAATCTCTTGCAGCCCGCCGGCTTCAAACGCAATTTTTTCTTGCTCTAGAACAAATTTTAATTGATGAAGAATTTGATCTCTGGTGAGCGCCTTCAATGTAAACTGAAGGCAGCGAGATAAAATGGTAATAGGCAGTTTCTGAGGGTCTGTGGTCGCAAGTAGAAACTTCACATGAGGAGGCGGCTCTTCGAGTGTTTTAAGCAACGCATTAAAGCTATGCTTTGAGAGCATGTGTACTTCATCAATCAAATAAACCTTATATTGACCACGAGTAGGTTTATATTGAACATTATCTAGAAGCTCTCTTGTATCTTCTACCTTGGTTCTTGAAGCGGCGTCGATTTCTAACAAATCAACAAAGTTACCCTGCTCAATTTCCAAACATGTGCCGCACTGACCACAAGGCGTTGAACTCATGCCCTTTTCACAGTTCAAACTTTTAGCAAAAATTCGAGCTATTGTTGTTTTACCAACACCTCTCGTTCCTGTAAATAAATAAGCATGATGCAGCCTATTCGTATCTAACGCATTGGAAATTGCGGTTACGACATGTTCCTGGCCAACCAATTCCGAAAACGAATTGGGTCGCCATTTACGAGCCAGTACTTGGTAACTCATTACTCGCTCAGTCTCCTTCAAACTGACAAATGGATTTGCACTCAATACCCGCAGATTGTAACTTTGCTTCTCCCCCTAGTTCGGGTAAAGAAACAACAAAACCGGCATGTGTGACGATACCGCCTAACTGGCGTATTAACTTGGCTGTAGCAAGCATAGTGCCGCCTGTTGCCAATAAGTCGTCAATCATTAAAACGTGATCACCTTCAAAAACGGAGTCGTGATGCATTTCTAGCGTATCTGTACCGTACTCTAACTCATAGCTTTCTGAAATAACTTTTCCTGGTAGCTTGTTAGGTTTTCTGACAGGGATAAACCCAACGCCTAATTCAACGGCAAGAGGGGCACCGAAAATAAAACCTCGCGCTTCCGTCCCGACAATATGGTCAAATGTAAGATCAGAATAAAACTCAGCTAAGCTTTCAATCGTTCGCTTAAACGCCTCTTTATCGCGCATTAAGCTTGTAACATCTCTAAATTGAATACCCGGTTTTGGATAATCTGGAATCGTATTAATGGTGGCTTTGATTTGATCTGGCGTCACGTTCTTGTCTCTTTATCGTGGAATGAAGAACCCGCTTATTTAAAGAAGAACGTCAACCAACCTAGGATAATATGCAGCATTGGCATAGCTAAAAAAACAGCAACAGCCCCAAAGAAGTAGGCGGCATTGAATGGGTCATTAGTAACTAAAGGTTGATCGTTATTATGCATTGATTGCTATCTCCAATTATGGATAGGTCTTTTTATACCCATCTACTTCGTAACTACTTTATGGTGCGCAATGGTAATGCAATTGTAGTAGTGTGGCAACGACACTGCCACACTCAACAAGCTAAATAAGCTAGGATATTCTGATTAAACTTGGCTTCAAAAAATTATGCAGGAACTAATATTTGAGCATTTAGCATTTGTACTAATATTTGCTTAGCCCCAGCCTGAACTTGCTCCTGAGGTACTTGAGGCATCGCTTCGCACATGCTTTGTACTAGCGTATCAATGTCAATATTCTCATTTTGGTGAACAACGGAGAGCAAGTGAGCGGTAATCGCATTAATTTCAGTAAAGTTAACTTCATCATCAGAGTTACGATGAACGACAAAGTAAGTCGCCTCTTCACTTTCTTCTGGCTGATATTCAGGTGAAATTTGATGAACTGGGAATTGATAACTCAATAACTCAGCGAGTTCAGACAAAGCAATATTTTCCAAAGCAGACTGCCCATCCCAAGGAATTACTTCGTGCTCTTGCTTTCTGATACTGATAGCTAGCTCTATCCATTCGTAATGAGCAAGCTCTTCCATAAACACAGGCTCATCGCCTAACCTTTCGTACTCGTTGCTTAAGAACTCAACAAACTCTTTACTGATATCGACAAAATAAGGAGAACGACACTCATGTTCTGAGAAAAATGTTCTCGCTAACTGTTTCCATCTATCCTCTTCAAAAAGTGACTTTAATACAGGAAAGCCAGAAGCTAAGAACCCAAGAACGTTATTGAAAAATAACTCTCTATAAATATTAAGACGTCTATCTTCAAGCCCAACTACAGGAGCGTTAGTATCTGGGTTACGCAAATGGTCGGCAAACTGATTTTGAATTGCGTGCAAAGACGACATTTACGCACTCCTTTTCTCAATTTCAATAAACTGGTTTTGAATTTTTCTGATTCGCTCGACTTCTTGCAATAAATCAGCGATGGGAGGAATATTAAAGTCTCGCTCTAAAAGAGTCGGGAACACACCGTGAATTTCATAAGCCTTTTCAAGAAGCTTCCAAACAGGCTCAATAACTTCAGAGCCGTGGGTGTCTACAATTAAGTCTTCAGCTTCGTTGTAGTGACCTGCGATATGGCCATATACAATTCTATCTGCTGGCATTCCTTTAAGGAATTCAACAGGGTCATATTTGTGGTTGATTGAGTTAACATAGATATTATTTACGTCAAGTAAGAGTAAGCAGCCTGACTCATTTAGTACACCTTGAGTAAACTCTAGTTCAGTAAGCTCCTGACCAGGGGCAGCATAATAGGACACATTCTCAAGAACAAGAGGACGCTCTATAATGTCTTGAACTTGCTTAACGCGACTTGATACTTGCTTAATAGCCTCTTCAGTAAAGGGAATAGGCATTAAATCGTACATATGGCCATTGCCAGAGCAATAACTTAAGTGATCACTGTAATACGCGATATTGTGCTCATCTAAGAAGTTCTTTACATCTTTGACGAAATTAACATCAATAGGGTCCGGGCTTCCTATGGAGAGAGAGAGTCCATGAGCTACGAATTGGTTTACTTTAGTAAATTTAGAAAGTGCCTTTTGATACTTTCCACCAAGAGGAATCCAATTCTCAGGAGCAACCTCCCAAAAATTGACTTCATTTGGCAGGACATCGCCTAGTTCAGGCAACATTTCTCGTCTTAAACCAAGTCCAACACCATTTAATTTATTCATAACCTACTCCCCAAAAAAATAAAGGCCGGATTAACCGGCCTATAATACAATATTAAATCGAGTGATTAAGCTTGGCCGCCGCACTTACCTTCGCCGCATTTGCCTTCGCCGCACTTACCTTCTTTGCTAGCTTTGCTTCCGCCACATTTGCCTTCGCCACATTTGCCGTCGCCGCACTTGCCTTCTTTGCTAGCTTTGCTGCCGCCACACTTGCCTTCGCCGCACTTACCTTCACCACATTTGCCTTCGCCGCACTTACCTTCAGCAGCTTCTTGCATGTAACCTGAATCTAGCGTGTTCATTGCGAAAGGGTTAGCATTTGCTTCGATTGATACAGTGGCCAAAGAGCCTAATACAACTGCACCTAAAGCAGTAGCGATGTTCGTTTTCTTAACTTGTTTCATATTTATTTCCTAATAACTAAGTTACGAGAGTCACGTTTAGTATTACGCTCAACGGCGTTTTCAAGTTTATAGACCTATGGTGTCTTGGATTTATTTCAAAGTTCCACTCATAAAAATCTTAGTACGATTGTCATAAGTTCTCTAATAAAGAATGACCAATAAACCTTAAAGAAAACACAGGGCCTTAAAGATACTATCAAAATCTACAACAAATAAACTGCGAAAAAGTTGTTTTTAATTAGACCTTTATCTTATAAACCTGATTAAAAATAGAAATTAATTTCTAACAAACAACACCGAAATAAAATAAAAAGCAGTGTTTTTTTGAGCAGTAGGAAAATAAGGAGTTACTACAAAGTAGAGGCGATGTGGGAGTGTAACGAAAAGTAAATATAAAACGAAAACTAAAAGCAACGGTGTCAGAAAATAAAAAAGGCTCCGAGGAGCCTTTTTTAATTAAAGTTTGATGCCACGATTCTTGGCTTTATCTTTGATATAAGGAACCCAAGCTTTCGCACTACGAGCAGTGGCTTTATCTTTGCCTGCCTCAGTAATGTGCTTATAAGCTTCCTTAAATTTACCCTGATAGAAATATGCTTCCATCAAAGCCATATGAACAGAGCCTTTCTTTTTGACTCCTTCATCCAAAGACTTCTTAAGTGCCTTGATCGCTTCAGGATATTTCTCTGCACCAAGTAGTAAAGTACCTTGCTTTCTATAGTGCTCTGGGTCTGAACTTAGCTTTCCTGCTTCACCATAATAGTGAGCTGCTTTTACAAATTCTTTCGCTCTGTGGAAAGAGTTTGCAATTCGAGCCAAGTTAGACGCATCTTTGTCTAACAAACCAGAATTAATATACTTCTCATGAAGCATCGCTGATTTGAATGGAATTTCATTAGTCGCATACAGCTGTACTAATGCATTAATTTCCGAAGACTTAGATAAATAACCTTGAGTATAAGCCAACTCAAACGTTGCTAATGCGTTCTTGTAGTCTTCTACTAACATGTAGAAGAAACCAAGTTGAGTCCACCACTGTTTTGTATCAGGGAACAGTTTAACCAATGTTTCCGCAACCTTAATCGTTTCCGGGTACATTTTACGCTCATAATAAGAAGTCATTTTAAGAACATATGGGTTCTTATTAGGCTTCTCATAAAGAGAAATGGCTTTATCAACTGGCGCAATCATTTTAGCTAATTGCTTCGTTTCATAGAACGCTTGTGCCTGACGAGTAAAGATGTCTGCATCTTCTTTACAAGTGAAGTCCATCCACTCGTCATACCATTTAATGGCATCAGCATAGCTTTTCTCTTGCATGTTCAGGTCGCCAATCAACCTCAACGTTATAGCATGTTCGCTATCGTTTAGTTGCTTGTTTTCAACTGACTTCAAAAGATAGCCTAACGCTTCTTTACCACGGCCCTCTTTACCAGCAATCAAATTACCAATAAAGCGGTTAACATAAGCAGCGTCGAAAGAATCAGAAGCATCAATATCTTTTAAAATAGTGATAGCTTCATCAACCTGATCATTATTGTAAGCTTCAAAAGCACTTTGTACTTTTTTACCAACTCGCTGCCCAGGAATCTTTGTTGGTCCCTTTTTATAGTTAGGACAAACAACCGGAGCAGCAGATTGCGCGTAAGCAACATTTGCTCCTAGTGTTCCCATAACTATTAGCGAAGCCGATAAGCTTTTCATTAACCTATTCATTAACCAGCCTCCAATTTAAAGTCTAACTGGACTTTCATGTTGAACTGTTTAACTGGCTTACCTTCAACGATCTTAGGCTTGTACTTCCACTTACGTAGAGCACGTCTTGCCTCTCTGTCGAAAACACGCTTAGGCTCAGCCTCAATAACTTCAACGTCTTCTACACCGCCAACTTCGTTAATGGTGAATGACAATCGTACCCAACCCTCTTTACCATCACGAGCTGCTTGAATTGGATAGCGAGGTTCGATACGTACGATCGGAGTCGCTTCACCATCTCTTTGCAACGCGCCTGGCGAGCCAATATCAATCGAGTTTCCACCAAGATCTACTCCTGGCATGTTGAATGAAACTGCTCCCGCATCCGGCTCAGATGATTCAGGCTCCTGAGGTTCAATCTTAGGAGGCTGTTGAGGCGGTGGCGGAGGTGGAGGCGGAACACGTTGGCGTACCTCAGTGCTATCCTCTGGTTCATCCATCACGATATCAATTACCGGTGTTGGTGGCACTTCATCAGCTGGTCTTTGAGAATTTTCGATCAGCTTGGCCATCAAAACGAACAAGGCAAAAGTTACTGTGGCACCTAATAATATTGATACTATTAGACGTCCCATATTAACCACCTTTTGCTGCGACCGAAATCCTAGCAATACCTGCAGCTTTGACTTGATCCATTACTTCCACAACTTTACCGTGCTCAGCTTTTTCGTCAGCTTGGATAATAACAACTTCGGTAGGTTGTTCTGCAAGCATTCTTTCGATGTTAGCGCGTACACGCTCTACATCAACTTCACGCTTGTCCATCCAAACATCACCATCTTCATTTATTGCAATGAAAATGTTCGCTGATTTTTGTTTAGTTGCATTACTAGCATCAGGTTTATTAACTTCAATACCCGCCTCTTTCACGAAAGAGGTAGTTACGATAAAGAAGATAAGCATGATGAACACGATGTCGAGCATCGGTGTCATATCAATGCTTGCATCTTCTTCTTCTGCACGATGTTTACGAGCCATATAAAAATCTCTCTAGTGATGAGGCAAACTGTCAACTAACTTTTCTTTGGCAATTTTTACTTTTGATTCCAGTCTTGTACTAAAGAACAAGCCGGATAAAGCAGCGACCATTCCAGCCATTGTTGGAATCGTTGCTTTTGAGATACCTGCGGCCATCAAACGAGGGTTACCAGTACCCTGTGTCGCCATGGTTTCAAATACCTCAATCATGCCAGTTACCGTACCAAGTAGACCGATTAACGGACACATTGCTACCAAAGTTTTAATTAACAGTACACGCTCACTTAACTTATCGGACGCTTCTGAAATCCATGCGTCACGGATTCTATGCGCATACCAGGAAGTGGTATCCGTCCGCTTTTCCCAATTCGCAATAATCTTACTTTGCAAACTTGGGAAAACCGAATTAAGGAACCAAAAACGCTCTACCATGAAAATCCACATTAGAAAGAGCGCAAATGCGACAACATAAAGAACGTCACCGCCAGTAGCGATAAAATCCCTGACAGATTCCCATAGTTCTATCAGGAATAACATCTTACTTCTCCCCTTCTGCTCTAGCAGCTACGATACCCGCAGCTTGCTCGTCAAGAATATGGATGATTGATTTGCTACGACCTGCAACGATGCTATGCAATAAGATTAGTGGCAATGCCGCGATGATACCCTGAGCTGTTGTTACCAACGCCATAGAGATACTTCCCGCCATGATACGAGGGTCACCAGTACCGAACAAAGTAATTTGCTGGAACGTAGCGATCATACCGATTACCGTACCAAGTAGACCTAGTAACGGAGCAATTGCTGCAAGAATCTTGATTAAGTTAATACCACTTTCGATAGAAGGTAATTCGCGAAGAATAGCTTCATCAAGTTTAAGTTCTAAGCTCTCTGTGTCTGCATCTTTGTTTTCTTCGTAAACTTTTAAGATACGGCCAAGAGGGTTAGAAGAAGAAGGGTTACCAGGGTTGTTAAGCTGCTTTCTGATACCGCCACTCATAACTGTAAGTGTGATGATCTTGAATAGAGCGATTAACAAACCAACGGCTAACATACCAGTGATAACATAACCTGGAAGACCACCAGCGTGATATCTTTCCATTAATGTTGCCTTAGCTGTTAACAGACCAAGAATTTGACCTTGAGAAGGATCGATAAATACTGGCTGAATACCGTTTGAGCTAGATGAGAACGCGCTAGCGCTGCTTACCATATAGCCATCAGGCTGGCGACCAAGAGGTTGAACCTGCTTAAGATCATCTTTATACGCCAAGTAACCTAAATCACTAACAAGGTTAAATGTACCAATACGAACAACATCAGTCTGTTGTGAACCACCGTCTAGGCTTACCACCTCAGTTGTAAAACGAGAGATTTTACCTGACTGTGTCATTTCTGTCTGAAGTGCGAACCATAAGTCTTCTAGCTCTTTAATATCAGGAAGACCTTTAGATTCGTTAGACATTCTTTCTAGGAAGTCTGAACGGCCTGGGAATTCCGCACTTACGATAGATGTTGAAATACGACCGTACGCTTCAGCAGAAGCCTGACGAACAACACCAAACATCTCACCAAGAGTACCTACAGCATTCTTAAGCTCAACTTCTTTGTTAGCAAGTGTTGTTTCATTTTCAGCGAACTGCTTCTTCAAGCGCTCACCACGCACTTGTTCAGCTTTAAGTGCCGCGCGCGCTTTTCATAATAAAGCTTGCTTGTCAGCTCTTGCTGATTGGAACTCTGACTCACGCTGCTTATTAATGCGCGCTTCAGAAACACGATTCTTTTTCACTTCTTCTAGAAGTGCGTCAAGTGAATCTGCCGCCTGTGCTGACGCAGACGTCAAAGCTACAGTTCCACCGACTAATAGTAGTTTAAACAAATTCTTCATTGTTTCTTACTCCGCCGCTTGGATTGGCATCTTGATTAAGTTAACAGGTACGATCTTACGTGCCATCTTAACTGACTCAACAACAGAACCAAGGTACTCACCACCTAGCTCTTCCCATACGCGAGAATCGTTGTTCCAAACCCATGCATTCTTCTGATCCAAAGACAACGCAACCATAGCGGTACGGCCTAAGTTAAAGAAATCAACAGCGATGTTAGTGCCGTTATAGGTCAATTCACCTTGATATGCACGGATGCTAGAACCGTACTCAAGTTCAATTTGATAAGCCTCTAGGACTTGACGGAATTGCTCAGAAGTAGAAACGTTTGAGTTTGACATCAACTCACGTAGACGCGCTACACGAGCTTGTCTTTCTTCTAAGTTAATTGGTACATCTAGATTGATAAACTTCTCTAGAGATTCAATCATTTTGTACATTAGAGGAACAACGCCACGCTTAACGCCTTCGATACTATCGATTTGACGTTGCAAGTCGTTGATCCCTTCTTGCTGATCCGCGACCAAACGTGCTACGTGGTCGTTGTAAACCTTCAAGTTTTCAGTTTCATCAAGGACTTGACGATAATCAACCAAAAGCTCTTGCGTCTGCTCGTAAAGCTTATTAATACGCGTTTGGGATTTAACCGCAGCGGCGTGATTTTTTGCTTCCTCTTTTTGCAGGTTGACGAGAGGATCTGCAGAGACTGCGGGGCTGCTACTCAGGGCGAAAGCCCCAATAATTGTAGAAGCAATAATATTTCTCTTGCTCATCTTGGACATAGTTCCCAACCAATTGTCTAGTTTTGAATCCTCATCACAGCATCCAGTAGCCGTAAACAAGGGACGATTAAAAACGTTTTAATATTATTGGATTTCAGCATCGGTCAATACAAAAAGACCGGACACTGGAACCCGGGGATATTCACACGGAAGATAACGCTAAGTCAAGCCAATCTGGCCTAAAGAACTATGCCAGAAAAGATAATTTTAGGCATTTTCTATGTCTTTTTGGCACATTTTAGCGATTTTCACTTCATTTTATGCGATTCAACACCAAATTTAATCTATTTACATGATTTTCACACGGTAAATAAATAGGACTAACAAAGATGAATAATTAATCAATTCACAAAAACGGCATTTTTATTCACTCTTTCGCATATCTAAATTCAGGTTATTCAACTTACCAGAACACATTCATATACGCGAAAACAAAGCGCCACAAACCGTTTTGTGACGACAACTACTTTCCATGAATTCGCCAAACAATATTCATCAATTATTCACTACATCTACTTTCTGCTGGCAAGCCTTTGCTAGATTTTGTGCTTCTTCTAAGGATGGAACTTCTTCAAGAACTTTATTAATACCTTGTAACGCCAAATCATATTGATGATTTTCGAAATAGAGTTTTGCAAGCTCAAGTTTTGGCGCAATGATGGAATCGTTTATTGCAATACCAAATTTCAAACTCTCTACTGCACTGTCAACATCCCGCAGCCCTGTGTAGCAACGAGATTTCAACACATAGAAGTCAACACTACCTTCTAGAAACTTTTCATACTGTTTCAGTTCTTCCAATGCGAAACCGTAATCTTCCGAAAAAATAATTTGTTCGATATATGAAAGTAGTAAAGGCGTGGTTATCTGTCCAGAGCTGAATCTTGCTTTGTATGAATTTAAGAAATCCGCTTTGTTCCCACTTTTCCACAACAAAGTACTCAAGTTTTTGTGTGATTCAGCATAATCTGGATTGATATCAATCGCCTTCTTGAAGAACGAGGCAGCTTCGTCCACGTTATTCAGATCTGAGTGAGCATTGCCTAAATTATGTAATACTGAAGCATTACTGGGGTGAGACTTATAAACCGCTTCAAAGCATTCAAGCGCTCTTTGAGGCTCACCATTTAAACGATAAGCAATACCCAAATCATGTTTCAGCGTACCTCCATCACCATCAAGCGGCAAAGAAGCGAAAGTTTCAATGGCCAAGCCATGTTTACCAATGAAATTAGCCGCCTTACCAAATAGGTGCATTGCCTCATTATTACTAGGTAATTTGCTTTTCAATTCAGTCGCTAGTTTCCACAAGTTATCGTCATCACCTAGATGCATATAAAGATAAATGAGGTTTTTATACGCAGGCACAAAATCATCTTTCTCAGAAATCGCCCTTTGGAAGGCGCTTATTGCATCTGAGTTTCTATTAAGCTTTTTAAGGCAACTCCCCAAATTATTCCAGACATGGGGTTGACCGGGCTCAATGTCTAAAGACTGCTTCATTAAAGCAGCCCCTTCTTCTAGCCGATTCGTCGACATTTTGAGCAACCCATAAAGCTGCATGGCATTATGCTCATTAGGAACTTCATTTAATTGCTTTTGATACAACTGCTCAGCCAGCGCAGCATTGCCACTTTGGTGCGCACTAATCGCTTGTTCTAAATATTTCATATACTTTTACTTTTTAGAAAAAATAACCATCCAACCAATGAGGTCTTCCTGCGCCTTACTTTCGTTTCGCCCTGCACCGTACAGTGGCAAAACTTGCCATGAACTTTGGTTATCTGAAGTACTCGACTGGTAAGTTTCAAATTGTGCATCAAGAGATCTTTGAGACATCGCGCTTTGCGTCATCGAAAACATTCGAGATTGATAAGCGACTACCTCAGCTTGGGTTTTATCAATCCAGTCAAGTACATCTTGCGTTTTATAAGACTGTATTTGAGAGAACATTTGACCCAGTTCGGAATAAACTTTGAAAAGATAGCCTCCACAAATTTGCGGTGACACCTCGTCGAATAGCGCTTTGCACTTCATTACGGTCTTTGAAAAGGCTCTGTCTTCTTCTACAAAGTCAGCTTTATCTCGCTTACCCGACATAACCTCACCTGCCACGGCAAACAACGACTTCCCTTGATTTAATATGCCAGAGCTAAGAAATCGTTCGGCCGCATTTGCATTCTCAGCGCACTCTTTGAATATAGAGCCATTTAACGCGTGGCAAATTGTCACCAATTCCCCCCCCGGCTTTAAACAGCGCAATGCTTCAAAGAAAGCATGCTGGCCCGCATATTCGATACCATATTGACTTAAGATGATATCGAACGTTTCACTTTCAAAAGGTAGATTAGCAGAGTCACAACAAACACTGCTGATAGCAACATTTCGATTAAAAGCGTCAAGGCAAGCACTGTACGAATAATCGCAAGCGAACAACTGGAATGAGCGCTCTTTAGCTTCAGCAAACCGAGAAATCAAAGTGCCATCGCCACAGGCGATATCCAACACCTTTCCTGACGATATGCTTGTTAGGTTCTCTTCAAACAATTTATCCCAAGCGCGCTTAAGAACATCTGTTTGCGCACCGAAGCATGGCATACTTTGCTCTTTTGCCGAGTGCTTCCAAAAATTATCCCAACTGTCAGCACTCACGTTTATTCTCCACCTTGCTTTAACGCTGACACACTAGGAAATGGCGCTAAGCAAGAGGCGTACTTATCCGCTATTCCGTTGAAGTTGGCAATTTTATCTCTTACTTGCAATGCACTAAATGTGGTAAAGGTTTGTTCACTCATTCCCGCTTCAATGTTCAACCCTTTCGAGTTCAAACCTAAAAGCGCAAGTAGACTCGTTATGTGCTTTTCGGGCGTTTTTACTAATTCTTCATACTCCACACGGATAACATTATTGGTTTTCTCACCCCAAGCATGCATGAACTTTCTGTACAGTTGATATTGATGAGCAATGGAGTCAAGGGAAGTGGCGTAAGACCATAGATGACTAAATTCATGACGGTAAATTGAAAGTGTGGTTTCTACTGGGTCTCTTTCAATATCAATGATAAGTGCATCGGGGAATAAGGTTTTGATAAGCCCGATTGACATATAGTTACTCGGATTCTTATCAATAAAAAATTGCGCTTTTTGTCTCACCTTTGCTTTTTTCGTGTACTGGACAATAAACGCTTTCAATGTTTCTTCAAGCTTTTCAGGCTCAATATCCTGATTAACTAAACTTCGGAGCAAGTTAGGCAGCTCAATTCTTTCGCCCGTTTTATCAATATTCTCATGTGAAGCCAGCATTCCCTCAAGCAGCGTCGTTCCCGACCTCGGCATCCCCACGATAAAAATAGGTGAGCTACTGTGCTTATTCTTTGCAAACACTGAGGCATACTTTTCATGGAGCTTTTCCGATAACGCCATTACTTCATTATAAAATGCCTCTGCCTTTTCTTTTGAGTAAGCAGCCCCTTTATCAAGATTACTCATCTCTCTTAGAGAATTAGCTTTATTGTACCAATCAAACGCGGTTTCGAACTCCCCCTTAGCATGGTGGTAGTGAGCCATTACAAATGCCATTGAGTCGCTGTTTACAAGCTGTTTTTCAACACTGTGGCTTAATAACTGGCGCTGTTCCTCAGTCAACGATTCAGGAGACAACCTACAATAATGAGTATAGATATTAAGGTATTCTGGGTAGGACTTTATGCATTGCTCGGCCAATAATTTCGCCGTTTCAACATCACCCTTAAATATTGCCATCTGCACTTTCGCGTTGAGTAACCCCGGCGCTGAATAGCCTTCATCAATTGACTCAAGTGTTAATTCCGCTTTCTTTAACTCTCCAGACGCAACACAAAGTTCAACATACTTTGCTTTGTCTTGATTTAACTGATTATCAGTCGATATTTGATTTTCAGAATTTAACAGCAGAGACTCATAGACCGCAATCGCATCGTGCTGCCTACCTAATTCAAAATAAGCCGACGATAAAAATCGATATGCGTTTCCATCTGATTTAAAACGAGTCACCCACTGATTAGCGACTTCCGACAACTTAGCCCAATTGCGAATCGCATCATAGAGCCATGATAGTGCATGCCAATAACTGGCTTCTTCTTTCGCTTGTTGCTTGAACGCTTCGAGCAACTCAATCGCTTCAACTTGCTTATTTTCTCTTACTAATAATTGAGAGAGTGATAATAAAGACTTATAGCTATATTCAATATTTAACGCTTTCCTAAGGTACTCAGCGGCGAGAGTATTCTCTCCCATTGATAAAGCAACTTTGAATAAGGTCTGCCAAGCAGGGAGGTAGGTTGATGATTCTGCAATTTGCGCTTTTAATAACGCAACCGCTTCTTTGGCTTTCCCTTGACGAGCTAAATGCTGGGCGTAATTAACCCAAAACCCTTCTTCTTCAGGCGCTATTTTTACGGATTGAGACAGATATCGCTCTGCATCCTCAAAGTTGCTTTGTTGAGACAATGCACTGCCTAGAACATTTAACAATTCAGCGTTATCAGGAAATTCTTTTAGAAGTTGAGAATAAAGCACTATGGCTTCTGGTAGCTGTCCTTGCTGATGGGTAGCTATTGCTACATCGAATCTTTCTTTTAAATTTTTCATATTGCAACACTGTTATTCGGGAGAGCCCCAAATAAGCGAACTTATTATTCTGTTTCTACTGTTGCAATGAGTATATAGACGACTGGCTACAGACTCCAGTATTACTGAGTTCATCTTGTAGCCAGATCATCAAGAACATTTGAGGAAGGCGATTTATTGGTTATTAGAGGTAAAACCACGCTTCTGCATATGGTCGACTAGACCATGTGAAGCTTCCGCTTCTCTTCTTCTTTGTTCAGCTGTTTTGCAAACTCTTCTTGGTAAACGAGTACCCGTTACCATTTCGTTTTTACAAATCAAACCTGTACGAGCCACTGACTCTTTTGAGATGCAATCTTCCTGATTGTCCTTATTTTCTCTCATACATTTGGCGATTTTTTCCTTATTATCCACAACCTCTGCTGTCTCTACATCAGGGGTCGCACCGCACGCTGCTAATAGCAATGTCGCAGCAAAAACGCTGCTAATTTGTTTCAACATAACTTACTCCAGAATTGTTATGAGCCGTTATCGTCGCTCTTTAATGCACATAAATCAATCTAAAAAACGAAAGTTATTCACCTTAATGAGATATTTTGACGCGCAAAATGTAACTTATTATTTCAAACGTAACTTTTTGTTTTTTATGAATTTATTGACTGAGTATAAACTCTACCCGTTTTTCTCAGACATAAAAAAAGCCAGCTAGAAGCTGGCTTTTTGAAATGAGTTATAGGCTAAATTAGAACGATACGTTCACACCCATAAATACATAACGACCTAAGTTGTCATAGTTAGGGAACGTGTTACCGTTCGCAGAACCAGACGGAGCGTTAGGAAGCAATGGTGGCTCTTCGTCAAATACGTTGTTAACACCTAGGCGTAACTGTGTAGATTCAAGAACATTCCAAGTTGCTGCTAAGTCGAAGTAAGCTTGGTCATCAAGCGTAGTCGCACCGTCAGTACGGTTGTTGTTCGCATCAAATACAGCTTCTGTTACTTCATCGATGTAACGAATTGTACCTGTGATTGTCGCGTCCCAAGGAGTTACCCAAGCAGCACGAACGTTGTAGCGAAGTTCAGGAGTAGGCTGGCCACAAGTACCACGGTCCCATACGCCTGCACAATCTTGAACACCTTCACCAGGTACTGGTTCTTGGTCCCACTTAGTTAGGTATGTACCTACCAAGCTCAACTTCAATTCACCCATGTCAGCTAGGCCGAAATCATAAGATACGTCGAAGTCAACACCAGAAGTTTCGAAGAAACCAATGTTAATGTCAGTAGACTGAATGAAGCTTTGGTTGTTGATCCAAAGGTCACCAGCTGCACCACGGTTGATTAGAGAACAGAACGCCGCATCACCTGTTTCCGCACACTTAGAAAGGATAGTTGCCGGAGGAACTTCACCGATAGCATCAGTTACTTCAATGTTGAACCAGTCTAGCGCGATGTGTAGGTTAGGAATCGCACTTGGAGCAAGTACAACACCAAATGAAATTGTATCTGACTCTTCTGGCTCTAGGTCAGGGTTACCACCACTTAACTGGTTGTACTGACCTGCTGGGTTAGCAGCGATGTTACCGTATTGAGCTGCAGAAACACCTGTACGAGCACACTCAGCTTGAGATAATGCAGGGTTAGTGCCAGCACATGGGTCTGTGTCTAGGTTGAATAGACCAACTGACTGAGGACGGAACAACTCACGAACGTTACCTGCACGTACCGCGCGCTGGAAGCTAGAACGAACACGAACGTCGTCGTTGATGTTCCAGTCTAAACCAACTTTGTAAGTGTCAGTTGTTTTATCAGTTGAGTAGTCAGAATAGCGGTAAGCTAACTCTAAGTTAACTTGCTCAGCGAAAGATTGACCTTCTAATAGAGGAATCAATACCTCACCGAAGATTTCTTCTACGTCAAACTCACCTTGAACAGCTGAAGTAGGACCACCTTGACCTGCACCGTCACCAGACTGGTTACCTTGGTCAGGTGTAAATACAAGCTTCTCTGTACGGCGCTCTACACCTAGTACAACGTTTACACCAGTAGAAGTACCAGGAACGATAACGCCTAAGTCAGTTAAGTCACCCGTTACGAAACCACCAACTTGTACTGAAGTTGTTTCACCTGTTGCGAAAAGAGGAAGCGTGATGTAATCAAGCGCTTCTTGTGTTACGCCGCCAGTTTGGAATACGTTCCAAGGTACACAGCTTGGATCAACCGCTGCTGCACCTGTTGTAGGATCAGGCAGTGCTGAACGACACACTGGATTACCATTTGCGTCTTCAACAACATCGAATGCACGACCAATGCGAGTAATAGAAAGGTCGTTTTGATAAACGTTAGACATTACAACACGGCTGAAGTTACCGAACACGTCGTAAGACCAGTTATCGTTAATCATACCACGAACACCTAACACACCACGATAAGACGTGTGACGTAGGTCATCAGAGCGGTTAGCACCTTCAACGTTACGACGACCAACGAATACTGTTGCAAAATCGTCTTCAGTCAAGCCGTTAAGGCCACAGATTGCGTCGAACTGTTGCTCTGAAAGAAGTGGGTTACCACAAGATAGAGAGCTTGTTACGAAGAATGCACCTGAAGGAGCAATCTGAGCAAAACTTCTGTCGTCCATGAACATCATTTCAGCATACACGTCGGCGTGCTCGTTGATTTCATAGTGACCAAACGCACCTAGCGTATAACGTTGGTCTGGACGCTGGAAGTGGTTACCTGGCGCATAGTTATAAGTTAAACCGTTACGAGGTACAAACTGATCACCTTGAACGATGTAATCGAAAGAGTTTAAACCGTTAGCAGCATTGATACCAAAGTCTGTGATACGGCCTTCAGGAAGAGTAGATGAACCGATACATGCGAAATCATCAGGTGTTCCACCAAGAGCACAGTTACTGTAATCACGGCTACCTTGTAGGATTTCGTCGATGTTACGGTATGAAGCATACATAGTCACGTTACCGCGACCATCAGCTGTATTAGTACCCATTAAAAGAGAGAAGTCACGAGTGTTACCGTCTGTTACTGTGTCAGTAGGAGCGTTGTAGCCGCTTTCCGCGTTTACGCCTTGTAGGTAACCATTGTCGTTATCGTGCTGGTAGAAGCTGTATTGGAAATCGAAGTCAACGCCTTCGAAGTCATCTTTCATGATGAAGTTAACAACACCACCGATTGCGTCTGAACCGTAAGTCGCTGATGCACCACCAGTTAGTACTTCTACACGCTCAACCATTGCCGCTGGGATTTGGTTAACGTCAGCACCGATACCACCTGCGATAGGAGAACCAGAAGGCATACGACGGCCGTTGATTAGTACCAATGTTCTTTCTGAACCAAGGTTACGTAAGTCAACTGTTGCTGTACCTGTTGAACCGTTTGCCGTGTTCGCTGTTTGAGAAGCGAAGATTGCAGGCATGTCGTTTAGTAAGTCTTCAACCCTTGTAATACCACTGATAGCGATATCTTCAGCTGTAATTTCAGTCACTGGGCTTGAGCTAACCATGTTAGCACGTTGGATACGTGAACCTGTTACAGCAATCTTCTCAACGTCTTCCGCGCCTTCTTGTGCAACAGCAACGTTAGCAGTAAGAGCCGTAGCAGAAGCAGCACCAAAAGCCAAAGCTAATCGTACTGACTTAGCCAGTTTTGAGTTTGTATACATGTGTTGTCTCCCTGGAGCACTCGTTCTTATGTATTTATTTTTTACAGTTACCTTGTGTGTAGGTAGGTAACTTTATTTCATCAAGGTAGAACACCTCGACCCGCATCATACAACCTTGTTTGAACTTCGGTCAATAAGTGAGGTCTAAGGTCAGTTACTTCTATCAACTTAACAAATAATTTACGAGATGCAAATGTATAATTGGTTTCTTCAGGGAAGGAGATGGATTTAAGTTCTTAGATATAACAAAAACTGTAACGTTGTCTTTGCAAAAGGGGTAAGTGACTGATTTCCTGACCAAATGGGCAAAGCAGTTACCACCAAGGTTATTAAGATAACCAACCATGTCATGTAAGCGTCCGAACAATATAAAAATGTTAGGACGCTCATTAAACGCTCAGGTCAAGGAAATGCTTGTTATAAGAACGTTAACCTTGACGCAGACTAAATCCCAACGACTTCCTTACGTTTTCGGGCAAAGGCGGCAAAGATGACTTGGCTAAAATAAAGGTCGCCATATTAAAAAAGTCTTTGAAAATACGATTCGATTCCGTTGTTTTCTTCAAGTAATCATGACCAGAAGAGCCTCCTGTTCCTATTTTACTTCCTAACATTCTTTGAACCATCATCGCATGTCGATAGCGCCATATTGTCATCTTCTCGTCTACTTCGGCAAGCTGGTGTAAAAATTGACAAGGTAGATTAAAAATAGGTTCTTCGGAGTATTGTTGAATAAATAAAGCAGATAATACGGCTTTTTGCGACATTCTAAACTGACCGCTTTCTCTCACTTTCTCGTACTTCTTTGGATCTAGTAATGCATCAAACGAAGCAGCGGTACTTTCTAGGTCTTTCAGCTCTTTTTCTTTGTCCTTATTGCTTAAGTACGCGTTACTTTCAACAATACCGCGGTCACTCTTAAGCATATCATCCGTGGCTTGACGATAATGTTCCCAAAAATCAAAGTTTTCAAACTTTAAGAAAGGCATTCTTTCAAGCCAGTTTTCAACCAACTCAAATAAACTCGGTTTGCCCTCTAAGTCCTCAAGGAACTCACGATGCTCTGGCTTCAAACGCTGAAAGAAAGATTGTTTATCAAATTCAATGCGGTACTTGTTTTTTAGTCCTAAGCTTATTTCTAGGATTTTAAATTGAATACTTTGGAACCCTGAGGCGGGGACTAAGTAATCTCTAAACTCCAAAAACTGCTGCGGCGTCATTGTTTCCATAATCGCGATTTGGTCATTCAATAAGTCTTGAATCGCCAACACTCTTTTGAGCCGATGTACGACAATGGTTAACTGTTCATCTTTTACTTCGCACTGGGAAAAAATATCAATAATTGATCCAAGTTCATGAAGTATTTGTTTAAACCACAATTCATAGACTTGGTGTACTACAATAAAAAGCATCTCTTCGTGGGCAGGATCGGTATATTTACTCGACTGAAGTGACTGAGCAGATAACAATTTATCCAGTTCTAAATAGTCACCATAATAGACCGGGTGTGTATTTTTTTTCATTTCTTGTCCGAATGATATTGTTTTATTAGAGGCTTCGCGTAAGCTGAAATTTAGGTTATCAGAGTCTGGAGTTTGTATGAAATTAGATGATGACGTTCATAACTATTATGAACATTTAGTTTTGGAACGGATTGGGGAGTTAGGTTTACAAAAAAAGAAAGATCCGAGTTACCTCGCAGATCTATGCTGTCTCGCACTTAATCAGGTCCCGCCCCGCTACATTCGGTATGAAGTCGACATGGCGTTTTTCTTAAGCACAGATGAAAGAACAAATATGAAGGAAGAGGTGGAAAAAGCCATTGATGCTTCATTAAAAATTTTAGATGAAAGAAACCCATTAAAAAGATAATCACCTTGTCAGTTGATTTAATATTATCCGGTCGTTGAAGGCAGGCGTATTTTCTCTTCACCTGCCCTTTGCAAACTGATACTCTCCGCGCCTTTTTGAATGACGAGCCTGCGCCAGTGCAAAATGTAACAAAAGGTGATGCCGTAACTTGGCTAAAGTCACTTGACGACGAAAGCGTTGATCTTATTATTACCGACCCTCCCTATGAATCATTAGAAAAGCATCGCGCGAAGGGCACAACAACACGGCTAAAAGTCAGTAAAGGCTCCAGCAATCAGTGGTTTTCAATCTTTCCCAATACCCGCTTTGAGGCTCTCTTTACTGAAATATTCCGAGTACTCAAGCCCGATTCTCACTTCTATTTGTTTTGCGATCAGGAAACGATGTTCATCGCCAAACCCATTGCCGAATCGGTAGGCTTTAAATTTTGGAAACCCTTAGTGTGGGATAAACAGGCTATTGGGATGGGGTATCACTATCGGGCACGATACGAATTCATATTATTCTTCGAGAAGGGAAAGCGAAAGCTTAACGATTTAGGCATTCCAGACGTTTTATCATATAAACGAGTATGGCGGGGTTACCCAACCGAAAAACCTGTTGAGCTATTAGAAACGCTAATCACGCAAAGCAGTTCGGAAAAAGCGATCGTCGCAGACCCATTCTTTGGATCTGGCTCAACATTAATCGCTGCAAAGCATCTTAATCGGGTATTTATGGGATGCGATATATCGGATGAAGCTCATCAACATTTAGCTAAAAGGTTGGCTCAGGAATAAAAGAGGAGGTAGGAAGCAGGTTTGGGTGGCGGTCCAACCAGCCACATCCCGGCACATGAGTCACTCGCTACGGCTGCTCCCTTCCGGGCCTGACCGAGTTCACCAGCTATCATTGCGAGAGGACCAAAAGGACCACCATAGAAACTACTGACACTTCCACTTGGGAAGCGGCGGGCATTATGCCCAATGAAAAACAGATATGCAACGACCTATTTGTTGCTTGAGCTCACTTTGAGCAAAAAGCCACCAGCTCGGACACCAAAAATCCTTACGGTGGCTTTCTATCGCCAGTTTATCCTTTATAAACCAATGCGCTCTTCAGCGATTTTATTTGCAACCAAATTCGTTGCTTCATTGGTTTCATCTGCACGAGCGTAAATTTCAGTAAGCGTATTGCCGATAGATTCTAAATGCTGCTTCAAATCATCGGGGGTACCGTCTTGTGTTTGATGGTAAATATCAATAATACCACCCGCGTTAATCACGTAATCCGGCGCATACAATATCCCTTTATTACGCAGCTCTACCCCTAATTCTTCATGAGCTAATTGATTATTAGCTGCACCCGCAATAACCTTGGCTTTGATTTGAGGTAATGTGTCTGAATTAATGATTGCCCCTAACGCACAAGGTGCAAACACATCAACATCTAAACCAAAGATTTCATCCGGCGCGACCACGGTTGCACCCAATTCTTTTTCTGCCTTTTCGAGCTGCTCTGGGAAAATGTCAGTCACATATAACTCTGCGCCACACTCGTGTAAATGCTTAGCCAATCGATAACCTACATGACCTAGCCCCTGAATAGCGACCTTTATCCCTTTTAAATCGCGCTTAAGCGCATATTCTACGGATGTTTTTAATCCTACAAATACGCCATAAGCCGTGCCTGGTGCTGGATTGCCGTCAGCGGGACTTCCATCGTAGGTAAACTTAGCTTTAATGCCTGCTACAAATTCAGTGCGCTCAGCCGTCGTTTGTAAATCAGATACGCTCACACCAGAATCTTCAGCTGTAATGTAATCACCGCCCAACTTTTGAACAAAGTCGCCAAGGGCCTCGAACATCGCTTTACTCTTAGTCGCTCTAGGGTCACCAATAATAACGGCTTTGCCACCGCCCTGCTTTAGGTTAGCCATTGCCGCTTTGTAGGTCATGCCTTTAGAAAGGCGCAACACATCAGTTAAAGCCTCTTCACTACTTGCGTAGGGAAACATTCTGCATCCCCCTAAAGAAGGCCCTAGGTTTGTGTTGTGAACCGCAATAATCGCCTTTAGCCCCGACTTTTCATCATTGCAAAACACGACTTCTTTATGCTTATCAAATTCATGATGCTCGAATAACGACATAATATGTAGAGTTCCTTATTTTAAGTTTGGCGAGAGTTTACAATAATTTTCCTTAAGGAAAGACGACTCAAATGATGAACGTACTGGTCCGACCTACCCCTATGTGTAATCTTTTTATTCCATAAGATGTAAGAAGCTAAGGAGTGTAAGCTCTAGCATGTACTAACGTATATATTTTTTCACCTTCGACCATTCTATTTCTACAGATTTTTTAATCAAAAATCACTTATTTAATCGGCAAATTTATAACACAGGCATATACAAATCACCCGAATACATAAGTTTTTACCATCTTATCTAATAACAAATCTTGGTTGCTCTCGAAGCTTATATTATAGTTTGCGCACTCGCCGCCTTTGACGGCAAAAATTAGAACCAGCATTTAATCACGGACAATAGCAATATAATGAAACTAGATAAGTTCGATAAAGAAATCCTACGAGTGCTGCAAAAAGACGCCACGATTTCTATGGCAGAGCTCAGCCAACGCGTTGGGCTTTCTCACACTCCTTGCTGGAGACGCGTCAAAAAGCTAGAAAAACAGGAAATTATTAAACAGAAGGTAACGATCTTAGATCATAAGAAACTGAACCTTGGTGTCAGTGTATTTATATATGTTTCAATAAAAAACCACGACAGTGTGTCGTTAACGGCGTTCGAAAAAGCAGTTCAAGATATCAACGAAATTGTTGAATGCCACACCACTAGCGGCGATAAAGATTATCTATTGAAAGTCATCGTTGAAAGCGTGGAAGAATACGAAAAACTATTGAAGGCTAAATTAACTCAGCTGCCTTGCGTGGATCACATCAGCTCGACTTTCGCCTTAAAACAGGTAAAAAACACTACCGAACTTCCCCTTTAACGGATGTGACAAGTGAGCTTCAACACTGCTGAAGCTCATTTGATGGCAAATGATGATTAGGTATTTGCGTCTGGCTGATTCTCAGGTAGCGCTTTCTCAAACGCTTCAAGCCTGTTGCAATTATCAACAATACGTTTAATTGTTGGAAAATCAGACATATCAATATTAAAGCGCACTGCATTATAAACCTGAGGCACTAAGCAAATATCAGCAAGCGAGACTTCATCACCTACACAAAATTCACCAGCAGTGTCTTTCAAGCGTACTTCAACTGACTGCAACCCTTTAATAATCCAGTGTTTTGCCCACTCAAGTTTACCCGAATCACCTTTTTCTAAATCTGACGCGACGTATTTCAACACTCTCAAATTCGCGATCGGTTGGGTGTCGCAGGCAACATCATAGCTAATCGTTCTGATTAAAGCCTTTCTTTTAGCATCACCACTAACCAACTGAGCAGAGTTTGGATAGGCTTCATCTAAATACTCCATGATGGCAAGAGATTGATTCAACGCCAGTGCGTTATCATCAACCAAAGTAGGTACGAGCTGGGATGGATTCAACGATTGATACGAGTCAGAAAACTGCTCTCCCCCATCTTTCACTAGGTGAACAGGTTCATAATCGTAGTCGAGCTGCTTAAGGTTGAGCGCTATACGCACACGGTATGTTGCAGAGGAGCGCCAGTAACCATATAACTTCATAACTTTTCCTTTCTCAGAAAAAAGGGAGCCTGAAGCTCCCTAAATAAAGTGTTTTATGCTTGTTTCACCGTCTGTTCAATCGTTCCGAAAATCGACTGACCGGCTTCATCTTTCATATCAATCTTGATGGTGTCACCAAAGCGCATAAAGGACGTGGAAGGCTTACCATCACGAATCGTTTCAATCATTCTCACTTCAGCAATACATGAATAACCGACACCGCCTTCTTCAATGGACGTACCGTGCTCGGTGCCCTGCTTATTCGATACGGTGCCTGAGCCAATAACCGCGCCTGCACCAAGATTACGAGACTTAGCAGCATGAGCCACTAGCTGCCCGAAGTCGAACGTCATGTCTTCGCCAGCCTGCGGTTTACCAAATTCCTTGCCGTTATAAACAGACAATAAAGGTAAATGCACTTTGTTATCTTTCCAGCTGTCACCCAATTCATCGGGTGTCACTGCAACAGGTGAAAATGCACTGGCAGGCTTAGATTGGAAGAAACCGAACCCTTTTGCCAATTCCCCGGGAATCAAACCACGCAAGGAAACATCGTTAACGAGCATCAATAAACGAATGTGCTTGCCCGCAGTTTTAGGATCAACACTCATTGGAACGTCGTCGGTAATAACGGCAACCTCACCTTCAAAGTCAATGCCCCACTCATCACTTGGCAACAAAACATCATCACGAGGTCCAATAAAGTCATCCGAACCACCTTGATACATCAGTGGTTCTGTCCAAAATGTTTCAGGCATTTCTGCATTACGCGCTTTTCTAACAAGCTCAACGTGATTAACGTAAGCACTGCCATCCGCCCATTGATATGCTCTTGGTAATGGTGACTCACACTGCGTTTGATCAAATGCGATTGCGCCTTCAACGTCACCTGCATTCAACTTTTCATAAACAGATTGAAGCTGAGCTTCCACATCGCTCCAGTTATCTAGCGCAACTTGCATTGTTGTTGCGATTTCCGGTGTTGCAACAGCTTTGCTCAAATCTTTACTAACAACGACTAATTGCCCGTCTCGGGTTCCATTTTTTAATGTAGCTAATTTCATTTCATCTGCCTTTTCTGAGTGTGTTAACCACTCAGCTCTAGTATAAAACGACAAAAAGCGAGGCTCATTACCTCGCTTCCTTTTCAATCATATGTTGGAGTTATTCTGCAATAACACCACGGCGGATTTGATCAAGCTCGATTGATTCGAATAACGCTTTGAAGTTACCTTCACCGAAGCCTTCATTTCCTTTGCGCTGGATAATTTCGAAGAAAACGGGACCGATTACCGTGTCAGTGAAGATCTGTAATAAGATGCCGTCTTTTTCCGGCGCACCGTCGATTAGAATGCGTAATTCTTTTAACAAATCAACATTCTCACCGTGACCTTTCACGCGATCATTAACTTGCTCGTAGTAGGTATCCGGCGTATCCATAAACGCCATACCACGACCTTTTAAAGTACGAACCGTTTCGTAAATATCATCGGTAGAAAGTGCAATGTGCTGGATGCCTTCACCGTTATACTCTTTCAAGTACTCTTCAATTTGAGATTTGTCATCAGAAGATTCATTGATTGGAATACGGATTTTGCCACATGGGCCGGTCATCGCTTTGCTCACCAAGCCAGTTAACTTGCCTTCGATATCGAAGTAACGAATTTCACGGAAGTTACCAATCTTCTCATAAAAATCTGACCATACACTCATGTTACCACGCTTAACATTGTGCGTAAGGTGATCAAGAGTATGAAGACCTGCGTCTAACTTCGCTAAACGCTCTTCAAAGTCAGGATAGAAGTTGAAATCAACGTCATAAATCGATTGATCGCCGTAGCGGTCAACAAAATACAAAGTACTTTCGCCAATGCCATAGATAGCAGGAATATTCAGTTCCATAGCACCGATATTGCCCGAGAATTGCTTACCGCCATTCTCAATAGCATGTTGTAATGCAACGCTTGCGTCTTTTACTCTAAAAGCCATGCCACAAACGCTTGGGCCATGCACTTTTGCAAACTCTTCTGCCTGAGAAGAAGGTTCTGCATTTACGATAAAGTTCACATCGCCTTGTTTAAATAACCAAACATCTTTTGATTTATGTTTAGCGACTTCAGCAAAACCTAATGAAATGAATAAGTCTTTAAGAGCTTGAATACCTTGTGCATCCGCAGCTGTATATTCAACAAATTCAAAACCGTCTGTCCCTAATGGGTTATATGTTGGATTAACGCTCATTTTTGTATCTCTTATTTACAACATAATCGAAATGTACCTTCATCTTAGCGATAAAAAGGCATTTGAAGTAGATTCCCCCGAATTGCCATGTTAACCAGTTGTAAACCCAAAATCGTAAATATTGATTTACATCAAAGCGAGTCACAAAAAAACGGGCCGCTAAGCCCGTTTCTACGTTGAATAATGTAAAGTTGTGTGAACTTTCTGTAATCAAACCTTTACAGTCTTTCTATTTATCCCGTATTCCCTTAGTTTGTTAGCGATCGCCGTATGGCTTAACCCTAGCTTTTTGGCTAACTGTCTTGTGCTTGGATAAGAGGGATACATGCGTCTTAATAAGTCTCGCTCAAATCGTTTAACTTCTTGCTCAAGTGTTCCGTCAAAATCTTCTGAAATATAGTTGATGGTTCCTGCACAGGAGGGCAGCTGAATATGCTCTTTACTTAGCTCTTTTCCATCAAGCAGAGACAACGCGCGATACAACGCGTTTTCTAGTTGGCGAATATTGCCAGGCCATGGGTAGTTGGTTAAAAAGTCCACACAAGACTTACTGAGTTTCGGTGGTCTTCTTCCCAACTTAGCTGAATTCTGCTTAATGATATCTTCGGCTAAGGGAATTACGTCTTGTTTTCTCTCACGCAATGAGGGCAAAACCAGGCTCAGTACATTCAAGCGGTAATAAAGGTCTTCTCTGAACAAGCCATCGGCCACCATTTGACCAAGATCTTTTTGTGTAGAGCACACAATGCGCACGTCAGCTTTGACTTCTTTTTCATCCCCGATACGCCTAAAACTGCCGTCTTGAATCACACGCAACAATTTCGTTTGCAAGTGAGACGACATATCTCCAACTTCATCAAGGAATAACGTGCCGCCTTCTGCTAACTCGAAAAGCCCCATTTTACTGTCTTGATTGCCAAAAGCTCCTGGACCGTATCCAAACAGCTCTGTTTCAGCAACATTATCTGGAATGGCAGCGCAATTTAACGCCAAGAATGAACCGCTTTCTCTGCGACTTGCTTTGTGACAAGCTTTTGCTATCAGCTCTTTTCCTGTGCCTGTCTCACCAAAGATAAGAATAGGCGCATCAAGCTCTGACATTTTTTTCGCTTCTCTAACAACGCGTTTCATACTCGCGCTGTTTGCCTGAATATGGGCAAAGCCGTCTTCTGTACTTTGATGAAAAGCATGTACCTGCTGCCCTAGCCTGAATTCAGACTTGAGCATGATGACTGCACCCGCAAGCACATTCTTCTCACCATATTCAATCACTTGTACAGGCAGCATTTCAGCCACAAAGTCTTGTTCAATAAACTTGATTCTATGGGTTTCAGCTGAAATATTTCTTGTGCTCAGCCATTTCGCAAAATTGAAACCTTTAATCAAATCACCAATTTCTTTATTTTTTACTTCTTCCGAATCGAGTTCAAGGCTTGATGTAGCCGCTTCGTTAGCGAGTATCACCTTTCCTTTGGTATCGATTGAGAAAATGGGATCGGGCAAAATTTCAAGCAATGCTCGAAGTTCTTTTTTCTCCCTTTCAATGGGCATGAAAGGAATGGTTTTTACATCCAAAACGCCATCCAACTTGCGGATTTCAGGCATTAGATGTTGAAACTCTTCGAACTCAATATTGGGGAAGTTCAGAAAGATTTTTCCAGTTCCATCAATCTCGATGTCACGTAGATCAATTTGATACTTAACCAGAATGTCTAACAGGTCTTGAACTATGCCTAGTCGGTCTTGGCAGATTATCTCCAGTCTCATTCGGATTCCTGAACACAACAAAAATGTAAACTAATCAATACAATTTAACTCAGATCTATCCAAGAGCAAAGCGAAGTCCGCCTGTAATCTATGGTTTCGGTGAAATTTGCAATGTATTTGCTAAAAATTCGAGATCTGAGAAAAGATTACTACGAACTTTTTAGTCCATTGAAAAGATTTTGCGCCTTACATCCTTGTAAGAACGTTAGTTTTTGTGAAATGTTTTAGCTCGCTTTTTTGACTTTCGGTGGAAACAACGGCTCATGTAAGCCAAGTTCTTTCGCCTCTTCTACTTTCGCAAGCAGGTCCATTTCAGAAAGTTCATACAACCTATCCATGCTATCCAATACAAAATACGCAGGTTGCATAATATCAATACGATAAGGTGTTCTCATCACATCTACAACGTCAAGTGGTGTACGACGGACTGATTCACCTTCAAGGGCTGCGATGGTTTCACCGGGTGAAGATAGAATTCCACCTCCATAAATACGCAAACCATCTTGTGCTTGTAGCAAACCAAATTCCACAGTAAACCAATACAAGCGCGCCAAAAATACGCGTTGCTCTTTTGATGCTGAGTAACCTAAACGGCCATAAGTATGTGTGAAATGCGCAAATGCAGGATTTGTTAGCAGTGGGCAATGACCGAAAATTTCGTGGAAAATATCCGGCTCTTGTAAGTAGTCGAACTCTTCTTTGGTGCGTATAAATGTCGCCACTGGGAATTGCTTATTTGCCAGTAACCTAAAGAACTCATCGAAGTTAATAAGTGCAGGCACTTCGGCAACTTGCCATCCTGTTGTATCACCGAGAACTTCGTTCACTTGCTTGAGCTGAGGCACTCTATCGTGCGGTAAATCAAGCAGTTTTAGGCCATGCATAAACTCATCACAAGCACGACCATCCATCAACTCCAACTGTCTTGTAATTAATTTATTCCACGTATCGTTTTCATCGATGGGCCAATCAATAACACCGTTTTCATCTGATTGTCTTGAAGTATATTTGGATTCTTTCGCCATTTTTCTTCCCGTTATCTTCTTTTCAATCTCGAAGTGATAGTTACATTGGTCAAAATAACCAACCAATACAGGCGAGATCTGAAAATGTTCTGTCGTGAATAGGACCGAGTCTACTGGAAATGGTTATGCGGGGAAGAGATCGTGTGTTTAATTAAATTAAAGGTTTCGTAACACATTCGTTACAAATGACACCTATCAATATGAAAAAAAAGAACATTCACAACATGAATACTTAAACAAAGGTTCATTTATGCATAAAAAAGCAGCCCGAAAGCTGCCTTTTAAAACCGTTTTGTAAAGTTAAAGTTTGTTAAATTCTCGATTTAACTGAAACTCAGATGAGGTGACATAGCTTTCCATTTTACGTAATCGTTGCTCTAACGACTCAAAGCTATGGTTGATATCGCTAAACGCCTGTCGAGGTGGCTCGCCTGCTTGCCAAACTCTGGATTTTACCTCAACTTTATGCCCTTCATCTGCCTTAACATCGAAAGGATTATGGCTCGGCTCCTGGGATTTATTCGTGCCCTTTTTATCCAGCACCAGCCAACCTACTATATAAGCGAGTACGAAGAAGCTTCCGCCAGTAAGTAATACACCCGAAATGAAGACAATTCGAACTAACCAAAGCTCCCAACCAAAGTATTCTGCTAATCCCGCGCAAACCCCTGCGAGCTTTCCTTTGGACATATCACGATATAACTCTTTTCCTTTTCTCATGCTTTCTTCCTCCATTCAGGTGATTCAGCATCAGATCGGAAGAGCACACGTCTGAACTCCAGTCACGAG
>CAXRCC010000250.1:0-9035 GCA_964228975.1 Paraneptunicella sp. | reverse complement strand
CGGATCGAACTGGTCCGGATCCGATAAAAAGCCGCCTTCACGCGTGGTGAGCTGGCTTTGTGCGCTTGCCAAGTTAGGCCAGCGTTTATCGCCTACCGGGCCGACTGGATCAACGCCATTGGAAAGTAATTCCCAGAATTGTTCTGGTGTGTTGGCATTGCCCGGGAAGCGACATGCCATGCCAATAATGGCGATGGGCTCTTGTTGAAAAGTGCTTTGCGTGTGGCTAGTCGTGGTATTTTCCGTGGGATTTTCCGCGGGTTTTGGGCTTGAAGCGGTTTTAGGTTTTTCAGAATTAGCTGAGCTGTTGGTATTCGCTCCACCTTGAATGCTGTCGCTTGTGGCAGCATCTGTAGTACTTTCAGCACTCGTGGCACTTCCATCACTCGTAGTACTTTCAGCACTTGCTGCATTTTCAATGCTAGGTGCAGTGTTTACAGGCTTAGCGTCTGCTTTGTTAAGTTCATCCACCACGCATTTGGCCATGCCATTAACGGTGGGGAAATCCAGCGCAGAGCTGTCGGACATCTCAATGTTAAAGTGCGCTTCGATGTTATCTTGAATGTCGATTAAACGCAGGCTGGCAATACCCATGTCGAAGAAGCTGGCATCGTCGTCGATGCTGTCTAATTTGGCTTCTTTCATGACGCTTTCGCGGATCCACTGCTTCACGTTTTTCAACGTGTCGCGAACGGCAATGGCGTTTTCTGCATCCGAGTGGTTTGTTTCTTCATCCGATGCATAGCGCTGAGGTAACTGTCGTGGTTGTTCGGTAATGTTGAGGGCGTCGTCGAAATCGCCCGCTAAGAATTGTTTTCTTAACACGTAGCGCTGGACTTTGCCGCTCGTGGTTTTAGGAATAACGCGAGTAGGCACCACATAAGTGACTTGAATGCCGAAGTTATCCATGACGATGTCACGCACTTCTTCAACTTGCTGCATAAAATCTTCAGGCGAACGTTTGTAGTAAACAAATACTGCGAGCTGCTCGCCTTCTTGGTCGGGGTGGGCAATGGAACAAGCGATATAGGTGTTAAGTGCGTCGTCGCCTTTAACGCGCATAATGGCTTTTTCGATATCGTGCGGGAAGTAGTTCACACCGCCAATAATGATCATTTCTTTGATGCGACTTGCAAACACAAGGCGATCATTTTTGATAAAGCCTAAATCTTCGGTATTGAGCCAGCCATCTTCGCTAATGATGCGCGCTGATGCCTCTGCATTGTTGTAATACCCCGACGTTACATTTTCGCCGCGAATTTCTATTTGCCCAACCGTACCTTCTGGCACGGGCTGGCGGTTGGCGTCTGTGATTCGCATTTCGGTTGATGGGTAAACATAGCCACAATCGACCAAGCTCACTGCGGCTGGGTCGGATGGGGGCAATGTTTTAATGCTGTCGCCAATATTGAGCTGTTCACGATCAACAAAGTGCTCGATAACACCATCGGTGATTAAACAGGAAGAGACCACCAAGGAGGCTTCTGCCATGCCGTAAGTTGGGCGCATAGCGGTTTTAGGCAAACTGTACTGCGCCATTTCATCCATAAACTCCGCACAAAGCTTGGCGGAAATTGGCTCGGCCCCGTTCAAAATGGCTTTTACGCAGGAAAGGTCCCAATTCCAGGGCGTTTTTCTGCGGCGTTTGTATAGCTTTAAAAAATGACGGTAACCAAAGTTTGGAGAACCAAGAATGGCAGCGCGGTGCTTATCGACGGCGTGCATCCACAGGGCAGGGGACCAAATGTAGCTATCGGTTGGAATACGCACTTGGTTGGTTTGCGCCACCACGGCAGCCAAGTTGAATCCAATCATGCCAAA
This sequence comes from Paraneptunicella sp., assembly GCA_964228975.1. GTDB lineage: Bacteria > Pseudomonadota > Gammaproteobacteria > Enterobacterales > Alteromonadaceae > Paraneptunicella. The sequence goes on along the minus strand of CAXRCC010000250.1, from coordinate 7,214 downwards.
GTCGTGAGATAAGGGCTTCCAGCTACAGAAAACTTCGTCTTTTTCCCAGTCGGAGCGAATGATAATGTCGCGAATATTGAATAACAGGTTGCGGTGGGTGAGGGCCACACCTTTGGGTGAACCTGTTGAGCCTGATGAAAATTGAATGAAGGCGATGTCACTTTCTGTCACAGGCGGTAATTCGGGCTCGCCAAGGTCGTCTTCAATCTCATTGATGATAAAGCTTTTGGGGGCAATGTCGTTGTGCCAAAGGGCTAACGACCCTAATTCGTCGTCAAAATCGGTGGCGTGTTGCAGTAATTTGTCGAGGGTTTTGTCGTTATCGGCGGCTAAATACGGGCTTGTGAGCTGAGGCCAAACGCGCAGCACTTTCATGCCGTTATCCGGCTTTTCGCCTTTTTCCAGCGGAATGGGCACGATGCGCCCTAATAAACAGGCCCAATAGGCTTCAATGAACTTTTGTAACGATGTGTACTGTAAAACAAGCTCGTCGCCGGGTTTTAACCCGCGTTTTTGCAGCGCTGCAAGAAAGCGCTTCGCATTGCTTTGTATTTCTTGGTATGACAAAAACGTTTCTTCATCAAACCCCGTAACAAACCAAATGCCTTTGTCTGTTTTGGCGCTAGCGTCGAGTGCATCATTCAGTGTTTTAAAGTCGTACATAGCGATTTACACGTCAGTTATTTAAGTTGTCAGCATTAAATTCAGGTTGCAAATACCCAGTGATCACACCTGAAATCACGTATTCAAAAGAAGGTTTGGGCTTTTGTTTTATTCGGGATATAGCTTCTTCAAACCGGCCTTGAAGTAATGCCGCAGTCCGTAGTTGGCAATCATCATTTGCTGAATTTGGGTTGTGCCTTCTATCACTTCTAAAACGCGGGCTTCACGGTATAAACGCTCCGCTGGATAGGCTTGCCACAAGCCGTTACCACCAAAAATTTGCACTGCGTTATTGGCCACTTCGGTGGCAATACGCGAGGTGAATAGTTTGGTGATATTGGTTTCCATGACGGCGGCATCGTCGTTGGCGTCTTTTAATTCGGAGATACGTTCACACATGGCACGGCCGGCGTGAACAGAAGTGACGCTATCGGCAATCATGGCTTGAATTAATTGGTGCTGGCTGATTTTTTTATCGAACTGTTTACGTGTTCGAGACCAGGTGACCATTTCTTCTAGGGCACTACGGGCAAGGGCGACACCTGCCCAAGCAATGCTAAAGCGGCCATAAAATAAAGCTTGGTTGGCGACAAAGGAGAAGCCCATGCCGGGGCGACCAAATAGGTTTTCTTTGGGTACTTTAACGTTATCGAAGGTGATTTCACCTAAGTGCGCACCGCGACTCGCCATTAATCCAGTCATGGCGGAGGTGCTAAGCCCGCTGCGCTCACGCTCAACTAAAAAGGCGTTTGTGCTGCCATCTTCTGATGTGGCAAACACTAAAAACAAGTTGGCAACGGCAGCGTAAGTGATCCATTTTTTCTTGCCGTTTAGCAGGTAATGGTCGTCTTTTTCTTCAAAGCGCGTAGACACCGCGCTGGCATCGGAACCCGCGTTTTTTTCCGACAAGGCGAACGCGGCAATGCGCTCGCCCGACACTAATTGCGGTAACCACGTTTGTTTTTGCGATTCGTTACCCAAACGCTCGATGGTTTCACCCACAAGGCTAGAGTGAACCGTCAATAAAGCTCGGGTATTTGAACAGCCCACACCCACCTCTTCGGTGATGCGTCCCCATGTGAGTGAATCCACACCACCACCGCCGTATTCTTTGGGAAGCACTGCGCTGGCAAGGCCAGAGGTACACATCTCTTTTAACACGGATTCGGGTACACCTTGCTCAGCGTCAAATTTTGCGGCATTTGGGCGCAAAACGTCTGCGGAGAATTGTTTTGCAACGTCTACTAATGGGTGAGTGGAGTCTGCCATGGTTACGCCTCTTGTAATTTGCTTACTAGTGCATGCATTGCGTCGATAGAGCTAAAGTTAGACATCACGATGTCTTCATCCGGTACCTCCAAGTCATATTGGGTTTCGATGAAGTTCAACAAACGCATGGCGAAGATGGAGTTAACGTAGCCACTGGTAAAGATGTTGGTGTCATCGTTCAGTTCTACGTCTTCATCAAATACGTCCATATTGCTTTCGATGAATTCTCTAACACTTTCTCGGTTAAATGCTGTTTGTGACATGGTCTTTTCTCTTGTTTATTGAATGATGACTTTGATGTATTCGGGGTAGTCGTTAACGAGGGATAAATCGTTTTCAAACAAGATGTTGCCTTCTTCATCCCTTGTGACTTCTTTAAAGTTGGCGAACTGATAAGTCACTAACATTTGACGATTTCGCGAAGTGCGTTTGAACTGGGCTTGTAGCGTATGTCCGCGAGATTGCGCTTGCTTCATTAAGTAGCTCAACAACACACTGCCAACGCCGCGAGCAGCGGTACGGCAACTCATCAATAACAGTTTGATCATGTCGTGAGATTCGCCAATTTCGATAAGGGCTAACCCAATTTTGCCGTAGGATCCGTATTTGTCTTTGAGTTCACACACTAGCAGTTCATGCGTCTGTGATTGCATAAAGTGCGCAAGTTCTGCTTTGTCGTAGGTGATGCCCGTAGAATTGAGTTGATTGGTGCGCTCGGTTAATTCCTCTGCACGAAGCAAATCCTCGGGTTGCGCCGCTGAAATGGTGAACTCCATATCCAGCTTGGCGAGAAAGCTTTCCGGTGTGCCTTCAAAGTCACTTTCGTCGGTTTGACGCTGCATGTCTTCTAGGTAACGAATGCGGCGCATGGCGGCATCGTCGGTGAGTTTGATGCTGGCGATGCGTGGGTGATCTAGTAAGTCGAGGTATTCTGTGGCATCAATGCATTCAACATCGGGATGCAGCTCTTGAACTTCATCGCGCTCGAATGGCTGATCATCGATGAATAAAAAGGTGTCGATGCCAATATTGAGCTTTTCACGAATGGTGGCGATGGCAGAAGACTTGGGGTTCCAGCTGATTTGTGGATACAAAAAATACTCATCTAGCCCGAGTGCTTTGAGTTTGGCTATGGCATCTTCGTAGTTGTTTTTACTGGCGATGGATTGTAAAACGCCTTTCGCATCAAGGGCTTTGATAACATCGGCAATTTTTGGCTTGAGCACAAGATCGTCACCCTCTACAAGGACGCCTGTCCATAAGGTGTGATCAAGATCCCAGACGACGCATTTAGCCTGTTTACGAATTTTAGATGCACTTGTCATGTCGATTTACCTGAAAAAGGGTTAAAACCGTTGTTTATTGCTTAGATTGTGGAAGTCCGCTTAGTACTCGTAAAAGCCTCGACCGCTTTTCCTGCCTAATAGGCCAGCGTCGACCATTTTTTGCAGTAAGGGACAACATCGAAACTTCGGATCTTGGTAGCTTTCGTAAAGGACTTTGAGTGAGCTAACGACCGTGTCTAAACCTATGAGGTCGGCTGTTTTTAGCGGTCCCATTGCATGGCCATAACCTTCTTTAAAAATGGCATCAATGGCGGCGGGGTCAGCGACTTGGTCCTGCACTAAAAAAGCCGCTTCATTCATAAATAAATGCGAGAGTCTGTTGGCGACAAAACCGGGGAAGTCATTGACTAATATCATTTTTTTGCTCATTGCTTTGAGCAGGGCTTTCGCACTTTCTATGGTGTCTTCGCTGGTGTGAAAGCCTTTTACGGTTTCAACCGCTGGCTTCATCGGGACCGGGTTCATAAAGTGCATGCCAATGACGTTTTCCGGATGTGGCATGAGGGCGCCGACTTTGGTAATTGAAATGCAACTGGTGTTAACGCCAAATCGGGTTTCAGGGCGGCAAACTTCTGCAAGCTCCTGATAAACCTGTTCTTTGCGTTCCCATTCTTCAGGCACGTTTTCAATTACCCAGTCAACGCTGTCAAATTCGTTGTAATCAACCGTGTAGTGGATGAGGGAGTCGAGTGCTGCCTTGTCGAGATGTTTGTAGGCTGGGTTTGTCATTTTATACAAACGTAAATTTTGACGAATGGCGGATCGAGCTTCGTCTAAAGCAGCTGGCGCGATGTCTTTTAACAGGGTTTGGATACCAAAAGCAGCAAGGTTCAAGGCGATATCACGCCCCATTGTGCCCGCTCCAATCACAGCAACTTTCATTTCGTTATCCCAATAAGTATTAAGTGTTCAAGCAGTGTTGACTGCCGTAAAAGAAATATAATTCTTTCCTTTTCTTATTTGTTTTTATTCTTATTTTCTCAGCTAACAGTGCTTGTTTGGGTATTGCCGCGTTGTAGGGATTCACTTGTTTAATATGGGCAAGTTACCAACTCGATCCTTTTGCACTATCTATAAGCAATTCTAATGAATAATAAATAGTTCATGTGAATTTGCTTTAAGGGATAATATTTTGCCGCACTTTTTATTGCAACTATTTTGTTACATTTGTTTTTTTCATTAATGAGAAAGTTACCATTTTGTTACTCATTATGAAGCATCGTTAAAAGGTGATTGTTTTATATACAGTTTATGAAGGCAAAATGGCAATAATGTATTATATAACAGTGTGTTAAGGCGTTTAAAACGAATGTCTAAAATTAATGAGGAAATACGACTGTGTGCGTTATTAATACTTGGTTGACGTTATGTAAACTATGGTAAAAATATAATGGATAGAATATTTTTGAAAATATAAACCATTTATTGAGAGTAAGTTTCTGTTTATTGGTCGTATTTTTATATTGTCATTTTTGAGTATTTAAACGTTATTCTTAATCATTAAGTGGATTTCTTAAAGATTAAGTTCACAGACTCGATAATGCTTTTCGATATAAGATAATGGTTAATTTTTCTTTGTCTTATAAGGTGTAGAGGAGCAGTCGATAAGCGTAATTTCTTTAAAATGAAAAAATGTTTTTCGATATATGAATTTGTATGCGTTTTCATCCTGTTACAGATGCCACAATATCCTTGAAAAAGGTTATAAAGATGGCTGAAATTATTCAAATGCGACAGGCTAAGGACATCCATGTCTTAGCCGTTAATGAAAACATTTTTGGTGAGAATGAGAAGGATTTGCAACTAGAACGTCACAAGACGGCGGAATTTTATGCCTTAAGCAATCGCTTTTTTCTCTTGAGAGGCTCGGTATTCATCGTAGTTTCCGTGGAAAATGTCCATCGCATGCTCTTTGATTTCGATCACGTGCGTGGCTAACGAGGAAACAAATTGCGTATCGTGACTGACAAAAATCAACGTGCCATCGAATTGCTGCAATGAGCGGTTTAACGCTTCAATGGATTCCATATCCAAGTGGTTAGTTGGCTCATCCATAATCAGCACATTGATATCCATCATCATGAGCTTGCCGAACAATAGGCGGTTTTTCTCTCCCCCTGAGCACACGTTAACTTTCTTTTTAAAGTCATCAGCAGTGAACAACAAGCGACCTAGCATGGCGTTTACAATTAAGTCGTCGTGTTTTTCTGTGCGCCATTGGCTTAACCAATCGAACAAGGTTAGGTCGCAGTCGAAATCTTCAGAGCTGTCTTGTGGGCAGTAACCAATCGCCGCATTTTCAGACCACTTCACTGTGCCTTCATTGGCTTGCACTTCTTCCATTAAACATTTTAAGAAAGTGGTTTTACCGGCACCGTTTTCTCCAATAACGGCAAGGCGCGCGCCGGCTTCTAATATTAGGTTGCCGTTTTGGAATAGAGGACCTTCATCATAACCGTGGCCTAAATCTTCGAGAATTAAGGCTTGTCGATGCAGTTTTTTATGCTGTTTAAAGGCAATGTACGGCGAGCGGCGACTTGAGGCTTTGATATCGGCAAGTTCGATTTTCTCTAACTTTTTCGCGCGAGAGGTTGCTTGCTTTGCTTTTGATGCGTTGGCAGAGAATCGGGCAACAAAGGCTTGAAGCTCTTCAATTTCTGCACTCTTTTTCGCATTTTCGTTGTGTAGCTGTTCTTGTATAAGGGCAGCCGCTTCTTGGAAGGCGTCGTAGTTACCAGGGAAAACTCTTAATTCGCCGTAATCGATATCTGCCATGTGAGTACAAATGGAGTTTAAGAAATAGCGATCGTGCGAAATGATGATCATGGTGCTCTTTCTTTGATTCAATACGCCAATTAACCAGTCGATGGAATGAATATCCAAGTTGTTGGTTGGTTCGTCGAGTAGCAGGATATCAGGCTCAGAAAAAAGCGCCTGTGCCAAAAGTACGCGAACCTTGTAACCCGGAGCAACTTGACTCATTAAGCCAAAGTGAAACTCTTCTGCGATGCCTGCTTCTAATAGAATATCGCCTGCGCGGGCTTCTGCGGTGTAACCATCTAGCTCGGCGTATTCAGTTTCTAAATCTGCCACCTTCATGCCGTCTTCTTCAGACATTTCCGGCAAGCTATAAATGCGGTCACGCTCTTGTTTGATTTCCCACAGCTTGGCGTCGCCCATAATCACGGTGTCGATAACGGAAAACTCTTCGAAAGCGAACTGGTTCTGGTTCAGCACGCCCAGTCGGTTTCCTGGCTCAACAGACACGTTACCCGCCGTTGGCGCAAGTGCGCCGCTTAGGATTTTCATTAAGGTGGATTTGCCACATCCGTTCGCGCCGATAAGACCATAGCGATTGCCGTTGCCAAACTTGGCTGAAATGTTTTCAAACAGCGGCTCTGCGCCAAATTGCATGGTGATGTTTGCGATGCTAATCAATGGAGGTACTTCCTGAAATTAAGAATGCGATTAAAACAAGGGTAAACGGAATATGCCGTTCGTCAGACCCAGCCCCAAGCCGTTGGGATAAAAGAGGCGCGCACTATACAGAAGTTGCGGGGTAAAGTCGATGTGGATGGCGAAAAAGTAATCTATTTCGTTTGCTTGTTGTTTACCTTAGAAATGTGCCGATGAAAACATCGCTTCATACTGCATTGCATGCATCGAAAAAATAGATTCAATACTAATTAAAAATTGTTTTGGTATTTTTAATTAAATTGAGGTTTTGACTACTTTTTAGCGGGTTTTGACGGGCTTTATAGCGCAATTTCACTTTTAGATTTTATTTTTGAACCGTGACAGATAAAAAATAGTATGTATACTAATAGTTAGAGTTCAAACTAAAAGGGCGCTATGAATTACTATTTGTTTATTTCTTTTTCTTTCTACACAGTACTCATGCTGTGTATTGGCTTTTATGGCTATCGCAATTCAACA
>CAXRCC010000249.1:0-4951 GCA_964228975.1 Paraneptunicella sp. | reverse complement strand
ATTGGATTGCGATTGGAAAATAGCGGGCTACCTTGATGCTTTGCGCTTGGTTGCCATCCCTTAAATGAAAGGTGATGGCGTGCCAAGCGCGGGGTGTGCGTGGAGACTCTCTGCTCTCTGCTCTCTGCTCTCTGCTCTCTGCTCTCTGCTCTCTGTTATTTGTTTCTTGTCTCAGCATTTTTGCTGCGCGCGTTTTTTGCGAAGTGTGTGAGAGGGCAGTTCTTTAAAGAGCGCATGGTAATATTTCGAAAACCGACCTAAGTCGGAAAAACCCCAAGATAAAGCCACTTCTGTCACCCCAAACTGATTCACACCATTGTGACGTAAATCATGACGCACGCGGTTTAGTCGAAGTAAATTCATGTACTTTGTTGGGCTTACGCCAAAGTGTTCTTTAAAAGCGTACTCTAGGGTTCGCTCACTCACTTGTGCCACTTGGCAAAGTTCACTGATAGAGGGTAAGTCAGCAAGGTGAACTTTTAAGTAATCCATTACGCGGGTAACCGCTTTTTTACGGCGGCTGGGCGCGGGTAATGTGTGATAAAAGCGTTGGGTTGAGCCCAGCACTTTGATGGCGCAATGAATGATATCGTGAGTGATAAACTGGCGTGTGCCAGTGTGTTTAAACACGTAGGGATAACGTTTGGCGAGGGAAAAAGCGTTGTCTATTTTTTGCGTTAAGGAATGCAACAAGCGCGCATTAGTTTTACGCGGCTGGCTGGCAAGCCATGCTTTGGGAATATCGTGTTGTAAAAAAGTTTCAGAAAGGTCTTCGAGTATTGATTTATCCAGCACACAGGCAACGTATTCAAACCCGCCTTTAAAGCTTAAATCCCACACGCCACCAGAGGCTTGCAGCAGCATGTTTGGCTCAAAATCTTGACCACAAAATTGAGCGTGTCGATGCGTATTCACCATTGCGCCAATTGGCACGTAGTGCTCCGGTGGCGCGGCTTCAATTTGCATACTTGCTCCTAAGTTTTCGCGAAGCAGCAACACGCCATCTAAAGGAAACTCTGACAAGTTAAATGCCGAGGTAGCAGAGGTTAATTGCGTGTATCGTCGTATCGCTCCTGTTTGCGTGGCGGCGAGTGCGTCGATTTCTTCTGAATGTGTTGTTTTATAAACGGTTTCTATGTTGTCTAAAAAGCGAATGTTGTCGTGGTGTTGGCGCGAATAAAGCGCCTTTTCAAATCGTTTTAAGGAGCAAGTGTGTTCCTGTACCTTCATCTTACAGCCAATCCTTTAGTGTATTTTTATATGTGAAAAATAAGTCGAGATTGAATATAGAAGAGTTTTTTGAAAGAGTGAAAAGTTACACATTAAGCGGTGTAACTTTCTTTGAACACTTCTCTTCTCAAAAAGGCGCTTTTACCAATTCCCCGCTATTCTTGTTTGTAAAAACACACGCGTAACAGGCCATGGCACAGCAATTCATTCTTGATGGTTTTATGTCTTATACCTTGGGTATATTGGTTTTCTTTGTCGGTTTTCTCCTTACCAAAAAATCGACGTTTTTAAGGGAGTTTAATATTCCCGAACCTGTTACTGGCGGGTTGATTGCCGCATTGTTGTTCTACTGCTTATATGGTGTGGCCAATATTGAAGTTGGGTTTGACTTGTCTGCGCGGGATCGTCTCCTTGTTTACTTTTTTACTGCCATTGGCTTAAACGCTAGGTTTAGTGATTTAAAAGAGGGGGGCAAGCCTTTGCTCGTGCTGTTGGTGTTAACGCTGTCTTATATTGTTGTGCAAGATGCTATTGGCATTGCTGGCGCTGTAATTCTTGGTTTGCCTTCGCAAGTTGGTGTGTTGACTGGCTCGGCGGCGTTAATTGGTGGGCACGGTACGGCCATTGCTTGGGCACCTGATATTGCTGATATGGGGATAACGGGGGCGCTGGAGATTGGTGTGGCAGCCGCAACGCTAGGGTTAGTGATTGCCAGTTTAATTGGGGGGCCTATTGCCAAATACTTGATTAATAAGCATGGGTTAAAAGGCGCAGAGAAGGCGCAACCTATGGTGGGCGTGGAGTACAAAAAGTCAGACACGCAGAAGTTTAACCACTTAAACTTCATGGCTGTGATTTTGGTGCTGCACATATGCATTATCATTGGCTGGATGGCGAATCATGCCATCATAGAGATGGGCTTTAAATTACCGTTGTTTGTAACCTGTTTGCTCACCGGAATTATCTTGTCTAACACGTTGCCAGTGTTATTTCAGACACTTCCTTGGCCTGCACGTACTCGTTCTTTAGCCATTGTATCGGACTTTTCGTTAAGTTTATTTCTTACCATGTCGTTAATGAGCATGCAGCTTTGGACCATTGCTAGCTTGGCGGGGCCGTTACTTATTCTATTGTTTTTACAAACCGTGGGGGCAGTGGTGTTTATCTTATTTGTGTTGTTTCCGCTGATGGGGAAAAGCTACCAAGCGGCAGTGTTAGGCGCAGGATTTGGTGGTTTTGCATTAGGGGCAACGCCTACGGCCATAGCGAACATGACCGCTGTGACTAAAGCGCATGGGCCAGCGCCTACAGCGTTTATTATTCTGCCGCTAGTAGCCGCCTTTTTTGTTGATGTAACAAACGCGTTTATTATTCGCTTTGCGCTCACATTTTAAGGTGTGATTAAGGGGGATAGAACAGCGTTTCAAAACTTAACTTTCCATAATGGATGCTCGATTACGGCCTTGTTGTTTCGAGATATACAAGGCTTTGTCGGCACGCTCAAAGGCAGAATGAGGCGACTCATCTGTGTCGATGACCATAGAGGCCCCAATGCTAACAGTAATTCTCGCTTGTCGTGCGATATCGCAAATGATGTTCTCGGCTTCCATGGCGTAAACGATTCTATCGGAAATGGCTAAAGCGGAATCTAAATTAGTATGAGGCAGTAAAATGGCAAATTCATCGCCACCAATACGAGCAAGTGTATCGCCAAAACGGCGCAGTTCGTTCAGCACATTGGCGATGGTTCCAATAATTTCATCGCCCTTTCCGTGACCAAAATTATCATTCACTTGTTTAAAATGATCGATGTCGATGATCAGCAATGAGTACACGTATTGATGTCGCTTAAAGTTTTCGAATTCTTGATCAAGCTGGGTTTCGAAGTAACGTTTATTGTGAACCTTGGTGAGCGGATCAATGACCGCAAGGGCTTCGAGTTGCTCAATTTCTTTCACTTGGTTTTGCAATGACTCTATCAGCTCTTGTTTTTCGCTGACGTCACGAATGATCGCGAGTGCGTTTTTACCGTATCGCGTTTGAATTAGGCTTAGCGTAATTTCGATGGTGAGTGGCTCGCCGTTCTTACGAATCGCTTGCAGTTTGCCGCGTTCTTCTCCCATTTTTCGAGTCTCGCCGTGCTCAAAATAATTCTTCATATCGGTAGGGTGGGAGCGCTTTACATTATCGGGAATAAGGTTAGACACATTCATTTGTTCGAGTTCGTCAATCTCATAACCAAAGAGTGTTGCCATTTGTTCATTGGCTTTAATGATGCTGCCATCGGTTTGCACCTTGATGATAGCTTCAGGGGCATAGGTGAATAATTGCTCACTTTCTTCGTAGGCGAGTTTGACATCGGCATACACGCGATCCATTTCTCGCAGATTACGTCGATACTTTTCCTCGTATTCTTTCACTTTGGTGTAGTCCATGTGCACGCCAATCATACGGCTTGGAGCGCCGTCTCGATGGATGATAATGCCCTTACAGCGTACCCAAACTGTCGAGCCGTTTTTATGCCAATAACGCACAATTTGGTCAAAGGGATTGCTTGGGTCTTGGGAATGTCGTTTGAAGTTATCTTCAATTAAGTGCAGATCGTCGGGATAAATTAAATCCTTCCATTCTGCACTTGAATGAGACTTCTCGCTCGGCTGATATCCTAGAATTTCCCAGAAGCGTGCGTTCATCCACTCGTGTTCTGGGTTTTCTAAATCTCGATACCACAGTCCGTCGAGGCAAGATTGCTGTATGAAATTAAAAACGGAATCGTCCTCTTTCATCAGCCTGTTAAGTTCAGTTTCTAAATAATGTTCGCTTACCTGGGGCACAGTCCTTTCCTTAACGTTCAGTGGCGTCACTTTTAATGAGTATAGTTTGATGTTTTATTAACCACAAAGTGATGGAAAAGATTGCGTAAGGTGGGGGTTATTTCTCCTCAACAATGATGGCGATAATCGTGGTATCGCCATCATTTTTTACTTGGTGCTCCCAGGCATCATGCCACATAACATGACCATCAGGGATGTCGACAGTCATTTGATTTTCGCCCACTGAAATTGTTGCTCGGCCTCCTTTTTCGAAATACACCGTTTCAGCATTGTGCCTATGCCAGTTGTCTTGTTCACCCGGTTTGAGTGTCATCTTTAGCACATAAACTTGGTCATTTTCCAATAACAAAGAATACTGCTCTGGAGAGGCGATATGGGCATGTTGAGCTGAGCTGCTTACTTCTGTGTCAGCAAAAGCCAACAAAGGTCGAAAAAACAACATGAAGCTCATCAGGGCAATGGGAACTAGCGGTTTCATCAATGCTCCTACAAATGCATGCCACGAATAGGGTAGTTGTTATCAGGGTTACGGATCCACGCTAACCCATTAATGAGTGATTGCAATTCGGGGCGTACAAATGGGTTATTAGAAATATCCACAACTTGTACAGTGCCTTCGCTGTTAACTACGAATAACCCCGGCTCTGCAAACGGGTGGTCGGTTTCTTGTGGCGATCTTGGATCTGAAATATAAAGACCTAACTCTTCCATGTGCTCGGTTGTGAGCCCATAAGCAACAGGGAAGCTGATATCAAGTTGCGCTAAGTGGTCTTCGAGTTGGGCTTTGCTGTCGCCTGATACTGCAATAAGGTCAACGCCTGTTTGTGCAAGCGCTTCTTTAGCTTCTTCTAGTTGATTTAAGTAGCGCGTGCATAACGGACAATGTT
>CAXRCC010000248.1:0-8337 GCA_964228975.1 Paraneptunicella sp. | reverse complement strand
CAGCAACTTTGAGGTGGCAGCTGTTGAATCGATATTGGGGAAAACATTTTCGGCACCGTCGCGAAAAAATAATTCGTAAGCAACTGATTGTTTCTTTCTATTTAAAATTGCTTGTCGTGCAGCATAAACTCGCATTGAGCGGCTACCTCCAGCCTTCTATTATTCTAATTTTTATCATTTTTTAACGTATATTACGTTAATCTGGCGAAATTTCTGTATTTTCACTAGTCGCCAAACTTGGCTTTCGTGTAGAATTGCTCGTTCATTTATGGTCGATGACCAATTCACATTTTTGAGCTGAATATTGGGGAGATTATGGATCTCGAAGCCATTATCAAAGAAGCGGAAACTAGCATAGCTGCATCCGACAATGTCCCAGCATTGGATGAAGTTAGGGTTGCATTTTTAGGGAAAAAAGGCAAGCTCACGAGCCTATTAAAAAGTTTAGGAAAGCTCTCTGCGGAGGAGCGTCCAGTTGTCGGTCAGAAGATCAATGAAGCAAAAATTGCTATTCAAGAAACGATCCACAACCGTAGTGAGTTTTTAAAAGAACAAGAGTTGGCAGCAAAGCTTGCTAACGAAAGTATTGATGTAACACTTTCTGGTCGACAGGGCGAAGTGGGTGGTTTGCACCCTGTTACGATGACAATCAACCGAATCGAACAGTTCTTCTCAGAACTCGGTTTCGCGGTTAAGTCTGGTCCTGAAATCGAAGATGCATTTCATAACTTCGATGCCCTGAATATTCCAGCACATCATCCTGCGCGCGCAGATCACGACACGTTCTATTTCAATCCAGATCTGATGTTGCGTACGCAAACCTCAGGCGTGCAAATCCGTACAATGGAAAAAGAAGCGCCGCCCTTGCGAATCATTTCTCCAGGTCGCGTTTATCGAAACGACTACGACCAGACTCACACACCTATGTTCCACCAAGTGGAAGGATTGATGGTTGATAAAAAAGTCACTTTCACTGAACTAAAAGGTATTTTGCACGACTTTTTAGAAAACTTCTTTGAAGAGTCTTTGCAGGTACGTTTCCGACCTTCTTACTTCCCATTCACAGAGCCATCGGCGGAAGTGGATGTCATGGGTAAAAATGGTAAATGGCTTGAAGTACTAGGTTGCGGAATGGTTCACCCGAATGTCCTTAAGTCTGTTGGCATTGACCCTGAAGAATACTCAGGCTTTGCCTTCGGTATGGGTGTAGAACGTTTAACCATGTTGCGATACAACGTTACGGACTTACGTTCTTTCTTTGAAAACGATCTTCGTTTATTAAAACAATTTAAGTAAAAGCAGACCGATGAAATTCAGTGAAAAGTGGTTAAGAGAGTGGGTTAATCCCGCTTTATCAAGAGAAGAACTAGCTGAACAGATTACCATGGCTGGTTTGGAAGTAGATTCTGTCACACCCGTTGCTGGCGATTTTACCGGTGTGGTTGTGGGCGAGGTCGTCGAGTGCGGTCAACACCCTGATGCCGATAAACTCCGTGTAACGAAAGTTAACGTGGGTGGTGAAGAGTTATTAGACATTGTTTGCGGTGCGCCAAACTGTCGTTTGGGGTTAAAAGTAGCTGTTGCCGTTGTAGGCGCAGTACTGCCGGGCAATTTCAAAATTAAAAAAGCGAAGCTACGCGGTCAGCCTTCTCACGGAATGTTATGTTCATTCTCTGAGCTAGGTATCGCGGACGATCATGACGGCATTATTGAACTACCCTCAGATGCACCTATTGGCACAGATATTCGTGATTATCTTGATTTAGATGACGTCACGATTGAAGTCGATTTAACGCCTAATCGCGCTGACTGCCTTGGAATTAAAGGTTTAGCTCGCGAAGTTGGCGTGTTAAATAGTCAAGACGTTAACATGCTAAATGTTGAGTCGGTTTCTCCTTCTATTGAAGATGAATTATCCATTGAGCTTGAAGCTGGTGAAGCGTGCCCTCGATACTTAGGCCGTGTTATTCGCAATGTTGATCTTTCAGCGAAGTCGCCTATTTGGATGCAAGAAAAGCTAAGACGCTCAGGCGTACGTAGCATCGATCCCGTGGTTGACGTAACAAACTATGTTTTGCTTGAGCTGGGTCACCCAATGCACGCCTTTGATTTAGACAAGTTAAAAGGTGGCATTAAAGTACGCTTCCCGAAAGCGGGTGAGAAGCTGACATTGCTAGACGGCAATGAAGTTGAAGTGAAACCTGAAACTTTGTTGATTGCGGACCATGAAGAAGCGGTTGCGATGGCGGGTATTTTCGGTGGTTTAGAGTCTGGCGTGTCGAGTGACAGTAAGCATATCTTTTTAGAAAGTGCTTTCTTTGCGCCGCTTGCTATTGCGGGTAAAGCGCGCCTATACGGTTTACATACTGATGCATCTCACCGTTATGAACGCGGCGTTGATTATCAATTACAGCGCACAGCAATGGAAAGAGCGACTCAGCTGCTTCTCGATATTGTTGGAGGTGAGGCTGGCCCGGTAACGGAAGCTGTAAATGAAGCGCATTTACCTGAATCTAAGAAGATTACACTGCGTTCAGAAAAGCTGAACAAGCTGATTGGTATCGAGTTTGAAAAAGATACGGTTACCGACATTCTTACCCGTTTAGGCATGGATGTAACGGAAAAGGACGGACAGTGGGAAGCGACTGCGCCAAGTTTCCGTTTTGACTTCGCAATCGAAGAAGATTTGATCGAAGAAGTTGCCCGTGTTTATGGCTACAACAACATTCCTAATGTGAATCCTGAATCTTCTTTGAAAATGCGTCAGTCTCGTGAAGCCGAAATTGGTTTAAATGAGCTTAAACAAGTACTTGTTGGACGCGATTTCCAAGAAGCGATTACCTATTCATTTGTCGATCCTAAAGCGCAGGCGCAATTATTCCCTGAAATTGAAGGTCTGGTTTTACCGCATCCTATATCTTCTGATATGTCGGTCATGCGAGTAAGTTTGCTTACTGGTTTGTTGCAGGCAGTATCCTATAACCAGAAGCGTCAACAAAGTCGTGTTCGTTTGTTTGAAACGGGTTTGCGTTTCATTCCGGATGAAAATGCGGAAATGGGCGTGAAACAAGAGCAAGTTATCGCTGGTGTTATTTCAGGTTTAGCTTTACCAGAAAGTTGGGATACAGATGGGCGTAAGTGTGATTTTTACGACATCAAAGGGGATGTAGAAGCTTTATTGGCTAAATGTGTGCAACCGGCTAATTTCCGCTTTGAAAAGGCAGAAGCGTCAGCTGTTAAAATGCTTCACCCTGGTCAAGCTGCGGCAGTTTATAACGGCAATACCTTAGTGGGCTATGTCGGCGCATTGCATCCTAAGTTTGAAAAAACACTGAGCATGAATGGTAAAGCATTTGTGTTTGAGCTACTTGTTTCGGCATTAGGCGAGAAGGTTATTCCGTCTGCGAAAGAGGTTTCAAAGCAGTCTGCAAGTCGCAGAGATTTAGCGATAGTGGTAAAAGAAGATGTCCTTGCAGCGGATATTTTATCGTCTGTCGAAAAATGTGGCGTAAATCAATTAGTTGGCCTAAACTTATTTGACGTGTACCGAGGTGAAGGAATTTCGGAGGGTTATAAGTCCCTTGCGATCTCTCTAACACTTCAGGATGACGAAAGAACGTTAGAAGAGGCTGATATTCAAGCTATTGTGAATACGGTCGTTGATAAATTATGTACTGAATTTGGTGCGTCTTTGAGGGATTAGTCCTATGGCCCTAACTAAAGCTGAGATTTCGGAACATTTATTCGAGAAGTTTGGATTAAATAAGCGCGATGCCAAGGATTTGGTTGAGTTCTTTTTTGAGGAAATGCGTGAAGCGTTAGAATCAGGAGAACAGGTCAAGCTTTCTGGTTTTGGTAATTTTGATTTGCGTTCTAAAAATGAGCGCCCAGGTCGAAATCCAAAAACTGGCGAAGATATTCCGATTAAAGCTCGGCGAGTAGTGACATTCCGACCCGGCCAGAAATTAAAAAGCCGTGTAGAGAATTCGAAGCCAAGCGAAGAGCATTAATTGCAGTAAACTGCTCTATACACAAAAAGCAATATGATGGGCTTATTCTGAGCTTCGTCATGTTGCTTTTATTTTTTGCACAGTTGAAAAATGCCTTTTTCACAATTCTTTTTTGATTCCTTCCTGTTATTGATCTATTGATTTACTAAGCCGTACTTATAACTAAAACAAGGAGTAAGCATGATTAAAGTGGGTGTCAGTTCTTGCGTTATTGGTAGCGAAGTAAGATATGATGGTGGCCATAAGCGTTCGGGTTTTGTTTCCAAAAAAGTCGCCAATGTTTTCCAGCTCGTACCATTCTGTCCGGAAGTAGGCATGGGGATGCCAGTACCAAGACCAACTATTCACCTAAGAGATTTTTCTGCAGGTGAGGGGCTTGATATTCGATTAGTCGATTCGAAAGATGGCGATATCGATCACACAAATAAAATGTCTACTTTCTTTTCTCAAATTCAAAGCAAAGTTGAAGATTTAGACGGGTATATTGTTGCGGCGAAATCACCTTCATGCGGTATGGAACGAATTAAAGTCTTCACGGAAAAAGGGGATATGTTGCATCGAAAAGGTGAAGGGTTATTCGTTTCTCACTTAAAACAAGCGTTCCCACATTTGCCGATTGAAGAAGATGGCCGATTGAACGACCAAGGTTTGAAAGAGAACTTCTTCACGCGTGTTATTGCGCATCATCAATTTAAAAAAATGGTGTTAGCTAATCCTTCAATTAAGCAGCTTGTTAAGTTTCATAGTCAATATAAGTTTTTGATTTTGGCGCACAAGCCTGAAACGTATCGTTTAATGGGGCGCGTCGTAGCGAATGCGAAACAGGGAGACTTAGCTGTGACTTTACGAGAGTATCAGTCGCTAATGATGCACGCGTTATCTAAAGTTGCAACGCGTAAAAAGCATACCAACGTGTTGATGCACTTACAGGGCTTTTTGAAAAAGAGCTTGTCAGGGGAAGAGAAAAAAGAGTTGTGCGAGCAAATTGAATTTTATCGAGTAGGGCTTGTTCCGTTGCTCGCTCCGTTAACGTTACTTAAGCACCATATTTCCCGTTTCCCTAATCAGTACTTAGAAGAACAGGCGTATATGGAACCCTTTCCGCTGGAGTTAGGCATAATGGGGTAGGCAAGTTTCCTCATAAAATGCTGAGAAGGTAAAATCAAATAACAGTAAAAATAAAAACGCCGCATGTTCAGAACATTACGGCGTTTTTTATTCGGGATAAATGCTTTGTTTTAGCGAGGTAAAATAGAACCTGCGTTGTCTTGAGTGATTTTATCACCCCAGAAACTTTTAACTGAGAAGCCTGACTTTGCTTTTTTCGGTGCAGCCTTTTTCGCTGGCGCTTTCTTTTCTGCTTTCGGTGCAGGCGCTGCTTTCTTCTCGGCTGGGGCGGCTTCTACAGAAGTGCCACCGGATAGTTCTTCTGTCAGTTCTACGAGTTGAGCTAGACGGATGTTTTTGCCGCCATCAACACTGTACCAGCCACTTTTTGCTTCGATTTGAGGCTCTTTATTGTGAGCCGCTTTATAAGCTTCGGTAAATTTGGCTAGTACTTCATCTTTATCCAATTTACTCATACCTTGTCGTTTTGCCTTTGTTATATTTCTGAGAGAATAGGGACAATGTTATACCTGTTTTTTTTAGTAATGTCTATTATTCGAGCTAGAACAGCGCTCTCAAGGGGATTTTGACTTGGAAAATACGAAATTATTGGCCTATTTAGATGAATTATTAACACCGTGGCAATTTAGAGATTATTGCCCCAACGGATTGCAAGTTGAAGGCGCAAAAGAAGTCCAGAAAGTTATCACTGGCGTGACAGCATCACAGGCATTAATTGATGCCGCAATTGACCAAGGTGCAGATGCAATACTGGTGCATCATGGGTACTTTTGGAAAGGTGAGTCCCAAGCAATTACCGGAATGAAAAAGAACAGAATCAAGGCGCTTTTGGAAAACGATATCAATTTATACGCCTATCATTTACCGCTAGATGCCCATCCTGTATTGGGGAACAATGCGCAGTTGGCCACATTGCTTGGTATTGAAGGCAATGACCCTGTGGAAAAGGGCAATGCTAATAGCGTGATTCGCTCTGGGTATTTTCCTAATGGTATTACCCCCGTACAGTTGCAGCAGCGCATTAATGCTGTGTTAGAGAGAGCGCCGATGGTTGAGCTTGCTGGCCCAGATGAAATTCATTCTGTTGCTTGGTGCACAGGTGGTGGCCAGTCTTACATTGAGCTTGCTGCTCAACAAGGCATCGATGCTTTTATTACGGGAGAAGCGTCGGAGCAAACTATTCATACAGCAAGAGAAATGGGGATCCATTTCTTCTCAGCTGGCCACCATGCAACTGAGCGTTATGGTGCGAAAGCATTAGGCGAGCACCTTGCTGATGAATTAGGATTAACGGTGGAGTTTATCGATATTCCTAACCCGGTTTAAGCGTGACCCACCAGCTTCCCAATGTTTCGTACCACCAGCGTTCGACCATATGAATCGCATTAGCGTCAGGGAAGTGGCTCCACCAATTTGCGCGGCTTATATCTTTTGCCAAATGACCAGCAGGGGCTGCGGTTGGGTGTAAGCCCGTATTTTCAAAAATGTACATGGCCCTAGGCATATGGCTTGCTGATGTGACGAGTGCAAAGTCGTTACTTTTCACAATGGGTGCAATGGCTTGCGCTTCTTGTTCAGTGTCTTTGGGTGTACCAATTACGGTTATTCGATATTCTGGTACGCCTAATGACATGGCAACGTGTTGCATCATTTCCGCGTTACTAAAGGGCTCAGTTCCCCCGTAACCAGACAGCACAAGTTTAGCGCCGGGGTTAGCCTTTAATATCCGCATACCTTCGGTTAAGCGATATAAAGAACAACTTGCCAGCTGAGCTGTCACTGGTAACATGCCGTCGTTGCGATGACCGCATCCTAAAACCACCACGGTAGAAACAGGTTGAGACAAATCGTATTGTTTAAATTTCTGCTCTTTTGGGAAAAGTAAGTTGTAGGCTAAATGTTGATTAGACATGCCGATTAATAAAATAAAG
Organism: Paraneptunicella sp.; assembly: GCA_964228975.1. Lineage (GTDB taxonomy): Bacteria > Pseudomonadota > Gammaproteobacteria > Enterobacterales > Alteromonadaceae > Paraneptunicella. Next base: position 1,268 of record CAXRCC010000248.1, on the reverse strand, counting down.
GCAGTGAGTTGAGCAGCGATAGCCTTCTTTTTACTGTTTTTATATGACCAGAACAACCCTAATAAGATGAGAATGGCCAGTAATGTTAATGGCATGAAAGCCTGACCCACGACCTTTTTTACTGTGAACAAATCCATGAAAAAACCAGTTGTAAGATTTAAGTGATGAAACAAGATCGTAATTTTGACGACCTCGCTAAAAAGTTTGATGCGAATATCTATGGTACCAGTAAAGGACAGTTACGGCATGAATTGCTTTTGCACCACTTAAAAGAACATGTACTGAATCATGCGCAAGATTTGCACGTGCTGGATGCAGGAGGCGGAACAGGGGAAATGACACGAAGTTTAAGTGAGTTAGGGCACTGCGTTACGCTAAACGACTTGTCGGCTGACTCGCTCTCGTTAGCGAAGGAAAAGTGCAAAGACTTTCCTCGTACACGCTACCTTAATGGCGCGATTGCGGATATTCCTGAAGTACCATTCGACTTAGTAGTGTGTCATGCTGTACTAGAGTGGGTTTCTGATCCAAGCGCGTTAATTAACGATTTAATTGCTCGTGTTAAGCCAAATGGCTATTTAAGTTTGAGTTTTTATAATTACGATGCACAGGTTTTTGGCAATTTACTGTACGGAAACTTTGAATTCGTTGCATCGGGAATGAAGCGACGAAACCAAGTGCGTCTAACCCCCCATTCCCCCGCTAAACCTAAAGATATTCTTAATTATTTCGATAGTTTGCCTGTAGAAGTCATTCATAAAGCGGGTATTCGTTGTATTCACGATTATTTAAAAGATAATCAAATGGCGACGAGTAAATACGATGAGTTGTATGAAATGGAAGTGCAATTTGGTTCACAAGAACCCTACATGTGGCTCGGTAAATATTTCCACGTTATTGTGAAAGCTACAGCTTAACTTTCGGCATATTGCTTGGCGTTCTTACGATGCCAATTCATTATGAGGCGTTTGCTTTATAACCAACTCTTAATGCTCCCCAGTGCTCTCCATTCACGTAAATTGGGGATGATAAGTCATGCATAATTTCTCCGGTGTCGCGTTTATAGGTTTGCAGTAAAAACGCTTCTTGATTATGTGCGCAACGTATTCCTGTAGGATCGTCAAAAATGCGCTTTGTTCGGCTCTTGACTAAATCTTCACCAAAGTTCCCAGTCATTGGGTGACTGAATTTCTTATTGTGCGTGGGAAAGTAGCCGTTTCTATCAGATCGGAAGAGCGTCGTGTAGGGAAAGAGTGTCTCTCACTGTG
>CAXRCC010000247.1:0-6444 GCA_964228975.1 Paraneptunicella sp. | reverse complement strand
CTGGTACCCCTGTAGAACATTTAATTATGACCCTTCTGGCAAAATTCTTTGCGAACACAACAAGCCCAAACGATCGAATCAATTTCTCCCTGATACTAAATTCAATAACATATTCCTGCTTTATAAATTCGACAAACGCCTGCGCTTATTACTTCTAGATGCTATCGAAAGAATAGAAATCCAGCTTAGAACGATCATAGCGCACGAACTGGGTCGAAAAGACCCTATCGCCCACCTGAATCAAGAGTTCATCAATCCCAAATTCCTAAATAATTACACTAAAAATAATAAAGGAGAGCGAAATAAGTGGTTCAAATGGAGTAAAAAACAAACAAGTGAAGTTTTAAGGAGTGCTGAAGACTACGTACGCTGGTATAAGGAAAAAGGAGAAGAGCTCCCTATCTGGGTAGCTGTCGAAACATGGTCATTTGGTACAACATCAAAATACTTCGAGCTACTTAAAAAGTCTCACCAAAATGAAATCGCTAAGAAAATGGGAGTGAGTAATTCGTCAATATTTGTGCGTTGGTTACAGGAGCTCAACACACTACGAAACAAATGCGCGCATCACACACGCGTTTGGAACCAGTCATTAAGGAACCCTTTAGGTATTCCAAGCACATCAAATGAGAAGGACACTCTGTATTTCTCTAAATTTGATTTAACAGAAGCGCGTAGGAAAAAGATGTATACGCTAATTGCAGTAGTTTGGTATTTAGTGAAATGTATTGGTCCAAACTCAGACTGGATACAACATGTTATTGATGAATTCAAGCAACTGCCCACATTTCCTTTTAGCGTGTACGACGCAATGGGCATTCCAGAACAAGAGTTTTCTATTGACCCGTTTGTATAGTTTCTTATCACAAATTAATGCGACCGCCATCAAAAACCCATTAAGGTAACTAAAAACACCCTTCCCTATCTCATTAATTTCTGTATAATCCCCCGCCGAAACATCGAGCTAAACATGATGTTTGCTCAAGGATATTGGACTAAGTACATCAAAAGGATAAGGATATAACATGAAACCCATGTTCAAGTACGCGACAATGACAAGCGCGTTGATGCTTGCTGCCTGTGGCGGCCCCGATTCAACAAACCGTGTTCCTACCGTTTCTGGTGAGTTAACACAAACCTTCAAAACTGAAGCCGAATCTCAGTTTTCTCTGTCCCTTCAAGATGCCGACGGCGATTCATTAACACTCAGCCTAACTGAACAGCCCGACTGGTTATCTTTGGACGTATCAAACAACCAAGCCACTTTTACCGTTAACCCTCGCTTTTACAATATTGGTGAACACGAAATCGAGCTTTCGCTTTTTGATGGCACCGATCTCATTACTCGTACCTTGTCATTAAAGGTGGAAGACAACCCAGAAGCACACCAAGAAGTGGCGCTTAATGCCGATGAATTAGCAGGCAGTTGGGTGTTTAATAATGGGTATCAATTGCACCTTTACGGCGATTCAAGGGGGTTGTGGAAAACACCTGAAAATAACTTCTTCCCCATTAATTGGAACATTTCAGAAGACGCCCAATCACTTGGTTTAACAGTGCACCTGCCAAGCTGTGTTGAACGATGCGATCCCATCGAGAATATTGAGTTAAACATGGTATTTTCTGAGGGTGAACACGCTCGAATTGGTGTACTAAAAGAAAACGAAAGCACTGCTTTTGCTAATGCCACCAAACAAAGTGATAGCGCCATGCCTGTAGGCAATTACTATCAGCTAGGTGCTTTGGCTAACGGCCGAATGGCACATTTTGATAGCGAGTCAAATAACGTTTCATTTAACGCGCGCATTGCCAATGATTCTTTCGAGTCTTTTGCTTTTGTTTTTGCCGATACGCAAATTGACGCAGAATATCAAAGTAACGACGATAACACGGCATCAACCTTCACTACCTCAGCGGAGCTATTTAACGATAGCGGTGTGAGCTTTATTGACACCGAAGATGGGCTCGAAACCACGTTCGCCTTCAATTTTTCAGCAGAAAGCATCGATGTACGCTTTTCAGATGAACATCTCAGTATTATTGAAGTCGGCATCAAACAAACATTATTGGCAGACCTCACCAACGAAGAGATTGAACGCTTTCAAGGGTTACAAGCTTACTTAGATCAAGACATTACAGTTTGGATCGAGTACGTTCCATTGCAAGACGCCACCCTGACTTTAGAAGCAGGTAAGCACTATGCCAGTACTTTCCCGTTTAGTAACCTCGACAGCATTGAACAAGGTGAAGCGGAGTTTCACAATCACACAACGCTCTCGATTATAGACGAAACACAAGCCACACTGAGCACACTTTTAAGTAACGACGTTCCCCTTGCTAATCAGGAAGTAACCTATTCCATTGAAGGCAACCAGCTCACGATCGAACACGGCGACACGCCTGTCATCTACTCGTTTTTTGAAACACCAAATGGCCAGGTATTGTCTTCCATTCAAGGTGAGAACGGTGAGCTTAGTGCAATGAACGTGTTCATTGAGAAACCTGAAATGATGACCGATGTATTAAGTGGTAAGCATCTATTTAATGTTTCAAGTTCTGCATTTCACGAAAAGAGTGTTTCTTCTGCACGCACACTGGCGTTAAATCCAGACGAAACACACTTACCTCGAATCGATGGTGTTTTAACACTGACTCAAGCGGGTGAAAATGGAGCACTTCATACCATTTCAGCTTCCGAGCCAAGTTGTGACATCGAGATGAGTATTGATGATTGTCGCGCTCTACAAGACACGTTCGCAATGGAAGATTCAGAGTATTTGTTCCAAGAGCATGTTCTTGAGCCTCTTGCCGTTTCTGAAGGACGTTATTACCTAAACCTCAATACGCAAATCAACGCTTCAGGTCATCACTTCTCGTTGTCATTTGTTAGAGAGTACATTGATCCAGAAGCATTTGCGTCTCGATTCTCAACCTTCTAATCGACCGTTACCGAGGTAACCCTCTAAAAACTGTCACTTTTCCTTTGCATCAGACCAAAGGCTCAGATTACCCGTCATCATGGCGGGTAATTTCTGTGGTACACTTCGCCCCCAAAATAAACATGACAAAGTCTTACTGTTGTTCTTTTCAAGATTCTAAAAGACGGAAGGTAAAATGAACTCTACATACCGCAAATCCTTAGCAGGCACCCATTTAGACTATTTTGATACCCGTGAGGCTGTAAATGCCATTACACCGGGCGCATACGAAAAGCTTCCCTACACATCTCGTGTTTTAGCTGAAAACTTGGTTCGCCGCTGCGAGCCAGAAAAGCTTGAAGCTTCCCTTCGCCAAATCATTGATCGCAAACGCGAGCTCGATTTCCCTTGGTTCCCAGCACGTGTGGTATGTCACGACATTCTGGGCCAAACGGCATTGGTTGATTTAGCCGGACTGCGTGACGCCATTGCAGAAAAAGGCGGCGACCCTGCCAAAGTCAACCCTGTTGTGCCTACGCAGCTTATCGTTGATCACTCATTAGCAGTTGAACACGCCGGTTTTGAAGAAGACGCATTTGAAAAGAACCGCGCCATTGAAGACCGCCGAAACGAAGACCGTTTCCACTTCATCAATTGGACTAAAACAGCATTCAAAAACGTAGACGTTATCCAACCGGGTAACGGCATCATGCACCAAATCAACCTAGAGAAAATGTCTCCGGTGATTCAAGCTCGCGATGGTGTTGCCTTTCCTGATACGTTAGTCGGTACTGACTCACACACCCCGCATGTTGATGCGTTGGGTGTTATCGCTATCGGGGTAGGCGGCCTTGAAGCTGAAAACGTGATGCTTGGTCGTGCTTCTTATATGCGCCTACCGGATATTGTAGGCGTTGAAATGACAGGTAAACCTCAACCGGGCATTACCGCCACTGACGTTGTTCTTGCGCTAACAGAATTCTTACGTAAAGAGCGCGTGGTTTCTTCTTACTTAGAATTCTTCGGTGAAGGTGTCCCTCACTTAACATTGGGTGACCGTGCAACCATCTCCAACATGACACCAGAATACGGTGCAACTGCGGCGATGTTCTATATCGACCAGCAAACCATTGATTACTTACGTTTAACAGGCCGTGAAGAAGAACAAATCAAGCTTGTTGAAAACTACGCCAAAGAAACGGGCCTATGGGCGGATAGCTTAGCAGGCGCAGAATACGAGCGTGTATTGAAGTTCGATTTATCCTCTGTTGTGCGTAACATTGCGGGTCCATCAAATCCTCACCGTCGTGTTCCTACATCAGAATTAGCAGAGCGCGGCATCGCAGGAACCGTTGAAAACGAAGAAGGCAAAATGCCCGATGGCGCCGTCATTATTGCCGCCATCACCAGCTGCACCAACACCAGTAACCCACGTAACGTAATCGCAGCGGGGTTATTGGCGCGTAACGCCAATGCCAAAGGCTTAACGCGCAAGCCTTGGGTTAAATCATCATTAGCACCGGGCTCTAAAGCCGTTAAATTGTACTTGGAAGAATCCGAGCTGATGCCAGAACTAGAGCAACTGGGCTTTGGTGTGGTTGCGTTTGCTTGTACAACATGTAATGGCATGAGTGGCGCGCTTGACCCTGTGATTCAACAAGAAGTTATCGATCGCGACCTCTACGCCACAGCCGTGCTTTCAGGAAACCGTAACTTCGACGGCCGTATTCATCCTTACGCAAAACAAGCTTTCTTAGCCTCGCCCCCGTTAGTTGTTGCTTACGCGATTGCAGGCACCGTGCGTTTTGATATCGAAAAAGACGTGCTAGGCAATGATCAAGAAGGCAACCCAGTTACATTAAAAGATATCTGGCCAACGGATGAAGAAATCGATGCAGTGATTGCCAAAAGCGTGAAGCCTGAGCATTTCCGCAAGGTTTACGACCCAATGTTCGACCTTTCTGTTGATTATGGCGACGATGTAAACCCACTGTATGAGTGGCGTCCACAGTCAACTTATATTCGTCGTCCTCCTTATTGGGAAGGCGCATTAGCTGGCGAACGCACGTTAAGCGGCATGCGTCCTTTGGCGATTTTAGGTGACAACATTACAACCGATCATTTATCTCCTTCAAACGCAATTTTGGCAAGCAGCGCCGCTGGCGAATACCTTGCGAAAATGGGCTTACCTGAAGAAGACTTCAACTCGTACGCAACGCACCGTGGTGACCATTTAACCGCGCAACGCGCCACTTTCGCTAACCCTAAACTGTTCAACGAAATGGTGAAGGATGAAAACGGCGACGTGAAGCAAGGCTCTCTTGCTCGTGTTGAGCCAGAAGGCAAAGTCACTCGCATGTGGGAAGCGATTGAAACTTACATGGAGCGCAAGCAAAACCTGATTATCGTGGCAGGTGCCGACTATGGTCAGGGCAGCTCGCGCGATTGGGCAGCAAAAGGCGTTCGCTTAGCCGGTGTTGAAGTGATTGTCGCTGAAGGTTTTGAGCGTATTCACCGTACCAACCTGATTGGTATGGGTGTGCTGCCACTTGAGTTCTTAGCTGGCACAAACCGCAACACGCTTGAGTTAGACGGAACAGAAACCTACAACGTAACAGGTGATATTACACCGGGTGCAGAGCTAACGCTTACCGTGGTAAGAGCAAATGGTGAGACGGTTGAAGCACAGGTTAAATGTCGTCTCGATACCGCAGAAGAAGTATCAGTTTACGGCGCAGGTGGTGTACTGCAGCGCTTTGCTCAAGACTTCTTAGAGTCTGAAGGCGCTAACTAAGCGATAGAGAATAAGGAGCCGACTTTCACGGCTCCTTTTTTCACACTCACAACCGACCCCAATCAAACTCATAACGAGAGACGAGAACCCAAATGGCTCACAAACCTCAAGTGAAAATCCCCGCAACCTATATGCGTGGTGGAACCAGTAAGGGCGTATTTTTTAATGTAAAAGACTTGCCAGAAGCCGCTCAAGTTGCAGGCGAAGCGCGCGACAAAATTCTCCTTCGCGTCATCGGCAGTCCCGATCCTTACGGAAAACATACAGACGGCATGGGCGGTGCCACATCAAGCACCAGTAAAACCGTACTCATCGATAAAAGCAGTCAACCTGATCACGATGTGGATTACCTTTTTGGCCAAGTGGCTATTGATAAACCTTTTGTGGATTGGAGCGGCAACTGCGGTAATTTGTCTGCTGCGGTTGGCTCATTTGCCATCGCAAGTGGCTTAGTGGATGCCGATCGCATTCCTGAAAATGGCATTGCAACCGTTAGAATCTGGCAAGCCAACATTAAAAAGACCATTATCGCTCAAGTGCCTATTACTCATGGTGAAGTGCAAGAAACAGGCGATTTTGAGTTAGACGGCGTCACCTTTCCTGCCGCTGAAGTGCAGGTGGAATTTTTAGATCCTGCCGATGGTGAAGGTTCGATGTTCCCAACAGGTAACTTGGTTGATGACCTTGAAGTACCCGGTGTAGGCACATTTAAAGCCACCATGATTAACGCAG
>CAXRCC010000246.1:0-5106 GCA_964228975.1 Paraneptunicella sp. | reverse complement strand
CCAGAGTTTAACAAGAAGGTTTCAACTGACTTCGCACGGCGCTCACCCAAAGCAATGTTGTACTCAGGTGTACCGCGCTTGTCACAATGCCCTTCGATAACGATTCTTTGAGAAGGGTTTTTCACTAAAAAGTCTGCATGCTCAGACAATAACGAATGGAACTCTGAACGTAAATTAGAGCGATCGAAATCAAAGTAAATTGTTTGATCATTACGTAGCATCTCTAATTTCTGACGCTTAATTTCTTCCGCCGTTTTGATACGGTCTACACGATCTAACTGAACATCAGATCCACCATTAGCACTTGAAGAAGTAGAACTAGAGGTGGCGTTTCGCTCAGCGTCAGCCTGGCTATCGCTCGGGCTAGATGAACACGCTACCAAAGTGGCCATAGGAAGAGCGATTAACACCCCTTTTAAAACTTTGTTCAATTGCATCCTCGGAATCCTTATTTTTATAAAATCTAATTGTGAACTATCTATAATAAAAATGGCGACCAACTCGGAGATTTCACTTCACCTTCCGCAGCTGGCAATCTTGCCTTAAATCGACCATCAAGCGATACCAAAGATAACACCTGCCTTCCATTATGAAGCGTGCTATAAATGATCATCGCCCCGTTAGGAGCAACGCTTGGCGACTCGTCTAAATAAGTACGAGTTAACACTTGCATTACCCCTGTTTTAAATTCCTGTCGAGCGATATGATAATCGCCACGGGTTCTGTTTACCATGACGAGTTCTTTCCCGTTTGGTGTTACAGTGCCCCCTAAATTCCATTCACCGTCAAACGTCAAGCGCCGAATTTTACCAGTTGCTAAATTTACGCGATAAATCTGTGGTTTGCCACCCTGTTCTGACGTAAATATCAGGCTTTTTCCGTCCGGCATCCAAGCTGGCTCGGTATCAATTGTTCTATTTTTGGTCAAACGCTGTAGCTGACGAGAGGCAATATCCATCACGTACAACTCAGCATTACCATCTTTTGAAAGCACCATTGCCATTTTTCGGCCATCAGGAGAGAAAACCGGCGAACCATTGATACCAGGATAATCAGTTAACCGGATACGACTCATGGTATAAATGTCCTGAATATAAATTTGAGAGCGCTTGTTCTCAAAACTCACGTAAGCAAGCTTATTACCATCCGGAGACCATGTGGGTGACATTAACGGCTCTCTAGAACGAAGTAGCACTCTTTCATTTTCACCGTCATAGTCTGCTACAACCAGTTGATAGGGGTATTTTTCTTTTCTTGGGTCTTTAACGATGACATAGGCGATACGCGTTAAAAACGCACCTTTAATTCCCGTTAACTTTTCAAACACGATGTCACTGATCCGGTGAGCATGTTGCCTGAAGTTATCACCATCAACGATTGACTGGCTCGCTTCTAAGATGTGGTCATCACTATTGACCAATCGCCCATTACTTAAAATTTGCGATTGCCCGCCTGTGATTTGGCCTCGAATAACATCAATTAACTCAAATGAGACGAGGTAACGATTTAGTGAATGCTGCTGTACAGAACCAACTAAAATAATTTCAACACCTGCTCCAGCCCAAGCAGAATAATCAACATCAGAATCACTTGCTGGATATTGTGGCATTGACCCAACAGCAACAGGTTTAAACTTACCACTGCGTCGCAGATCTGCGCTAATTACCTCTTCAAGTCGGCCAGGAAGAGGACCCGAGCCACTCCACTTGAAAGGAACGATACCGATTGGTCTAGCGGTATCAATACCTTCAGTAATCACAATTTCTAATGCTGCATGACTCTTTGTCATTACGAGCAATAAACATAATCCTACAAATAAATGAATCTTCTTTAGCATTACAAGTCGGGCTCTACCGTTAAGTTAATATTTTTCATTTGTTCATATACATCTGGCTCAGAAGACATCGGCAACGTTGTTGCTTTTAACACGGCTGACTCAGCTGCTCTACACAAATAAGAATCACCTTTTAGCACTTTCACACTCAAAACTAAACCGTTAGACGCCAATCGAATGTTTAATCGACAACTTTTCCCTCGCATAGAGTCATCGACAATCAAATTTCGTTGAATAGTTTGCTTAATCAAGGCCTCGTATTTTTGAACTTCTGTTAGCACTTGCTTTTGTCTTTGGCGATTTTGGCGAGCTGCTTGTTCAGCTTTCAGTTGTTCTTGCAACAGCTTTTCTTGTTCTAAGCGTTCCGCTTGCTCGCGCTTCTTTTTCGCCTCTTGTTCTTTACGCTTTTTCTCTTCTCGGTCTCGCCGTTTCTTTTCTTCTGCTTTTTTTCGTTGAGCTTCTTTCTTTTTCCGCTCTTGCTCTTTGCGTTTAGCTGCCTCTTTTTCCTTTTTCTTCCTTAATTTTTCAGCTTTAGCTCTTTTCGCAGCTTCTTCTTTTTTACGCTTTTCATCCGCCTTACGCTTTGCTTCTTCTTTTTGTTTTCTTTTTGCTGCCTCAATTCGGCGTCTTTCCTTTTGCTTTTTCTCTTCTACTGCTCTTTTTTCTGCTGCCTTTTTGTCTCGGATCTGCTTAAGCTGTTTATCAACAACAGACTTGTCCACCGATATTGCTTGAATTAAAGGCGCTGAAATCTCTATGACTTTAGGCTCTGGTTTCGATACAAAGTGCATACTAGAAACAAGCAAACCACCTACAAAAAGGTGTAACAATACAGATTTTAAAACTGCAGCTACGGAACTGTTCATTCTACTTCAGATGCATCCGTCATTAGGCCTACAGAAGGAACACCTGCTCTTTGCAACAACACCATTAACTGCACAATATTGTTATAAGGCACTGCTCCATCTCCTTTAACAATAACCGGCACTTTCGGGTCTTTTTTAAGCTGTTCAGAAACTAAAGCGGCTAAATCAGCGGCTTCCATTGGTTTATCTTGGCTATCACCAATATTCAAAAAGTACTGCCCGTTTACATCAACAGACGCAATCATTGGGGGTTTGGTGTCTTCGTCCAGTGGCTGAGCGTCGGCTTTGGGTAAATCCACCTTCACTCCTTGAGTAACTAAGGGTGCAGTTACCATGAAGATGATGAGCAATACGAGCATGACATCAATGTAAGGAACAACGTTGATTTCAGATACGGGCCTACGTCTCTTTTTAACGTACATCATTGTCTACACCTTTTCTCTAACCCTAGTTTCAGAGTTTGAAGCAAGTGCTTGGCGGTGAAGAATACTGGAAAATTCCTCCATAAAATTGGCATAGCTAGACTCAAGCTTTTCGACTTGATGACTAAAACGGTTATATGCAATAACCGCTGGAATGGCTGCAAATAATCCCATGGCAGTTGCAATCAACGCTTCGGCAATACCCGGTGCAACCATAGCCAAAGTGGCTTGCTGAACTTCACCTAATGCGATGAAGGCATTCATGATTCCCCAAACCGTACCGAACAATCCAATGTAGGGACTAATGGAACCTGCAGTAGCAAGAACAGGTAGATGGCTTTCTAAATAATCGACTTCTCTGGAGAGCGAAACTCGCATTGCGCGATGAGTCCCTTCCATGATTGCATCTGTGGACGACGCCGTTTTACTTAATCTCACAAATTCTTTAAATCCACTAACAAAGACATTAGCCATCCCTGCGATTTCTTTTCGAGCCGACAATTCTTGAAACAGCCTATTTAGATCAGCACCAGACCAAAAACGATCTTCAAACTTTCTCATTTCCTGGTTGGCACTCGTTAATGCTTTATTACGTTGAAAAATAAAAGTCCAAGAAACGACAGATGTTAGGAGTAATAAAATCATAACCAGTTGAACGAGCAAGCTGGCTTGTAAAAATAGATCAAAAAAAGATAACTCAGATGACACGAGATAATTCCCCTAAGATAGAATCAGGCATAGCTTTCGGTTTCATTTTTTCTAAATCAATGCAGGCTACCCTGACGTGCGCACTTATTAATAATTTATTATCTGCATTGAATATATTTTGTTCGAAAAGGACACTCGCTTTTTTAAGCTCATTAAGCTGAGATTGCACGGTTAGTAAATCATCAAGCTTTGCCGCGCCAAGGTAACGAATATCCATTTTTGTCACAACAAGACCAATGTTGCTTTTTATTAACTCATTTTGCTCAATTCCAAACGATCTTAACCATTCTGTTCGAGCACGTTCCATATATTTGAGATAATTTGCATGATAAACAATACCACCTACATCCGTGTCCTCGTAATAGACCCTCGAACGCCAAATAAATTCATTTTCGTTATCGAATACTGCCATATATTTTCGTTGGGGAGATGATAGCGCGTTAAGATGATGAGAAGTTATCTTTAGCAATACTTTAGTGCAAGAAATTAATGCCTTATCTGACCATTAAAGCACCGTAATGGAAGTTGGTTCATTTTCAATTTAACTAAGGATTGAGGTATGCATACCTATTCTCCCCAATCTTTATCAACACACTTCGCGAATGATAGTTAACGTATTTAGCGCATTTGTTATAGATTAGTTATGAGTTGTAATGGTAATGTTAACAACCTAGCGCTTACAAATTTGGTATAAACAGCCTAAATTTCCATTTTTAGAAAAATAATTAGCTGTTTTTATTTAAATTTTTAAAAATTTAGACTAGTATTAGTACAGGATGAAATTTAACCAAAGGGTTTTTGGATTAGATTTTCTAATACATGAGCTTAATTATACTAGCTTGAAGGCTTGCAAGTAATGGCTATACTTCACGCCGTTTTCAACGCTGAATGAACAGTTCATGTTGTTGAGTTGAAGATTAATTTAGGTAAGAAATCTTCGGCTCTAGTAAATATTTCCTTCAACACTTGTTGTTTTGCCCACATGGCTATGTGGGCTTTTTTTATTGTGCTGCACTTGCCTTATAATTTCTTATCAAAATATCTATCCTGGCTTAATTGATTCACCAAAACCAAAATGCGTAAATGCCCTTTGAGTTGCTAACCTTCCGCGCGGTGTTCTTTGTAAAAAGCCTTGTTGAATCAAAAACGGTTCAATAACATCTTCTATGGTATCTTTCGATTCTCCAATTGCCGCAGCAAGATTATCCAACCCCACAGGCCCGCCAGTAAACTTTTCTAATATGGTCAATAACAGCTTTCTATCCATGTAATCGAA
>CAXRCC010000245.1:0-11224 GCA_964228975.1 Paraneptunicella sp. | reverse complement strand
CTCTTTTTTACCGCGAGCGAAATTGTCATAAATAACAACTTCTTTTACATCTGTTTTCAATAATTCAGCGACTACATGGCTACCAATAAAGCCTGCACCACCGATAACCAATACTTTTGAACCAGCTAGTTCCATTGCGTTACTCTTTATCTAATCTTGAATTAATTTACTTTGAAGTAGTCTTTGTACCAGTCGATAAATCTCGACACGCCTTCTTCTACACTCGTTTCAGGCTTGAAGCCTACATCCTTCACCAAGGCACTCACATCGGCATGTGTGTCCGGTACATCACCAGGTTGAAGAGGCAACAATTGCATTTTAGCTTTTTTACCTAAGGCTTTTTCGATGGCGTTGATGTAATCCATCAGCTTCACTGGGCTTGAATTACCAATATTGTATACGCGCCAAGGATACTTACTTGAACCCGCATCGGGCTTTTCTCCCGACCAATTAGGATCTGGCGTGGCGGTGTTATCTGCAACGCGAATAATGCCTTCGCAGATGTCATCAATGTAAGTAAAATCGCGACGATGGTTTCCGTAGTTGAAAACCTGAATTTCTTCATCGTTTAGAATAGCTTTAGCAAACTTAAACAAGGCCATATCGGGCCTGCCCCAAGGGCCATAAACGGTGAAGAATCGAAGCCCTGTTGTGGGAAGTCCAAACAAAGAACTATAAGTATGAGCCATCAATTCATTGGACTTTTTCGTTGCCGCATACATAGAAAGGGGGTGATCTACAGAGTCACTGACAGAGAAAGGCAAAGACTTATTTGCCCCATAAACGGAGCTAGAAGACGCATAAACAAGGTGCTTAACGTTCGTTTTCTTAGCACCTTCTAATATGTTGAGAAAACCTACAATGTTACTATCGATATAAGCTCTTGGGTTTTCAATGGAGTATCTCACGCCGGCTTGTGCTGCGAGATTGATTACCACATCAAACTGATTATCAGCAAAAATACGCTCAATCGCCGCTGTGTCTGCCAAGTCTACTTTATGAAAAATAAACTGGTCGTGCTCTTTAATTAGGGACAGACGGTTTAACTTGATATTAGGGTCATAATAATCATTAATGTTATCAATACCTACTACACTATCGCCTCTTTGCAATAGTCGCTGAGCGACGTGCATACCGATAAATCCAGCAGCACCAGTAACCAATACTTTCATTAAATTTGATCTTTAGTTAGTGAAGTTTTCAACTTAATTTTGGAAGCAGTGTAGTCTACCTGTATTAACGATAAATTAATACAGGATAAACTATCTGTTCAAGGCTCTTTATCAACTAATGTAAAGACGCAGCCTACGATGTCAGCTCTACACCTTTAACCCCTGCCTTTGAACGAATAACCCAAAAGGCAATCGGTAAAAGAGCGACGAGCGCAATTAAGGCCGAATAGTCATAGAATTCAGTCGCAAGAAGTGCGAAAGGGAATAGCCAAAACACGTTCAGCGCAACGATACCCAATGTGACTCTCGTATGCGATCCCGTTTTACGGCTCCATTTTTGATAGGCATGCAAATTGTGTGCTTTTAACCAAGGCTGACCTGTCATCATCCTCGTCATCAGCGTGATGGTTGAGTCGACAACAAAATACCCATATAAAATAACCCAACTCCAAGGGCTGATAACATCTTCAGCGGACACGCCAATCGCATAAATTGCCATGGTAAAACCGAGGAAACTGCTACCAACATCTCCCATGAAGATTTTTGCGTTAGGAAAATTGAATATCAAGAAACCGAGTGTGCTTACGCTCAGCAACAACAAGGAAGCAGAATAGAGCGTTTCTCCGGAAATATATAAAATAATGGCCGCCCCAAGGCTTACTGTGAGCGTTTCAAAACCTGCCAAGCCATTAATTCCATCCATAAAATTGAATAAGTTAGTTGACCAGATGATGGCAAGTGCAGCAACAATATAAGCGACATACTCAAGCACAGGTAGATGCGCAATAAGCGGCAACTCTGGCACTTCTTTAAGTAAGAATAAGCTGAAAACGGCAGCGATAGTTTGCACGAGCAAACGCCACTTCGCGTCCACTCCCCGCTTATCATCCACCCAGCCGATCCACGCAATAAAGCCCCCTCCTAATATCAGGGCAAGAAACATAGGATCATTAATGACTTCTTTAACATAAATAGCAAACAGCCCGACAAAGAAAGTCAATATCAACGCAGCACCTCCACCTCTTGGCGTTGGCACAACGTGGGAACTCCTATCATTTGGAATATCCATCATGGCTTTCTTTTTAGTGACGTTAATCAACACCCAAGTGAAGAAGGCGGAAACAAAGGTCAATGAAAACAAAAACAACCAGAGACGCATTTATCGACTTTCCTCATTTAAATAAGTTAATTCATCAAGCATTTTGTAAGGTGGGGACCATTTGAAAAACTTAGCGGGATGCTCTCCACGTACTTCCAAACTTTCCGATAATTTATCCCACATCGCCCTTTTCCCAACCAGTGATAACATACCTTTCATCAGGACGGCAGGAAGCGCAACGAGTAACACTTTTTTATGCAGAGCTTGCGCAATTTTCCGGCATAATTCTGGCGTGCTCACAGATTCTGCATCTGAGACCAAAAAGATTTCTTTTGTATACATTTGCTCCGGCATATTCCACACCAGAGTTTTAATAAAGTCAGTTAGATTGTGAACACTGATTAAAGAGCGCTTATTTGAAATGGCACCGAATGGGATAACCGGCAACAATCGGATTAAAGAAGCCAAAGCATGCATATTCGCTTTTACACCTCTCCCATAAACCAGTGGCGGCCTAACAACGGAAACCCGAACACTGTTTGCTAATTCGTCAAGTAACGACTCTGCCTCAAACTTGGTTTTCGCGTAGATGCCTTCAGGGTGCACAATGTCTGCTTCTGAAAAAGCTTTACCTTCAGTTGTGTCACCATTCACTTTTATCGTACTCAGATGAATAAAATGCGATACCCCTTTACTCTGAGCTATGTCAGCTATACGACGAGTCCCCTCAGTGTTTACCTTTTTGTACTCATCTTGTAGCTCATCTGACTCAGTAACATGTGCCTTTGCAGCAAGATGGATGACGGTGTCTATTGATTCAGGCAGCTGTTCGCCTTGCAAAAGCTCAATTGAACGTGTTTGCACAAATGTAAGTTGAGGGTGCTTATCATCATAGTCGCCCACAATGTTCCCATTCGGGAAGCGCCCGACTAACACAAGTTCAACCTCTTTTGAACTCGACAGCAAAGTTTGCACTAAATGAGTGCCAATGAAGCCACTTGCTCCAGTGATGAGTATTCTTGTTTTCATTATTTAGTGCAGCGGCGTCTGAGGCGATTCCTGAGTACCTGTTGATTGAGGCTCGAGTTGATTGGAAAGCGGATTAAAACCTGTGGGCGCATCAAGCAATAATGCTTTAACGTCCTTAGAATTTCGCATTTCAATAGCGGAAAAAAGAGACTTTATAAGCACTTCTAACTCATCCAGTTCTAAGAAGGTTTCTTTCGCACACATAATTCTTTGATGCTTGGTACCTAGCGCATTATCATCCACTAATAGCTCTTCATAGAGTTTTTCACCCGGTCTTAACCCTGCGTATTGAATATCAATGAAGCGCTCAGAAGCCGGGTCATCGGAGTAACCCATTAGGTGAATCATTTTTTTAGCAAGGTCTGCTATTTTAACGGGTTTGCCCATATCCAAAACAAACACTTCGCCACCTTCAGCCAATGAGCCTGCCTGAATAACAAGCTGTGCAGCTTCCGGAATCGTCATGAAGTACCGTGTTATTTCTGGGTGCGTTACCGTTACAGGCCCGCCTTTCTTAATTTGAGACTTAAACAGCGGCACAACTGAGCCCGATGATCCTAAAACATTGCCAAAGCGAACCATACTGAAACAGGTTTGCGTCTCGGTGGTAGAAAGTGCTTGCAGCACAAATTCAGCAACGCGTTTTGAAGCCCCCATGACATTGGTTGAACGCACGGCCTTATCTGTTGAAATAAGCACCATGTTTTCTACATTAAATTTCAATGCCTTCTTAGCCACGCAATACGTTCCCAGTACGTTATTACGAACGCCTTCAACAATATTTTGCTCAACCAGCGGAACATGTTTATAAGCCGCCGCATGATAGATGGTATTCACTCCATGCGTACTCATCACATCTTCGAGTAAATCATCGTTTAAAATATTGCCGATAACAGGAATGACGGTATTAGTCGGATCAACCTGAGAAGGGCCAAGTAACTCTTTGTGAATAGAGTAAAGCGAAAACTCCGAGCTATCCATGAGGATCAACTTAGCGGGAGAACGACGAATAATCTGTCGGCAAAGCTCAGAACCAATCGACCCCCCAGCACCCGTTACAAGAACAACTTTGTCCTTGATACACTTATCCATCAGCTCAGAAATAGGCTCAACTGGCGTTCTTCCTAGTAAGTCTTCAACGTTAACATCCCGTAAATTCTCTACGCTCATTTCACCCGAAACGATTTGAGAATAGGCAGGTATCGTTTTCACTTTGATATTCAGATGTTCAAGCTGCTCGTAGATGTCCTTTTTTCTTTCGGAAGGTAAATTAGCAATCGCTAAAAGAATACGCTTCACATTGTAATTTTTAACTAAGCTGTCGATTTTATTCGGGTGAAAAACCTCGATGCCTTGAACGCGTCTGCCGTGCAATCTCGAATTATCATCAACCAAAGCAATCGGCATATAACGATTATCGTGCTTTAACGCTGCCGCTAATTGGTTTCCAGCTGAACCCGCGCCGTAAATAACCACAGGCTCCCCAAGCTGTTCTTTAGCATAATGTTGGAATAATAGCCTTAAACCAAAGCGCGAGCCTAGCATCAACAAAATGGCTAAACAGGCATAAATAATGGGTGTTGAACGCGGTAATGGAATAGAGAGAAAAAATAAGCAGAGAGACATAACAGCTGCAGATGAAAACACAACTGAGCAAATCGACACTATGTTTTGATTACCAAAGAAGCGTACAACTGTTTTATAAACACCTATTCTCTCACCAAATGAAATGGTGAATACCACACAAAAAACTAAACAGCCCCAAGCATAGGGAGAAGCCGGTATAAAGATCTCACCTAAGCGCATCGAAAGCGCAAGCAAAAAAGCAAGTACAAGAGAAAATGCATCAATCGCTTGTGCAAAGAAACGTTTTTTCAAACGAGATAAATTTAATAATCGAAGCAACATAGGTGACTCTAAATTCCCTTTATTTTGATGCCTGAGCGAAAACGCTCTTCATGACAGAACACACTCTTTCCATGTCATCCGCCGTAATGGTCGGATGGACGAGTAAACATAAACTTGTTTCACCCAGCGTTACCGCATTGGGCAAACGCTCAGCAGGTCTTAAATCCGTCCCTTCAAAAGCCTTTTCTAAATACACTTCTGAGCAAGTTCCAGATAAACACGGCACGTCTTTATTATTAAGTTCTAAAATAATTCTATCGCGAGACCAGCCTTCAGCCAGCTCACTTGGGTTAACATACAGATAATGTTTGTAAGGAATGTAGGCCATGTCGGCTGGAACATCAGGCGCAAATACAACATTATACGCTTCGGCGACGTCGTTATAGCGCAATGAATGTGCTTTTCTAATATCCCCCCACTCATCCAACTTTCTAAGTTGTAACCGCCCAATTGCGGCCTGCATTTCTGTCATTCTCCAGTTAGTCCCGAACGACTCGTGAAGCCAGCGATAACCATCCGCATGATTCATTTCATAGACAGCAGACCAGCTTTTACCATGGTCTTTATAGGACCAGGCTTTAGACCACAAAACTTCGTCGTTACACACGAGCATGCCACCTTCACCGCCCGTCGTCATGATCTTATCTTGGCAAAATGAAAATGCGCCCGCATGACCTATGCTTCCCAAGCGACGCCCTTTATAACTAGAACAATGAGACTGCGCACAATCTTCAATTACATATAAATCATGCGCTTTGGCAAGTGCCATTATGTCATCCATATCACAGGGCCATCCACCGAGGTGAACACAGATCACTGCCTTTGTTTTAGACGAGATAACGGGAGAAATAGTGCGAGCACTGATATTGCCTGAATCTAATTCAACATCAGCAAATATCGGTGTAGCCCCAACATTGATAATACTGGAGATAGAAGCGATAAAGGTACGAGAAGTCACGATAACTTCATCTCCTTTGCCAACTCCCATTGCAATTAACGCTAACTCAATAGCCACTGATCCATTTGACAAAGCAATAGCGTATTTACTTCCAAAATACTCGGCAAACTCCCTTTCAAAACATCGAGCTTCACTCCCTGTCCAATAATTAACTTTATTACTTTTTAAAACGTCACTGACTTTTTCGATTTCTTCTTGGGAAAAATTAGGCCAAGAAGGTAACTTCGTACCTAGCATTTATTCTTCTTACCATCTTCGCTCAACGAGGCTTAACCTCAATTAAGTGCGAATTATACTTAAACTACTACCGAGCAGGAATCCCTACTGCAACCTTATTATCGAGAATATTACTGATTACAGTTGCGCCTGCCCCTATTACCGTATTGGCACCAATAGACTTGCCTGGAATCACGCATGCGCCCACTCCCAGCAAACTACTTTCACCAATACGACACCCACCAGTCATTGCGCTTCGCGGCGCAATGTGGCAATGATCTGCGATGAAGCAATCATGCTCAATAACAGCACCTGTGTTCACGATGACATTATTACCAACTTGAGTATCGGCATTAATTATCGCACCTGCCAACACAACGCTTCCTTTACCAATTGTAACTCCTTTTGAAATAACTGCAGCCGGATGAACAACTGTCGCAATATTCGCATTTAATTGTTTCAGATGTTGATACTTTGACGCTCTTATCGCGTTGTCGCCTATGGCAACAATAAAGCATGCGCCTTTTTCAATCAGTGAGGGAATGATTGAATCATCTCCAAGCACATCCAGTCCAAATTGTGAACTCAAAGCAGGGTATCTGCCATCAATAAAGTTTACCGCAACAATGTTTTCCTGCTTTAAAGCGGCATCTGCAACAACCTTGCCATGCCCTCCAGCGCCAATAATTACCAACTGCTCGATATGCTTATTTTCCACTCTTTAATCTACCGACTCTGCGTTTCAGTTTATCGCTGCTTGGATACATCAATAGCCCTTCTTCGGCATACTTTAAAGCAGCATCTCTATTGCCATATATCGCTAGTGCATCCACAAAGTTCTCATAAGTAGACTGCAACGGTGCATATTGTGTTACAGAGAATGCCCAGTAGATGTAATTGAGTAACTCTTGCTTCGCAATACGCCCCTCTTTTAGCCCTTTTTGCAGCTGCCATTGGAACAACTCAAACTCAAACCGGTGCTTGAAAGCCGCGGGGTTATTCACACCAGTTAGTAGCTTTATTTCCTGACGATCTGTTTGATTGAACGCTAAAAACATTTGTAATGCATGCATCGTAGACAACAAGAAAATTTGAACCTGGACAAAGGCAAACAATAATGCAGGTGCAACAATGACCCAGCTAAACTTAGGCAAACGAATAGACAAACCTTTGGTTTTATCCGCACAAAACAGGATAAGAAGAAAAGCCAAAAAATGAACCGTTGTATGGTAGAAAGGCAGCTCAACTAATGAATGTAATACTAGAGGTAGTGCCAACAAGAGTGTTTTCGAGTCAATGACGCCTTTGCGCATGCCATAAATCCAACCAACAAGCAAAAGGATGAAAGGCACCACTGTAAACATACCTAGCTCAACAACCCAATACAGTAGTTCATTGTGGGGATGATTTAGGTGAAACTCACCCGGCGCTCCGGGGTTATCCAGAAGATACTCCCCCTGAGCTAACAAATACTGTTTAGGGAAAGAGCCTACGCCGTACCCCATCCATGGCTTTTCTTTTATCATTTCGACAACAACGGGATATATTGTTGCTCTGGTCCCAAGGGGCCCTAACGTACTCGCTTCACCGCCTGCATTTTGCTCAGATTCGTTTTTACTTGCTTCAACAACAGTTTCCGCCGATGAAACGCTTTGAACTGCCGACACTTCTTCACTAGCAGCTGCAGCGACACTTGCTACTTTCGCAGTCGCTTCTGTGTTATTTCGAATATCAACCCAATCTCTTTGAATCAAAGTGCCAATTAATGCCGCTGATAGGAATATGAGAAGTAAGCTGTAACGCTTAGTCGTCACAGCAAAGTACGCAAGGTAAATAAGTACGGACACTAAAGAAATAGCCAAAGCGGCATCCGCGTCCGCTAATATTCCCAAATGAAAGTTAGCAAATACAATAAAGGCCAACACCGACAGTTTTAATGTGCTCAGCGACTTTGAAGTAAACCCATAGTAAATGGCGAACATCGTCCCTAAAGCGAGATAAGAAGTGAAGTCATTAACTTGCTGAAAAACGCCATAAGGCCGCCCCAAGTCTGCGCGATAAAACAATACACTTGGCTCTAAAATAACGTAATACTGCAGCAGCCCCCATAGCGTTTGAATAAGAGTTGAAGCAAATAGTACGTTCAGCCAAAAAGATTTTAAGGACGATCCTTTATTTTGGTACAAACATACCAAGAACAGTAAACCAGCCCCAAAACCGGTAAATCGGAGTGTTTCTACATCAAGAAAAAGCCTATTTGTGTAAGCCAATGGAAGCAGTAGCAAAGCCACGACGAGAAAATAAAACAATGCCCCTTTCGATAGCTTTAAACTTTTATTAAATACGGCAAAAACCAAACTGAAAAATATGAAAGTGGCGCCCGCTATCCAAGAAAAGTTGTTATAAGGAAGTTGAATACCGCCACCGCCCATATTACGGCTGACATAGTTCATCGCAATACAAAAGGTTGCGATCATTAATGCCATTAAGACCTTTTGTTGACGTGTAAATTGAGAAAGATAGTTCCTAACCATATCCATTAACTAAACTCTTCTATTATTTTTACAAACTCAGATGAAAGGCTTTCTCTAGAAAACGAGTTTTCCGCAAGCTTCTTAGCATTGACTGAGTTTAACGTTAATCTATCCGAATTCTCCGACATCTCAATCAGTTTGTCGGCGAATAGTTCCGACTCTCCAGCTGGCACAACTTGCCCAATATTTGCTTCACCTATGAGGCGATTTACCCACCCGGAATAGTTGCAAATTACCGGCAGCCCTATTGATATATAATCGAAAAACTTATTTGGAGAAGTCCCGTCATAGAACGCAGGAATGTCCTTCAATAGCATTAATCCAACATCGCATTGCTCATATAAAGAAAATAGTGCCGTTTTGGGGCAGTTATCTAAAAATATGAGATTCTTTAAATTCTGTTTTTGCGCTTCTGATTCAATTGACGGTTTTAACATCCCATTACCGACGACCAACAACTTAATTCGAGCCGCACCTTTATCTTCTAACGCTTTCGCAACGCCTAAAAGTGCATCAACACCATTCGCTAAACCAATAGTGCCACCATAAATTGCGACAAAGTCGCCTTGCTTAACTTCTGCTGGTAAGGGAAACGTTTCCTTTTCGGGGCGTTCTGCTAAATATAAATCACAGCCGTTAGAAATAACACTCACCTTGTCTTCAGACACATACTCTTTCACACCTTTAGCCATTCCTTCTGAAAGCGCTACAACATGGTTAGCAAGCTTATAAGAAACAACCTCTAGCACCTTCATCAAGGTTAATATGACAGGGTTGGTAATCACTCCCATCGCTTTGGGCAATTCAGGCCAAAGATCTCTAACCTCAAATACAAATGGAATACGTTTAAACAGTTTTGCGTATATGCCTGGGAGAGAAATAGTCAATGGTGTTGATGTACAGAAAACTAAGTCTGGTTTGATCCTGTTTACTTCTTTACAACACTTGATTGAAAACTTAAGAAACTGCTTGGCTCTTTGCAAAAAGGATAACTTATTGGAGTAATGCAGTTCGTATTCAACGACATTAATACCATCGACACTTCCTTGTCTGCGTCCGTCACTAAATTGTGAACTTAAGCCAGTATTACCGACATCGAAGCTACCACAGACAATCGTAACTTGATGGCCTCTTTCTACGAGTTTTTTAGCAAACTCATATGATCGTGTCCCTGTTCCTCCACTTGGCGTAGAGAAATGCTGATGAAAATACACTAAATTCATTATTAAAATTAAACTCGACGATATCTTTATGAGGCTGGGTTTATCAAGAGATACATAAACGTTATCAACAGCCAAAACGCCGGATAGTATAAAGGATATTGAAAAAATTAGTTATTGGTTTATTTGAAAGAACGGATTAGGCATCACCACTTTTTCTAAAGCTATACCCAATATAATTGAGGCCAAAAAAAAGAGCACCGAAGTGCTCTTTTTCAGAAACAAGACTAGGTGCTTATTGTACCCAGTTACGGCCAGCCGCTGTATTGTAGTATACAGGGATTGGAAGACGACCGTCAGAAGCTTTCTTCTCTGCAATTAGGTGAATCAAGTTAACTTGACCAGCTACAGTTACAGTTAAAGAAGCGTCAACTAGTTGAGTTGGGTTACCGATAGCTGCAAGGATAGAAGCTTCGCTAACTGTCGCAACACCACCAGCGTCAACAGAACCTAGAGCTGCGCCAGAAACGCTACCTTCAGTACCATCAGCTAGAGTGTAGATGATGTCAGCAGAGATTTCTGCAGCAGTAGTTCCTTCGTTAGCCACTTTCAACCAGCTGATGAAGCCAGTAGTGTTAAGAGACATGTGAGAAACTTTAGCTTGTAGACCGTTGATAGTCCACTCACCTGCAGCTGTACCTTCAGCAACTAGGTTCTTATCAGTTTCTGTTTCGAAGTCTAGATCAGCTTGAACAGAGAAAGTACGAGTTGCTAGTGCACCAGAACCGAATACTTCAGCAGTGATGATTGAAGAAGCAGCCGCGAATACGTCACTTGCTTCAGCAGTGAAAGTTGCTGAAGTTAGGTCTTCTGCAATAGTGAATGAACCACGAGCAGTACCGTCAGTAGTAAGAGTGACGTCACGGATAGTAGACATGTCACCGCTTAGAGTGATAACAACTTCATCATCAGTAGTGAAGTCAACACCATTTATCGGATTAGCAAGAGTATCAGCATCAACAAAGTTCAAAGAAATTGTATCTGTAACCGCACCACCAGTGAATGAGTTACGGTCATCATCCACGTCAATGATTGCATCAGCTGTTTCATCCGCTTCAACAGAAGCTGAGAACTGGTTAGCATAACGG
>CAXRCC010000244.1:0-3788 GCA_964228975.1 Paraneptunicella sp. | reverse complement strand
CACTAAAATACGGCGATGTGTGAGCATGGGGAACAGCGGCGTTTCGGGCTTTTCATTCTCTTTTTCAATACCGAACAAGCAACTAAAACTGAAGGTACTGCCTACACCAAGCTGGCTTTCTACTACAAGTTCGCCGCCCATTAGCTCCACCAATTGCTTGGAAATCGCCAAACCAAGACCGGTGCCACCGTAGTTACGCGTGGTGGAGGTGTCTGCTTGGCTAAATGAATTGAATAGGGTTGCGGTTTGTTCTGGCGACATACCAATGCCGGTGTCCTTTACCGCCACTTTAATACGCACTTGGTTTGCTTTAACTCGCTCGTGCGTGACCTTAACCACCACTTCTCCTTCTTCGGTAAATTTAACCGCGTTGCTGGCAAGGTTGGTGAGCACTTGGTTTAACCGTAGCGGATCGCCAATCAGGTGCTTGGGGACTGAAGAGGTGCAGTGAATCGCAACCTCGGTGTGCTTGGATTTCGCCCGAGAGCTTAACATGCTGGTGAGATCTAAAAACACGTCCTCTAGGTTAAAAGGCACATCTTCAATATCCAGTTTACCCGCCTCAATTTTAGAGAAGTCGAGAATGTCGTTAATGATGCCTAATAACGCCTGCGAAGAGGATTGTATCTTCTCTAAAAAGTCGCGTTGTTGTGTGTTGAGTTCGGTTTTTAAGGCCACGTAAGATAAACCAATAATGGCGTTCATCGGCGTGCGAATTTCGTGGCTCATATTGGCTAAAAACAGGCTTTTGCCTTGGTTGGCAGCATCGGCTTCTTCGAGCGCTTCTTTTAGCTCATAAGTGCGCGCGTCTACCGCACGTTTAAAGCTTCGGTTTTGATGGAACAAGTAACCAATGAACAAAGAAATCAACACACTAAAGGCAATGCCTCCTAAGAAAATATACAAGGCAGAATGGGAGCGCTTATCTTCCTGATAATGTTCGTTAACGCGCCATTTAAAGTTCCACATGTACTTTTCCATCATGATTTTGATGCTAAATTCATGAAACGGCTTTATGCGGCTTTGGGGCGGATTGTAAACAGATGAAATGAGTGTTGAGCCGTTTTCCAACAATTGGCTGCCCGTTAGGGAAAAGCTAAGCCCATCGGGCACGTGTACAAGGTGCAAGCTTTCCGCCATGCTGCTGATATTGGGTGTGGAGATCAGCACGCCTTTTACGCTTTCTGTTTCAAGGTAAATAGCGGCAACGCTGACCATTTCCCCAAACTCATCAATTAACGGCGTACCAAACACCACTTCGCCGGGGTAGTACTGCGCTTGTTGCAAGGCTAAGCGGGTGTTTTCAATCTCAGATAAATTCATGCCTTCTCTTAACAAACCAATGGATTCGGTGGTCTGCGTGATAATGAATTCTTTTTGCCCAAGTTGGTTAATACTTAGGGGCGCAAATGCGGCGTTAGTGAGCGGTAAGCCGCCGTCTAAATCCATGTGCAGCTCAAAAAAGTCGAAGAACGAATTTTGTGAAATCGATTGGTAATGTAAAAACTGGCTGGTTAACGCTTTAAAAGAACGATTATGGATGTCTGCCCAAAAGCGCGCGATATCGCCGATGCTCTCCGCTTCGTGAATAGCCGAGCTAATCAGGTTACTTTGGGCTTGTTGTTCTATTCGGTTTTTAACGATGAAGGACACCGTAAAACCGCAGAGCAAAATACCGAGAACGACTAAATTCTGAACCAGTTTCATTCAAGATCCTGTTATAAATTAATTGACCGAATAGACGGCTTTAAAGCCATTCGGTGCGAGTGTCGTTGAACGATCGAATTCGCGCATACTCTGCTTTTCCACAATTTTTAACTTCATGTTCACGTGTTTGTGGAAGGGCTTGTTTTCGAGTATTCGTACCATTTGATCGATGGCGATCCGTCCTTGAATAACGGCAGACAACGAAACTCCCGCCTTGATTTTCCCGTTGCGGATCCCAGCGTATACACTGGGGTTAAAATACTGAGTAATGACTTGAGTTTTATCGGTGAGTTTCATGCGTCGAAGCAGCGGTAGCGCCACTTCGGCGGTTTCTGCCGTACCCGCAATAAAATCAATATTAGGTGTGGTGCTAAGCAGCTCCTTTAACAGCGCGGTTTGCGCAAATTTATCGGTGTCGCCGTAAAGCACTTCCACAATTTCTAGCTGCTCATCTTGGCTGATGGCATCGAAAAAGCCTTTGCTGCTGTTATCGACCCAACCAGAGCCTTTGGGGCCGGGGAGCCAAGCAATACGGGTTTTGCGGCAGGGATCGTGGGCCTTTTCTTGTTCAGAAATGTACTGACCGATCATGTAGCCCATGTCGTAGTGAGAGTAAGACGATACCGCTGAAATGTAAGGGGAGTTGATGCCGTTGACCAAATCGATAACGGGAATGTCGTGGGCGGCAAAATCACGGATCACATCGTTCAAGCCCTCAGCTGAAATGGCACCTACGATAACACCGTCGGGATCTTGTGCGGCGCAGTTTCTTAAGTGGTATTTTTGAATGTCGAGGTTGCTGTAACCACTGGCTTCAAACACTTCCAAAGCAATGCCAAGGCGCTGTGATTCTTTAACCATGCCAAAATCCACCGCCATCCAGAACGAGTTTTTAACGTGCGGAAAGGAAACACAAATTTTCCACTTCTTCTTGGCTTTGCGCAGGGGGATGTAATCAATTTGATAGCGCTCATCCGCGTTGGCGCCGTCTTTATCCCACACGTAAACCGGTACCGGATACCAGATGTTGGGAAACGCGTAAATTGGAAAAAGACAGAACAAAAATAATAAGCGTATTTTCATCGTTAAATTATTTCCAGCTATCGTTTTTTCGCCAATTGGTAGTGTGGATAGATGCTGAGCCACCCTAACAGGTGTAGCGATTAAATTGAGATCCTGATGGGATGATGATTATCGAAGGATCCAGCGCCATAAGTATTGAGCCCCCTATGGTATAACAAAAATCGTATTTCTGGAAAAAATATTCGCATATTAAGCCGCATTCACGGATGCTTTGAGTCGCTTGCTTTATTGCTGTATTCGCTTTTTGTATGGCGTTTTTCGCAACCTAATCGAGCGAGGTTGTTAGGTTAATATTTTACTTGATTTTTTATCTTCCTCTTTTTTGAAATGTCAATGGTTCTTCCCAAAGTTGACGCTTTTTGATTGCAAAATGATACATTTTAATTTTCTCGTTTTAGTAGGTTAAATTTTTCCATTTTTATATTTTTGTTGTTCACTTTTATTTGCTCAATGACAGGTTTATGTTGCCCTGTAACCAAAGTTATTAGAGGGTTTTTTACTCTCTTCTCTGAAATTGAACATTATATAAACTTCAGTAAATTTATACTCTTACGGTACTTTTTACGTTAATTTGGGGAGCAATTATTCACGTTGATGATGATATTTTCTATACATAGGATGAATTTAGCGTTCGCGCTAACCTTGCCAATAATAAGGTCAAAAATTGGCAAATGGATTAAATTAAAATAGATAGGAAATATTTTCATGATGAAGAACCTTTCATTAAGCATGATGCTGTGCTTATCGTCGTCGATTGCCTTTGCTGGTGCTCCTTCGATTTTGTCGAAGTTAGACAAGATTGATCACAATCAGCTTAAAGTGATGACAGCAAACACGGCTAAAGCAATCGAAAATAAGAAAACAGCGCCACGGAATCAAATTGACGCTGCTGAGTTATATGACGTGGCGCTAAGCCCAAAGCAAATCTCGGATTTAGAATGGCAAATCAACCATAATTTGCTGAACCAAACTGCGCTGGCGTCCGCTCAAGGGAAGGG
>CAXRCC010000243.1:0-7882 GCA_964228975.1 Paraneptunicella sp. | reverse complement strand
TTGGATAAAAGTAAATAATTCAATATGAAAGAAAGGCCGTATCAGCGGCCTTTTTTAATGCGTAACTTGTTGTATTAACCTCTCGCTAGTTCGTAGCGATACCTCACCTCGTAACGATTAACTATTTCGCAACCAGCACTTTTTGGCAGGAGCTTCTGCTTCTCATTCGGCTAATATATTGTGTTAGCACGTTATCTTTCGGCAATAACTGCTCACCGAGGGGCGAGTTTTTCAGGTAGTCCAAAGTTGGAATCAGTAAAAAGTCAGCCAGTGAAACATGGTCGCCACAAATATACGCATTTTCCCCTAATTGCGTTGCTAAAGTTTGCACGATCTCGCGCAATTTAGGCACATTGGCTTCAACAACATCAAAACGCACAGTACCGTTTTCTCCTTTAGGGAAGAAAAACTCTAGCAAAGTGTCTCTGATGATGTGCTTATCAACGTAAATGCTGGCAAAAGCACACCATTGATCGATTAAGGCATTGTGTATGGGATCTTCCGCCTGAAATTGGCTGTTCCCGTATTCTTTATCCAGTAAGCGAATAATCGTCGCCGTTTCGCATATAGCTTGATCGTTTATTATCGCAATCGGGATTTTCCCGAACGGATTGAGCTTCAATAGCCCTTTATCGCGAAGCTCGAATTTGTCCTCTTTATGCTCCATTTTGACGGTGTAGGGAATAGCGTGTTCCTCACAAATTAGCATGACCGAACGCACAAAATTACTGAATGGCACACCAACAATGGAGATAGTGGGCTTTGTTGTCATATCTTTTTCACTCCTAAAAACAACATTGAGTTTTTAGCCTAAATTGGATGACAATATGTTCAAGATCATATTATGGGGTGACAAAAGAAAATGGCTTGGTCCGAAGTACATAAACAAACGAGTCGGTTAAAAATATTAGACAGCGCTGCCGTGCTTTTTATGGAGCATGGCTTCGACCATATCGGTATTAATGATGTGATGCAGCACGCCGGATTAACCAGAGGAGCGTTCTACAATCACTTTTCATCTAAAGCCGAATTGTATCGAGAGGCGATTTTAAGAGCTGCAAAAGTGAGCAGTGAAGGCGTGGCTAAGCAATCAAATGGGTGTGTGAAAACCATGGTCGACACTTATGTGGACGTCAATCACAGAAATGGAACTGCGTTTCGTTGTCCACTCGCTTTTTTAACCACCGATATTCACCACCAAGACGATGACGTAAGGAATGTTTACACGCAAATTTTTAAGCGATTGTTGGGGGTGTTGAGTCAAGGTGATACGAACACATTAGCGCCAGAAGTTATTGAAAAGAGCATTTTGATGGTGGGCTCGATTGCTATTTCTAGAGCGATAAATGATGAAGAGCTGGCGCAAGCCATTCTAAAAACGTGTCGAGATAAAGTGAAAGAAGGTTTTGAAAGTGCGTGAATGAATAATATGCGTGTTTGGTGAATACGTTTTCATGCTGTTTACTGTTTGAGCAATTTAACAATACTGAGTGAGGGTAAATTATTTGTTAGCTCAACGTTAAATTAATAAAACAGGCAATCAATATGAAAGTGACTTGGCTTATTCCAGTTGTTCCCATGTTGTTCAGTGGCAGTCTTCATGCTGAATGGTTTTATCGAGGTACCTCAAATGCATGGGAAGCCTCTCCATTAGTGCTCGTCTCGGGTAATCAGTATCAAACGTGTCAATCTTTCTCAAATGGCGATGGAGGAGGAGGGCCTCGGTTCAAAATTGATCGGTTTGGTGATTGGAGTGAAAGCTATCCCGCTGTTGATTACAGCGTTGAAGCGTTAAAGAATTATCGCATTGAATTTGACGCGGCAACTCAGGTTATCACGGCAACAGAAGTTGCAAGTTGTAGCGACGGTGAGTCAGGGTTTGTGAGTTTGCATTTCAGGGGGACTGCCAATGCCTGGGAAAGTACGCTCATGCAGGAAGTATCTGAAGGTATTTGGCGCGTCTCGGTGAACTTTGATGGTCAAGCCGAGCAACGTTTCAAATTCGATGTATTGGGTGATTGGTCGCAAAATTATGGTGATGACAATGCAGATGGTACTTTAGAATTCGCGGGTGAAGACATCTATACCTCAGTGGTTGGAACGTACCTAATCGAAGTTAATGAGGCTGATTTAACTTACACCTTAACTCAGGACGGAGGCCCGCCACCTCCACCGGCCGATACGTGGTACTTCAGAGGCACTGCTAATTCGTGGGCTACGACCGTTATGGTGAGTAGCGACAATATGAATTTCTGCACGCAACAAACGTTTGCGAATGGCGATGCGGGCGGTGGACCGCGTTTCAAAATTGATCATTTGGGCGATTGGACGCAAAGCTACCCAGCGCAGGATTACACGGTTAATGCGAATACAACTTACGATATATGCTTTAACGCTGATACCAAGGCAATCTCGGCAACAGCATTAGCCGGTGTTGATTCAACGCCTCCTGTAGTAACAGCAGACCCTTCTTCTGGTCAGTATAACCAATCGCAATCGATTACCTTGATGGCGACAGACAATCAAGATGCGTCTCCTCGCATTTATTTCACGACGGATGGCAGCACACCGACAACGGCTTCAACCTTGTATTCTGGGCAGTCAATTCAGGCGATGGATGTCAGCGCGGGTGCTGACTTGGAAATCAAAACCCTTGCGGTAGATAGCACGGGTAATCAACAAACGCAGTCTTTCACCTACTACATTGGCGAAACCAGCACTGGTGTTTTAGATTTTCGTGAAGAAACGATTTACTTCCTACTGACGGCGCGTTTTTACGATGGTGATAGTAGCAATAATTACTACAACAGAGATCGTATAAAAATGGGCGACCCACACTGGCGCGGCGACTTTAAAGGATTGATAGACAAGCTGGACTATATTCAAGATTTAGGGTTTACAGCGATTTGGATTACGCCGCCGGTGGAGAATCGCAGCGGTTTAGATTACCACGGTTATCACGCGTATGACTTTTATAAAGTGGACCCTCGTTTAGAATCTGCTGGTGCAAGCTATCAAGACCTCATTAATGCGGCACATGCCAAAGGTTTAAAGGTAATACAGGACGTTGTGATCAATCACTCAGGTCAATACGGTATTCGAGACCAAGTGTGGATCGATCATCTTCCCATTAAATACTATGTGCCCGCAGGTGCGGAGCAAGGTGAAGTGGTGAATGCCCCCTATTTTGGTAACTTGGGCGACTATCAGTCGGCAAATCGTGACGACAATGATAATAGCGTAGCACCGCAATGGTTTAAGGATAGGCATAACTCAGATCCTGAAGGCATTGTGCCTTTGGTCGATCCTAAAACAGGCGAAACCGTGCCTAAGGCTGGTTATAACCCCAATCGTTTCTTTGGCATTGACGCACAAAGCCTTGATCCGAATTGG
The DNA here is from genome assembly GCA_964228975.1 of Paraneptunicella sp. GTDB lineage: Bacteria > Pseudomonadota > Gammaproteobacteria > Enterobacterales > Alteromonadaceae > Paraneptunicella. The sequence goes on along the minus strand of CAXRCC010000243.1, from coordinate 4,489 downwards.
TATCACCTAGATGGCTTTATGGCCGGAGGCGATTGGGAAAATCCCACGGCATTGCAAAACAAGCATTTAGCGGGCGACACCATTGATTTGGCGACTGAGCGTCAGAATGTAAAAGACTACTTAAACGGGGCGATCCACCAGTATCTTGATATGGGCGTGGACGCTATTCGCGTCGATACCGTTAAGCACATTGAACGTGACGAATTGCTTGAATACGTGAACAACTGGAAAGCCCATAAGCCCGGACTGTTTGTTTTTGGTGAAAATTTGGTAAAAGGCTCGGGTCTTGGTTCGGAGTTGTCAAACGATAATGCGTCTGCGGTGATTCGACCTTGGTGGTATACACGCACCACTCAAGATCCAAGCAATCCGAATGCGGGCGGTGACTCCGGGTTCTCCGTTTTAGATTTTTCAGTGTTTTCCACCTTCCGTGACAATGTGACCCGCGGTTCATTTGGTGGCATTGGTAGCATGCTGGGATGGGACTGGATTTACGGTGATGCGACACAATTAGTGACCTTTTTCCAAAACCATGACGTCGGCCCAGATAATGACTTTAAGTATCGTTATGGGGGAGAGGAAGCCAACGCGGCAATGGTCTATAACCTGTTGTGGACAAACCGAGGCATTCCGACCTTGTATTACGGTGAAGAAATCATGTTCCAAGCTGGCACACCACAAGATATTGCGAATGCGAATGACACCATTGATCAAACCGGTCGCGCTTATTTTGGTGAACATCTTGATGATTTAGCCACAACACAATCTCACCCTTTATATCAGCATATCAAACGCTTGAATCAGATCCGTAAAGCCATTCCTGCACTACAAAAAGCGGAAACGTCACAAGTGAATGAGTGGGGCGCGGGCATGAGTTTTGTGCGGGATTATTCTGTTGGTGGCAGTTATGCCGTAGTGGGTTTAGCCTCAGGCAGTGAGCAGAATATGACCGTGTCAGGCGTGAAAAATGGTACTTATACCGATGCGGTGACCGGGGCTGTTACGACGGTTTCTAACGGTACATTGTCGTTTACTGTAAAGCCTTACAGCGCTGGCATTTATGTTTTGAACGGCCCAGGTAAGGTTGGAACAGACGGCGTGTATTTGCGTTAATCCGTTTATGTTAGCAGGAAGAAAAAGCAAATTGTGCTTGCTTGAGCAATGGTAAATACCAATAAACGTAATCAGTGACAAGGACGTTACTGTTTGCTTATTGGTACAAAAGTGGCTGTTATTGCCTTTAAATTTACCTCATTGGTTAATAGTTTTAAAACAGAGACTTATTTTTGTGGTCATACTTCATTACATTTAATCTAATTTTGTCTCTTGCTCTTGTTTTGCGTCTTGCCCTCGCAAGGATTACACTGTTTTGCTTGTGTGGAATATCAAATCTAATTAAGCACAATCCAACATAAAATTATAAGTAGTGCGAAGGATACTATAATGAACAAGAGAATCTCCATTGCCGCCGCTATTTCCTTAGCGTTGGGAACGTTGACTGCATGTGGCCCTAACCCAGCCGAAATGACAAAAGCTGCGGATACCAAAGCTGATGCAGTTGAAACTAAAGCCGCTATGTTGTCAGGCGTTGATTTATCAGCCATTGATAGCACAGCAAGAGCACAAGATGACTTCTTCCAATATGCAAACGGTAGCTGGTTAGCAGCGACTGAAATTCCTGCAGATAAATCACGTTTCGGTATGTTTAACGTGGTGCACGATCGTACTCAAAAGCGCTTGAAGCAAATTATTCAAAATGCCGCCTCATCGGATGCGAAAGCAGGATCGAACGATCAAAAATTGGGTGACATGTATAACAGCTTCATGAATGAAGAGCTGTTAAATAAACTGGGCGTGACGCCACTGAAAGGCGACTTAGATGCTATCGCTGCGATTGATTCTAAATCTGGCGTTGCAGGCAAAATGGGTGAGTTGTTCGCTCATGGCGTAAGCGGACCTTTCGGATTCTATGTTTGGCCTGATGCCAAAAACCCTGAGCAATACGCGATGTGGATGTACCAATCTGGTCTATCGCTTCCTGATCGTGACTACTACTTAAAAGAAGAAGAGAAGTACGTTAATTTCCGTGCGGCTCTTGTGACTTATATCGGTGATATTCTTCGTCTAAGTGGCTATGAAAACCCAGAGCAAGCTGCTGAAAAAATCATGGCGCTTGAAACCTTGATCGCACAAAAGCACATCACGAACGTTGAAAGTCGTGACGCCGAGAAAAACTACAACCGTCATACCGTTGCTGAGCTGACTGAGTTGATGGGCGAGTTTGATTGGAATGCTTATGCAAAAGGCAGTCAGCTAGGTAATGCGAAGGAAATGGTTGTACGCGCACTGCCATACTTCCAAGCTTTTTCTGAGGTTTTTGCAAGTGCTGATGTAGAAACATGGAAGGCCTACATGGCGTTTCGTTTGCTTGATAGCTATGCACCCCGTTTAAGCAAAGAATTTGTTGATTTAAATTTTGGTTTCCATGCAACCACATTAAACGGTGTACCTGAAAACCGCGATCGCTGGAAACGTGCAGTAAGCGCAACAAGTAGTGTTCTTGGTGAGGTACTTGGTCAGCAATATGTAGGCAAACATTTCACACCAGAAGCCAAAGCAAAGATGTCGACTTTGGTTGATAACCTGATTAAAGCTTACGGCGACAGCATTAAAGATCTTGAGTGGATGTCTGAAGAAACGAAAAAGGCTGCACTTGAGAAGCTACACAAATTTACGCCAAAAATTGGCTATCCAGACAAATGGCGCGACTACTCAGGTTTAGAAATTCAAGCAGATGACTTAGTGGGTAACTATAAGCGTCACAATGAATTTGATCATTTATTCTGGGTTGAGCGCATTGGTCAGCAAGTTGATCCAACTGACTGGGGTATGACACCGCAAACTATCAACGCTTACTACAGCCCAACGCGCAACGAAATTGTGTTCCCAGCGGGTATTCTTCAGCCTCCATTCTTTAACCTTGAAGCGGAAGATGCGGTTAACTACGGTGCAATCGGTGTGGTTATCGGTCACGAAATCGGTCACGGCTTTGACGATCAAGGCTCGAAATATGACGGTGACGGTAACCTAAGAAGCTGGTGGACCGATGGTGACAGAGCGGCATTTGATGTACTTGGTGAAAGTCTTGCTGCGCAATTTGATGCCTATGAGCCAATCGAAGGTCTTCACGTAAATGGTCAGCTAACCAAAGGTGAAAACATTGGTGATTTGGCAGGTGTTGCGATTTCATATAAGGCGTACTTGATGTCGTTAAACGGTAAGCCTTCTCCTGAAATCGACGGTTTCACGGGCGAGCAACGCTTCTTCATGGGTCATGCTCAAGCGTGGCGTTCAAAGTATCGTGAAGACAGACTGCGCTCGCAAATCCTAAGTGATCCGCATTCACCGTCACGCTACCGTGTAAATGGTCCTCTTGTTAACGTTGATGCTTTCTATGAAGCATTTGGCGTTGAGAAAGGCGACGGCATGTATGTTGAGCCAGAAAAACGCGTTGTCATTTGGTAAACACGATTGAGTAAATAACGTTTGGTAAATGAGATTGGGTAATAAAGAGTCAATTAATCAAGACTCGGTAATACTGGCTCATGTAATACAAACGTTGTGTTGATACTCAAACACCGTTACATAATAAAAAGCAGCTCTTTGTAGCTGCTTTTTTTATGATTAAGTCACGTCTAAGTATTGCAGTTCTCGTCACAAGCCTTTAAAAATAAAGGTTCACCAATAAAACTAACCTATTCATTGAAGCGACATTGTGAAACAGATAGAGATTTTTGAAATACCTAGCCCTTGTATAGGGATCTGCCAGTCAGGTCCGAAGGGTTATTGTATTGGGTGTTTTAGAAGTCGAGATGAGCGTTTACATTGGCAAGCCATCGATGATGAGGTGAAACGTAAAATCATTAAAGCGTGCGTGATGCGTCGCAAGCGGGCAGAGAAAGAAGCCATCAAACGCCGACAAACAGCATCCGGTAATGATCAAGATGATCTCGGGCAACTAGATTTAAAGTTGTAACGCTTACAGCCAGCGCCTAACCTGAGCTTTGTAGTCCAGAAAGGCTTGACCAAAGTTTTGCTCAAGAAAACGCTCTTCAATTTTTATTTGAAAGCGATTCATGTACGGAATGAACAAAAACGCAAAAGCTAAGCTCATTGCGTCATTCAAATAAATTCCCCACGCAATCAAACAAAACAAAAAACCGACATACATTGGGTTACGAGTGAGTTTGTAAACACCCACCACAACGAGTGAATCCGATTTATTTGGATCTCTCGGATCAACCGTGGTTTTTGCTCTTCTAAAGCTCAACACGCCTAAGATGGTTAACGCGAAGCCTGTTAACGTGAATAGTGTATACACCGGTTTTTGGACTGCCAATGCTGCCTGTGGAATGACAAAAGTAGGGTAGGCGTAATGACTGACGGCATACATGATAAAAGCAAAAATGAAGACCAGTGCAAGAGGCGG